>JBIQLO010000339.1:0-1598 GCA_044464175.1 Planctomycetaceae bacterium | reverse complement strand
GGTGATCCCGAGTAATAGCCGGTATCAGCATTGACAACGATATTGTCCTGGATGATCGGTGTGGTACTTCCCGCTCCCCGCGTCGCTAGATCTCGTATCCCGTAAGCGGTGTCGCTGCCGGAACCATAGACGGTATTGTGTTCAATGAGGTGTCCGCCTTGAATGCCGGAGCCGTAGGTGTAGATCGCTTCCACGAAAGTGCCGTAAAACACGTTGTCGCGAATGGTCATACCTAAAAGCGTCTGGCCGGTATCCGCGCGGAGATACATCCCAATGCCGTTCGAATGACTGTCACCGGTGTTAAAATAAAGGCCCTCGACGGTGATATTGCCCATGTTGCCATCGGTCGTGCCATAGAAGGCAAAGCCGCTGTTGACCGTAACACGGCCGTCGCCCGCCGCTTGAATGGTGATGTTGTTCTTGCCGGGATCGTTCTGGCTCCCGCGATCTATCAGCGCGTATGCAGCGCCGCCAGTCGGACTGTAGACTCCGGCATGAATCTGGATGGTGTCGCCGCTGCTTGCGGCGTTCCAGGCGGCCTGGATGTTGGTATAGGTCTGCCCGCTCCCCACTTGCAGGACCGCGGCCCGAACCAACGACGCGCCAATGCCAATCGTCGTCAGGCAGATTGCCGTGATGAATGGAATTGCCTGCATAACCGTCTCTCCCTAGAAAAGCGGCAATCTTCGGTTTCGTTGGCACGCCGGCCGGAGGGTCTGACCCTCCAGAAATTCACCGTAGTAGGGCCGATACCTGCTTTCCGGATTCATCGGTTTCTCGTCCACGCCATCAACGCCCGAAACAATCGCATGCAATGCCTCGACGGCGTCGGTGGCCATCTGCTCCAGCGGGCATCGAAAATTCGCCAGCTGCACTGCTTCATTCACGTCCCGGGTGTCGGTCAGGCAGATCAGCGACATTGTTTCGAGCAGGTCCTGCCCGTGGCTGCGGGCGGCGCCGATCATGCCATGGAGCACATTTGGGCCGTAGCTGATGACGGCGGTGACATCGGGGTCCTCGCGACGCAGTTGCTCGTAAAGCGCCGCGCCGTCCTCCTGCTCCAGATCCGTCCGGCGGATGAGATGAGGATCGGGATCCAGCCCCGCCTGAAGCAGCCCGAGGTTTAAACCTCGCCGCATGTCCGCACCGATCCGGTCGTGGAACGGACTGGAGTCGTAAACCAGGACGATCCGCCGGTGCCCCATCGCCGCCAGGCGTTGCACCGCAACGGCGGCATGAAAGCTGAAATCGATGAAGAAACTGGGAATATTTACGCCGCCGGCATCGTGCGAAAGAGCCACCACCGGGATCCGCTTCGCCAGACGGACAATGTCTTCAAGCAGATATTGCCGGGCGAAGACGATTGCTCCATCAAGCATTCCAAAATCAATCGCGGACTCCTCATCGGCGCCGACGACGGTTTCATCGCTGTAGTTGATGGAGAACGTGACCAGGTGATCGCCCAGCCGATGGGCGGCCGCATTCACCCCCGCCAGTATGTGGGCGCCCTGCCCGCCGGCGAAGGCTTCCCCGCCTCGGGCCAGCAGCCCAATCAGGGGGCGTTTGGGTCGCAAGCGCCCGGTCACGCGGCGGCCGCT
>JBIQLO010000338.1:0-1994 GCA_044464175.1 Planctomycetaceae bacterium | reverse complement strand
ACCACCCTCAAGCAGGCCGCCCACTTCGCCGAAGCTCTCGTGCGTGGCCAGCCCGACAGCGGCAAGATCATCTCCACCGTCTTCAAGGACAAGGTGCGCGAGATGGTCTAGGAATTGGCGTCTGGAGAATTGATCAGAGCCGCGACCGTGAGGGAGCGGAGGCCGGCGAATTCCGGCTCCCTGACGGTTGCGGCTCCGATTCTTCAAAAGATTCCAGGTGCGTCGGTCAGACCTTCAACTCCGCCCCCTGCCTCAATGCCTGTCCATACCGCTTCCGGATCGGCTCCACCACCTGCTCAATGAACCGTTCCACCTGCTCAGGAGCGCGCCCGATGTATGCCTCCGGTCGAAGCACCTCCGCCAGATTCACCTTCGCAAATTCCGGATCACCCCCCAGCCGCTCGATCAGGTCGTTGGCCCGACCATGCTGCTTCACCTGCTCGGCCGCCGCCAGCGAATGGCGGCGAATCCGCTCGTGCAACTCCTGCCGGTCCCCCCCGGCCCGCACCCCCGCCATCAGAATCTCCTCCGTCGCCATGAACGGCAGCTCCGCCGCCACGGCCGACTCAATCGTCTTGGGATACACCACCAGGCCCCGCGCCACGTTCAGCACGATCAAGAGCGCTCCATCCGTCGCCAGGAACGCCTCGGGAAGACTCAGCCGCTTGTTGGCCGAGTCATCCAGCGTCCGCTCGAACCACTGCTCGGCCGCCGTCTGCAGCGGAGAATTGGCCAGGCTGATGACAAACCGCGCCAGGCCCGTCGCCCGCTCGCAGCGCATCGGGTTCCGCTTGTACGCCATGGCGCTGGAGCCCACCTGCTCGGCCTCGAAGGGCTCCTCAATCTGCTTCATCCCCGCCAGCAGGCGGATGTCGTTGCAGAACTTGTGAATGCCCGTCGCCATGGCTGCCAGCGTGTTGCCCGCCAGCGCATCAACCTTGCGCGGATACGTCTGCCCGGTGACGCAGAACGATTCACCAAAGCCGAACCGCTGGGTCACCAGCCGATCCAGTTGCTCCACCTTCGCATGGTCCCCGTCAAAGAGCGTCAGGAAGGAAGCCTGCGTCCCGGTCGTCCCCTTCACGCCCCGGAACCGCAGGGAGGCGATGCGGTGCTCCACCTCTTCCAGGTCAATCGCCAAATCCTGTGCCCAGAGCGTTGCCCGCTTGCCCACCGTCGTCAGCTGTGCCGGCTGATAATGCGTGTACCCCAGCGTGGGCAGGTCCTTCCACTTCAGGGCGAAGTCCCCCAGCGCGTCGATCGCCGCCGCCAGCCGCCCGGCCAGCAGTGTCAGCGCCTCCCGCAGGATGATCAGGTCCGCGTTGTCCACCACATATTGGCTTGTCGCCCCCAGGTGAATCACCCCCTTGGCCGCCGGGGCCGCCTCCTCAAACGTATGAACGTGCGCCATCACATCGTGGCGCAGCCGCTTTTCCCAGTCGGCCGCCCGGGCGAAATCGATGTCGTCCAGGTGTGCTTCCATCTGCGCCAGCGCTTCGGGCGTGATGCGCCCCAGTCCCAGCTCGCGCTGAGCCCGCGCCAACTCCAGCCATAACCGCCGCCAAAGCCCGAATTTGTGCTGCGGCGAGAACAAACGCAGCATCTCCGGACCGGCGTTGCGGGTGACCAGGGGCGATTGATATACGTCGTGGGCCATAAACTCCTGCTTTCGGATAAACGGCTATTTGTAAAGGACCGTCCTTCATTTGCCAAATGACCCAGGGAGCAATCGTGCGGCGGATCATCGAACACCTTGCCTCGCGCCCAGGTGGCGCGCTTCGCTCACCCCGCGCTGCGCACTTTGTCGCCAAAACGCGCAGCGCAAAAAGAGGCAAAAAACTTCGTGAAAAAAAGAATTATCGCCCTTGGCGATTTAAAAACCCCATTTTCAAAAATCGCGCTGCGCCTTTCGTCGCCAAACCGCGCAGCGCCCCCCGTAAGGGTAGAGGAGCTAATAAGAGGAGCTAAACCAATGACCCGCTTCCGCCGTCCGC
>JBIQLO010000337.1:0-2031 GCA_044464175.1 Planctomycetaceae bacterium | reverse complement strand
GGAAGGCGTTTGAGCTGCTCGGCGCCGGCGACATAGGCGAGGGTCGTGCCATCGCGGCGAAGCTGGGGGATGGGGCCGTCGATGCGCTGCCAATCGCGGCCGCGGGAAAAGAGGAGGGTGTTGAGGCAGCGGGCGGCGTGGAACGGGGGGCGGGGGTTGGTTTGGGCGTCGAGCAGGCCGTGGCGCACATCCATGGTGCGATCCATGTCGGTCAGCGGCTCGATGAAGAGCCTTGCCCCAGGCAGGGCGGCGCATCCCAGGAGGGCCTCAGCGCAGCGGCGGGTGTTTTCGCGGTCGTCGTTGGTCAGTTCCAGCGTGACGTCGAGTGCGCCGATGCGCTGGAGCTTCAGATCGCCCAGTTGGCCGAACAGGGCCCAGGGGATTTGATCGGGACCGATTCGGCAGACAGCGCGGTCGATGCCCAGATCGTGTTGGGCCAGAGATTCATCCAGGGCCGCGAGTTCATCGGCGGTGAAGCCGTGGCGGGTTCGCAGGTGCTGCTTGCCGGGAACCTGGTCATTGGGCAGGACGGGGGAGAGGGTCACGGTTTGGCCGGCGGACTGGAGTTGGCGGAGTTGGGCGATGACGGCCTCGGAGAGCTGGCCGCCGGGGAGGCGCAGTTCGCAGCCGACGGTATTCGATGGCTTGGGCAGTTCTTCCGCCAGTGAGGGCACTGGCGGGACTTCCAGGCGCATGGCGGTGAGGGTCATGCCTTCGGCCCGGGCGATTTCCAGACGGCGGCGCTGGACGGGGTCGGCCAGGTCGGGGGCGGGGAAGCGCAGGTGGCGGGCGCCCAGCTCGATCAGCGACAGGAGCGGGTAGTCGTTGCGCAGGGGCTGGCGGATGGAGGAGGGCCAGGCCAGGGGGACCTGGGTTTCGGCCGCCAGGGGGTGGATCAGGGTCGCGCCCAGGGGGGAGTGTTCGAGGGAGCCGCTGGGGCGGGTCAGGAGCCACTGCCGCTCGCCGGAGGCGATGGGGGCGGGGATTTTTTCCATGGCCTCGGTGCGGATCAGGAGGGTTTCGCTGCGGTTGCCACTGACGCGCAGCAGGAGGAAGCCGAGCTTGGGCTCATCGTTGCGTCCCTGTTCCGGGGGCGGGGCGCTGGTGAAGGCGGTGGAGAAGCCGGGGCGGGTGAAGGCGGTGGAGGGACAGGATTGGCCGATGCAGCCGTTGAAATGGTCGTAGAAGCGCCAGTGGACGTGGCCGGTGAACCAGCGCTGGATGCCGTGGCGCTGGATCAGGTCGAGGAGCCAGGCGCGGTCGGGCTGGGCGATGTTGTCATAGTGCCCCAGGCCCGGTTCGTCGGGATCGTGAATGTAGGGGGGGAGGTGGAAGAGGAGGAAGATGCGCCGGCCGGCGGACTGGGTGAGGGTGGTTTCGAGCCATTGGCGCTGCTGCTGCCATTGGGGCAGGTCGGGGCGGTTGAGGATTTGGGAGTTGGCGACGATCCAGAGGACGCCGCCGGCGTCGAGGGTGTACCAGGTGGGTCCGAAGCGCTTTTGGAACAACTCCAGGGTGTGGGCGTCGACGGGGCGGGCGGGCATGGTGGGGTCGGCCTTGTCGCCGATGTCCTGGTTGCCGGCGACGGAATGGACGCGCAGGCCGCTGGCCTGGAGCGCAGATTCGGCGGCGGCCATGGATTGATCGAATCCGGGGGATTCGGGGAAGGCCTGGGTGTAGTCGCCCAGGTGGAAGGTGAGGTCGGGGCGGAGGGAGCCGGCCATCTCCAGGGCGGTGCGGGAGCGGGCGGTCTGCTTGGCGCGGCAGGGGAACTCGCCGACGCCGGGGATGCCGGCCTCGGGGATGAAATGGAGGTCGGTCAGGAGGACGCACGACAGGTCGGCCGGGGCCAGGAAGGAGGCATCGAAGTAGGAGGTCATGACAGTGCGAATTTAGGGGCTGGGGAGGGAATGGAAGGTGGGGGTGGGGAGGGAGGAAGCGATGAAAGGGGGTGCTTCAGAGCCAGCGTTTCCATTTGGCGGGGGCCAGGGGGCGGAGCTCGATCAACCACGCGCCGTGCACTCCCGGCTC
>JBIQLO010000336.1:0-2042 GCA_044464175.1 Planctomycetaceae bacterium | reverse complement strand
CGGGGGGGTACAACCGATCCGCTCGCCGAATCCACTTCCATCCAACGCCCGGGGATGACGCTTCGCGGGAACGCATCGCAGGCGAACACCGCCCGACGACTCATTCCCCTTTTTCGGTAGGTTGCTTGTTTAAGAACTCGGCCCAAACGCCTCGAGGGCTTTTGTGCCGTGCGGCTTGACTGCCCATGCCCAAACCGCCACGCCTGGCCGCAGCCTGGCTCCCCCCGCACTGTCTCTATTATGCTCATGGTTCTGTGGCTTTGTCAAATAATTGCGCTTTTTGACCCGCCCGGCCCCCTCATTGGCCGGGCGGATCGGGTGTTTGTTCCAAACCTCAGAACCATTCACATTCACCACGAAAACAACGTCCGATGGGTGAAATTATTTTCCTTTCCGCACCCGGCCTAGAATATGACACGATTGTCATTCGGCTGAGAAGTCTGCTTCAGACTGGAAAACAAAAACCTCTGGAACAGTATCCCCGGCGCTGGACAACGCCCCTCAAGCGATGAATGACCGGCTGAACCCCGACCTTTTCCCCATGCCGCGGCGGGAATAAAGCCGCCCGCCATTTGACAATTCCCCCCTGTCAACAACAAATTACACCCCATGAACCCCCTCACCCCCGCCAAGACGCAACTGGACGAAATCCGCCAGGCCGGCCTGCACAAGTCCGAGCGCATCCTCACCACCCCCCAATCCGCCCGCATCGGCGTCGCATCGGGCCAGACCGTCCTGAACATGTGCGCCAACAACTATCTGGGCCTGGCCGACCATTCCGAGGTGATTCAGGCCGCCCATGCCGCCCTGGACCGCTGGGGCTTTGGCCTGGCCTCCGTCCGCTTCATCTGCGGCACCCAGTCCATCCACAAGCAGCTCGAGGATGAACTGACCCGCTTTCTCCAGACCGAGGACACCATCCTTTACTCCTCCGCCTTCGACGCCAACGGCGGCCTGTTTGAAACCCTCCTGGGTGCGGACGATGCCGTCATCTCTGACGAGCTCAACCACGCCTCCATCATCGACGGCGTGCGCCTATCCAAGGCCAAACGCTTCCGCTACCGCAACAATGACATGGCCGACCTGGAGGCGCAACTCAAGGCGGCCGACGCCGCCGGGGCGCGCCTCAAGCTCATCACCACCGACGGCGTCTTTTCCATGGATGGCGTCATCGCCCAACTCGATGCCATCTGCGACCTGGCCGACCGGTACAACGCCCTGGTCCATTTCGACGATGCCCACGCCACCGGCTTCCTGGGCCAGAACGGGCGCGGCACCCACGAATACCGCCACGTCCTGGGCCGCCCCCACCTGACCACCGGCACCCTGGGCAAGGCGCTGGGGGGCGCATCCGGCGGCTACACCTCCGGAAAAAAGGAACTGATCGACCTGCTTCGCCAGCGCTCCCGCCCCTATCTCTTTTCCAACTCCGTTGCCCCCGCCATCGTCGCCGGTTCCCTCAAGGCGCTGGAGATCACCCAGCGCTCCGACGATCTGCGCCGGCAGTTGAAGGAAAATACGCAATACTTCCGCGGCGCGATGGAGGCCGCCGGCTTCACCATTCCCCCCGGCGAGCATCCCATCACCCCCATCATGCTCGGCGATGCCCGCGTCGCGGCCGACATGGCCGACCGACTGCTCCAGAAAGGCATCTACGTCATCGCCTTCAGCTACCCGGTCGTCCCGCAGGGCAAGGCCCGCATCCGCGTCCAGCTCTCGTCCGCCCACACCCGCGCCGACCTGGAATTCGCGGTGGAGCAGTTTAAGGCCGTCCGCCGGGAGATGAACGGCTAGGGCCCGGCACGCGCCAAGCGCAAATCGAAGCAGCCCTCCGTACCTCCTACGCCACGTACATGATCGCAAAGACCACGATCCAGATCAGATCGACCAGGTGCCAGTAGAGCCCCCCCATCTCCACCGGCGTCGCATGGCCGGTCGTGTATTTCCCGCCAATGGCTTTGACGGTCAGCCCGGCGATCACGCCCATCCCCACCAGCACGTGGATGCCGTGCAATCCGGTGATCAGGAAATAGATACTGAAA
>JBIQLO010000335.1:0-2050 GCA_044464175.1 Planctomycetaceae bacterium | reverse complement strand
AGAATCGCCGATTTACCCCCTCGAACCCAAACCGCCGTATTTCCAAACGAACCCACCGCCCCCCTCCTATTACAGCCGTCCACCCCCCTCTGCCGATGAATTATGGGACCTACCCCGTCTGCGGACCGGGCCTCCAGGAGATTTTGACGCATGCCGACCTTTTCCAAGACCCGCGCCGCCATCTTCCTTCTCGGCATCACCGCCCTCATGGGCCTGCTCATCGGCCGTGTCGCCTACCTCCAGACTTACGGCCGCCAGCGCACCATCCGCTCGGCCGAACGCCAGCACATGGCCTCAAGCGTCTGGTACGCCCGCCGCGGCACCATCTTCGACACCCACGGCAATCTCCTGGCCGGCACCGTCCAGACCCAGACCCTCTTCATCGACCCCACCTTCATGCGCCAGGCCTACGCCGACGGACAGGGACTGGTGAAAATGGACGATGACATCGCCAAACTCGCCCGCCTTCTCGACCAGGAACCCTTCGAATTGAGCAAACTGCTCAGCGAACGCCATGATGCCCGCTACGTGGAAGTCGCCGACAACGTTTCCGACGCCATGTGCCAGGCCATTGACCATCTGAACATTCCCGGCGTCGGCTTCACCCCCAAGCCCGAACGCTACTACCCCATGGGCTCCCTCGCCGCCCATGTCCTGGGCGATGTCGGCGCCGACGGCCACGGCCTGGAGGGGCTGGAACTGAAGTTCAACAAGCTCCTGGCCGGCCACAACGGCTACCAGCGCACCATGAAGGATGCCCGCCGCCGCCCCATCGCGGTCGCCGCCGATGACTATGTCCCCCCGCGCCACGGTGAGCACCTGATCCTCACCATCGACGCCAACATCCAGATGATCGCCGAGCAGGAACTCGAGGCCGCCTGCCGAAAGTTCAAGGCCCAGCGCGGCGAGGTCATCGTCATGGACCCCCGCTCCGGCGCGGTCCTGGCCCTGGGCAACTGGCCCACCTTCAATCCCCAGAGCTTTCAGGATGCCTCCCCCGAGACGCGCCGGAATCGATCCGTCACCGACCCCTACGAACCCGGCTCCACCTTCAAGCCCTTCATCGTCGGCCCCGCCATCATGTGGGGCGACACCTCCGCCGCCACCGTCTTCCCCATCGGCGGCTCCGTCTACCGCACCCCCTATGGCCGGCGCGTCAGTGATGTCCATGGCTTCAAAGAGCTCTCCGTCTGGGACATCCTGGTCAAATCCAGCAACATCGGCATGTCCATGCTCAGCGAAAAACTGGGCAACCCCAAGCTCTACAAGGCGATCACGTCCTTCGGCTTTGGCAAGCCCACCGGCATCGAACTGCCCGGCGAGGATGGCGGCCGGATCAATCCCCTCGCCCGCTGGACCAAGTACAGCACCGAATCCGTCGCGCAGGGCTACGAAGTGATGATCACCCCCATCCAGTTGGCCCGCGCCTTCTGCGCCTACGCCAACGGCGGCTATCTCATCCAGCCGCATGTCGTCAAGGGCGTGCTCGATCCTGATGGCCAGATCATCCAGCGCTTCCCCCACGAGCAACTGGCAGATCTGCCCCGCCCCATCGCGCCCGCCGCCGCCCAGACCATCCGCCGAATTCTCTGCGACACCGTCATCCGCGGCACCACCACCAACTCCACGCGCAGCGCCCTCTACAATATCTTTGGAAAAACCGGCACCTCCTACATCAGCCAGGGCAAGCAGGGATACAGCGCCTCCAAGTACAACTCCAGCTTCGTCTGCGGCGCCCCCTACGAGGACCCCCGCATCGTCGTCGCCGTCATCATCCATGAGCCCGATGCCAAACTCGGCCACTATGGCGGCACCGTCTCCGGCCCCCCCGCCCGGCGCATCGTCGATCGCACCCTGACTTACCTGCAGGTCCCCCCCTCCCCGGATTTGCCCCTCCCCCCGCCGCAGATCGCCGCGGTGCTGAACGACTACAACCCCAAGCTCTATCAGAAGCCCAGGAAACGCGGCGAACCCATCCGCTGGATGGCCTCGGCGGCCGATCAGTGATCCTCCCCCGCCCCGCCATCGTCATGCAGCGCCCGCAACAACG
>JBIQLO010000334.1:0-2054 GCA_044464175.1 Planctomycetaceae bacterium | reverse complement strand
ATATTCTGGGGGGGAAATATGGGCGGGGGGACCGGCTGCGGAGTTTGAAGCGGCTGGGGGAGGAGCTGGGGGTTCATTTTCTGACCGTGCGCAAGGCGGTGCAGGCGCTGGCGGAGCGGGGGCTGGTGGCGACGGGGCGGGGGGCGCGGGCGACAATCCGCCATCGGCCGGTTCCGGATTCAAAAAAGACGCTGAAAATCGCGGCCGTCTATTGGGAAGGGGTGACCCAGATTCACGCCCACCACCCGATGTTGACGGCCTACCTCAGCGGCATCGGGCGCCGCTGCCGTCCCGGCGAAACCGAGGTGCAACTGCTTCACCACCGGGACGGGAAAATGGTGGAGGATCTGGGACAGGCGCTGCTGGATTCGAAGGTGGACGGCGTGCTGCACATCGGGTTCGGGCAATACGACCGCGCATTCCTGGCGGCGCATCGAATTCCCCTGGTCAAGATCGGGCCGACGCACGGCTCGCATGACTGGGAAACCATTGTGGAGCCGGACCGGATCGCCGCGGTCGAGCAACTGGCCGATCACCTCTGGGGGCTGGGGCATCGGAAAATTGCATACATGAGCTATCGCCTCAATCCGTCGGGACAGGTCCTGCGCGACCGATTCGTCCGCCGCCTGGAGGAGCGGGGCGTGGAGGACGCCCGCCGCTGGGCGATCTCCCTGGACAACGCCATCGCCCAAGTACGGTGGGATCAAACCGAAATCCTGTTCCGGATGCGCCCGCGTCCGACGGCGGTGATCGCGGCCGACGAATTCATGTTGGACGCGATTCTGAAGGACTGCCTCAAGCGCGGGCTCTCGGTCCCGAAGGATTTTTCGCTGGCGGCAATTCAGGATTTGTGGCCCGATCGCCACGGGGTGGAAATGACGGCGGCGTTCGGGCCCGAGGCGATGAGTCGGCTGGCGTATAAGGCGGCGGATCTGCTGATCCGGCGGATTCAGGGCCAGGCGGTTGCCCCTATCGGGCGACTGGCCCCGGAGGTGGTCGGGCGCGCCAGCACGGCGGCGCCGGGCGGTGAATCAATTCTTGAAGGAGACAGGTCATGAACGGACTTTTGCAAGGCCGTGGTTTGCGCAGCGCCAACAGTGTTTCCGCCGGCGGCGGGGGGGCCCTGGACCGTTCCACTCCGCCAGTGAGGGCACTGGCGGCACTATTTTGGAAGGCCGCGGGATTTACGCTGGTTGAATTGCTTGTGGTCATCGGAATCATCAGCATTCTGATTGCGATGCTGCTGCCGGCGCTGAACAAGGCGCGGGAGTCGGCCAAGGCGATCCAGTGCGCCAGCCAGTTGCGGCAGATCGGGCAGGCGATCCAGATGTACGCCAACCAGAACCACCAATGGCTCCCCTCGCTCAACATGAAGAACGTCTATCCCACGATGAGCCCCGCTTATGAGTCGGAGAAGGCGTACTGGCAGCGGGTGCTGATCACGGATGGGGAGCTGCCGGGATACAACGCCAGTTACACCCAGACGACGGGGCTGAAGATTTTCTTCTGCCCCAACTTCCACAGCACGCGGGATGCGACGGCCGAGGCGTCGGAGGCGGCCGGCGGCTATGCGCCTCGAACGCTGCTGTGGGGGTATTACCAGGTCATCAGCTACGGGCTCAATTACCAGTTGAGTTGTGACATTTCGACCAGCACCTGGCGGCCGACGCGGATCACGCAGGTCAAGCGCCCTTCGGAGATTGTGTTGGCGGCGGAGTCGGGGTCGCAGTACACCACCAACGGGCTGGGGACGGCGGCGGCGACGAATTACGTCTATCCCCGCATTCCGGGCAACAGCGTTCCGATGGCCTGGCCGTGGCACAACGGCATCTGCAACGTGCTGTGGGTGGATGGGCATGTGACGGGGGTTCACGCGGGCAATGCCAGCGATCCGGGGACGCTCTATCTGAAGCAGCCGGCGCTGGGCCAGTCGTCGGAGCCGGGGCCGCTGGGGGCGTATTACTCCGGGACCGGCGGGATCGACATGCTCAAGCACTGGGCGGTGAATGTGGGGAAGGGGACGTATTGATGCGGTTTGCAAGTTGATAGCGGTG
>JBIQLO010000333.1:0-2332 GCA_044464175.1 Planctomycetaceae bacterium | reverse complement strand
GGGAGGAAAATGGATATGTATGGACTGCCCAAGGACTTCGATGGCAGCACTCTGATTGGGCGCATTTTGGAATTGGTGTGTTTCGCCCCATACCAAGTCTCTCTGCATTTCAACGAAAAAATCACGATCACCATCGCCAACGCATATTCTTATAAAGGTGATGCCGTCATTGAGGTGCCTGCTCAAGAATCGAATCTCATGGAACTCTTACAGCTTTCAATATCGGCGGCCGGGGGCGATGAAAACGGTACGCTTAGTCTACTGTTCAGTAATGGCCAAACCCTGAAGATCTACGGCACAAGCAAGCAATACGAATCTTACAAAATTGCGATTGAGGACAAGGAAATCATCGTTTAGTGTGTCGCGCCGTACAGTGGAGTTTACCCCACCCTACGCCTCGCGGTGCTTCTTCGCATCCATCTGTGCCCCATCTGTGGCAAACCGCCCCTCCGTGGCCTCCGTGTCTCCGTGGTGATCCTCCGGCAATTGCCTTTCCCCCCCCGCTCCTCAACAATACACCCATAATGACGCGCCTCCCCATGATCGCCATTGTCGGCCGGCCCAACGTGGGCAAAAGTTCTCTGTTGAATGCCCTGGTGGGCAAGCGGATCAGCATCGTGCAGGACCAGCCCGGCGTGACGCGCGACCGCGTCTCCTTTCCCCTGCCCATCGCCGAGGGAAAAACCACCCGCTTTGTCGAGCTGGTGGACACCGGCGGCTACGGCTTTGTCGATCCCGACCGGCTCACCGACCACATCAACCAGCAGATCGACCTGACCATGGGCCGGGCCGATCTGGTCCTGTTTGTCGTCGATTGCCAGGATGGCCTCACCTCCGCCGATGAGCAGATCGCCTCCCTCCTCCGCAGGAAGGGGGTTCACACCATTCTGCTGGCCAACAAGGCCGACTCCCCCAAGGCCGACCAGGCCCTGGGCGACTTCGCCCGCGTCGGCCTGGGCACGCCCCTGGGCATCTCCGCCCTCAACGATCGCAATCTCGACCAGGTCATCGCCGCCATCCGCCGGAATGTGGACCTCTCCTCCGCCCCCACCGAAATGCCCGAGCCCCAGCTGCTCATGGCCATCGTCGGCAAGCGCAACGCCGGCAAAAGCACGCTCGTCAACGCCATCGCCAAACTCTATGAGGCGGGGGAGGATCGTGTCATCGTCTCGGAAGTCCCCGGCACCACCCGCGACAGCGTGGACGTGCGCTTTGAGAAGGACAGCCAGACCCTCATCGTCATCGACACCGCCGGCGTCCGCAAAAAACGCCACATGGTCACCAATGACATCGAGTTCTATTCCTTCCATCGCGCCCAGCGCTCCATCCGCCGGGCCGATGTCGTGCTGATGCTCATCGACGGCACCGAACCGCTCAGCGAGCCGGACAAAAAACTCGCCGCCTACATCGTCGAGCAGCACAAGCCCGTCATCCTCGTCGTGAACAAATGGGACCTCACCCGCCAGGCCGCCCACGACCAGCAGAAAGACCCCACCAAGGGGATCAACGACACGGAACTGATGGCCAAATACCGCGAATATCTCGACAAGAGCCTCCCCGGCCTCGCCTACGCCCCCATCGCCTTCATCACCGCCACCGAAAGCCGCAACGTCCAGGGGCTTCTGGATGAGGCCCAGCGCCTCAACAAGCAAGCCCACACCCGCCTGGGCACCGGCCAGCTCAACCGCGCGGTGCAGGAAATTCTCAACGACCGCCTCCCCTCCACCCCCGCCGGCCAGCGCCCGCGCATCTACTACGCCACCCAGACCGAAGTCGCTCCCCCCACCATCGTCCTGTTCGTCAACAAGGCCGAGTTTCTGGACGAATCCTACCGCCGCTTCTTCGTCAACCGCCTGCGCGAGCTGCTCCCCTACGCAGAAGTCCCCATCCGCCTCCTGGTCCGCGCCCGCACGCGCGAGGATCGAAGCCAGTAAAGAGATGGCACGCGTGGGACAGGCTCCCAGCCTGTCACTTCCCCGTCCGAGCCGCGAGCGTCAGCGAGCGGTGTTGGGAAAGCAACGGCTCCCTCCACCCTCCGCCGCCCCCAACCCCCTATTGGCCTCCCTCCTTCCCCCCTTTCGACGCCGCCACCAGCCAGCGCCCGATCTCCACCCGCACCTTATCGGCCACGCTCCGGTCCTTGGGATGCGCCCATTCCAACTCGCCCATATCCGCGCTGCTGCCCGCCCCCGCCAGCACGCGGTCGGCCGCCGATGCAAGCAGCGCCCGCCCCCGCTCCAGCAAGGCGGCATCCATCCCCGCCTTCTCCCCCCGCGCCACCCCCTCCCGCAGCATCACCAGATACTCATAATCCGACACCCCCGCCCGCATC
>JBIQLO010000332.1:0-2343 GCA_044464175.1 Planctomycetaceae bacterium | reverse complement strand
TGCTCGCTGCAGTTCAACCCGGTGGGCATCGCGTCCTTCACCAGTTCCTGCGACCTGCTCAAGGCCTTCATGGCGAGCCATTCGGTGCATTATCTCAACCAGCCCGCGCCCGCCGGCACGGTGTCCTATGCGCTGGTGGGCGACCAGCGCATCGACTCCTTCGAGGGCGCCGGCCTGTCGCGCGCCGAGTTCGCCCGGCGCAGCACGGCCCTGCAGTCCAAGCTGCGCCAGGCGGTGCGCAGCCACGGCTATCCCGCCCACGCCGATCCCTCGCAGATCAACTACATCATGGTGCTGCTGCTGCTGTTTTTCCTGGTGCTGCAGGTCACGATGGTGTATGGCCCCATCGCCGCCATGCTGGTGGAGATGTTTCCCACCCGGATCCGCTACACCTCGATGAGCGTGCCCTACCATATCGGCAACGGCTGGTTCGGCGGCTTCCTGCCGCCGGTCGCCTTCGCCACCGTGGCCACCACCGGCAATATGTACGACGGCCTGTGGTATCCCATCATCGTCTGCGCCATGACGCTGGTCGTCGGCATGCTGTTCATCCGCGAGACGCGGGACAATGACCTGAACGCACCTTGATTCAGAGTTCAGTCAGGGATTCTCCCGTAGAATCTTGATGTGCATCAAGGCCGCGCCCCGGGTCTCTTGTTCCCCCTTGTGTCCCGGGCCGGATCCCCTTGCCGCACCACCGTCTCCGCACCCCCCGCGAGCCTTTTTGTGCGGAGACGGCTGTTTCTCAAGGCCCGGTTCAGACCGGGCCTTTTTTTCTTTCCGCTTCTTCGGCGCACCGGCGTCGCCGATACATGCCGCCCATCCGGGTGGGACAGAAAGCTCCCGATCGGCATGACCGCGGGTCCCCCGCGCGCTATCTTCTTCTTGAGGGTGACACGGGCGCCATTTCTTCGGGGTGGATGGCGAGGCGACAAGTCCTTTGACCGGCCCCGCATTCCGGAAAGGATGGCGGCATGACCAAGAAGACGACCCGGGTAGCGGCGCCGCCTGCCGGCTATGTCGGCCTCCATGGCAGCATCGTGGCCTTGCTGGATGCCGCCCGCCATGCGGCGGCGCGCAGCGTCAATGCCCTGATGACAGCGAGCTACTGGGAAATCGGCCGGCGGATTGTCGAAGCCGAGCAGCATGGCAAGCGTCGGGCCGGCTACGGCGAACAGTTGATCGGCCGCTTGTCCGTCGACCTGACCGCCCGGTTCGGACGCGGATTCAGCCCGGACAACCTGGAGAACATGCGGCGGTTCTTCCTCGCGTACCCGCAGCCCGAGATTTCCGAGACGGCGTCTCGGAAATCAGAGAACGGGTGGGCGCCTGGGTCATCCCGGACAGCGTCCTGGACGCCCGACCCGTACGAACTGGCGAAAGCCTTTACGCTGCCATGGTCCGCTTATGTCAGGCTGATGGCGGTCAAGGATGAACAAGCCCGCCGTTTCTATGAAGCCGAAGCCCTGCGCGGCGGCTGGAGCGTGCGTCAGCTCGACCGGCAGATCGGCAGCCAGTTCTACGAGCGCACGGCATGCTCCCGGGACAAGGCCGCGATGCTGCTCAGAGGCGCCGAGCCCAAACCCGGAGATGCCGTCACCCCGGACTGCGCAATCAAGGATCCTTATGTCCTGGAGTTCCTCGATCTCAAGGACGAGTATTCGGAATCCGAGCTCGAAGCGGCCCTGGTCCAGCGGCTGGAAGACTTCCTGCTGGAGCTGGGCGAAGGATTCACCTTCGTCGGGCGGCAGCGCCGGCTGCGGATCGACCAGACCTGGTATCGGGTCGATCTGCTGTTCTTCCATCGCCAGCTGCGCTGCCTCGTCATCATCGACCTGAAGCTCGGCAGCCTGACTCATGCAGACGTGGGGCAGATGCACATGTATTGCAACTACGCCAGAGCCCATTGGACCTACGCCGGCGAAAACCCTCCGGTGGGCTTGATCCTGTGCACCGACAAGGGGCGCGCGCTGGCCCGGTATGCACTGGATGGGCTGCCGACTCAAGTCATGGCGGCCAATTACCGCACGGTGCTGCCGGACGCCGAACGGCTGGAAGAAGAGTTGAAAAACACGCGGCGGCTGCTGGAATCCAGGGCCGAACCGCCCCGGAAGGCGAGCCGGCCATAGCTGCGCACCTCGACACTCCGCTGCTTTTCCGTTGCGGACCATCGCGTACAATCAAGGCCCTTTTCACTGCCGCCCGCCGGCCTGCCGCCTACGATCATGTGGTTCAAGAATCTCAAGCTCTACCGCCTCGCCCCCAACGCAAGCCTGACCGCCAACGCCCTGGAATCGGCCCTGGAACCCCTGGCATTCCAGCCGGGCGGCAGCCAGGACAGCC
>JBIQLO010000331.1:0-2349 GCA_044464175.1 Planctomycetaceae bacterium | reverse complement strand
ACCCGCAGCCCCCGCATTGGCGCATCCCGCGCCCCCCCCGCCCCCACGACCCCACCCCCCACCACCAGCACATCCAGCGCCCGATCCACCCATGATTCAGATTGCTGTTGCTCCATAAGCCGCCGTATCATACGAATTTCACCCGTCGCCGCCAAAATCGCCCCAATCCCAAATCCCACCCCAATGGACCTTTTTCCCCCCATCCCGCACAATACCACCCCAATCAAACCGGGAGCGGCTTGCGGCGTTGGAGCGCGGGACAACTGATTCTGACTTTGCTGCTCAGCCTGGTGCTCTGGGCGGCGCTGGCCCTCTTTTGCCTCATGGTCGGCTCCACCGGCATCCACTGGCCCACCGGCTTCCAGTTCGACCTGCGCCTCCGCCTGGTCCTGATGGCCTCCCTCATCGGCGCTGCCCTGGCCGCCGCCGGCGTCGCCTACCAGGCCATCCTCCGCAACCCCCTGGCCGATCCCTACCTCCTGGGCGTCAGCAGCGGCGCTTCCCTCCTGGCCTACATCTGGCATTTCGCCTGGAGCGGCGCGATTCTCGCCTCCGCCCTCGCCCTCGGCCAGCAGGGCTTCGCCTTCGCCGGCGCGCTCCTGGCCGTCGCCCTGGTCTTCATCCTCGCCGGCCGTCGCGGCAAACTCGAACCCATCACGCTCCTGCTGGTCGGCGTCATCGTCAACGCCATCAACGGCTCGATCTTCCTGCTGCTCAACGCCATCAACAAGGAAATGTCCCCCGGCACCGGCGGCGCATTCGCCTTTCTGGTCGGCGGCATCCAGACCAATCTCACCAGCCAGCAGCAATGGTCCGCCGCCATCCTCATCGCCATCGGCTGGGTGATTCTCCTGGCCCTCACCGGCCGCCTCAACGTCGCCGGCCTCAGCGAATCCGAAGCACAGGCCTTGGGCGTCCGCATCCACCGCCTCCGCTGGACCGCCCTGATCGTCGCCTCCCTCATCACCGCCGCCGCCGTCTCCGTCAGCGGCCCCATCGGCTTCGTCGGCCTGGTCTGCCCCCACCTGGCCCGCCTCATCGTCGGCAACGACCAGCGCCGGCTCCTGCCCATCGCCACCGCTCTGGGCGCAGGCCTCCTGGCCCTGGCCGACGCCGCCAGCCGCGGCCTCATCCCCGATGCCCAGACCTGGCTCCCCGTCGGCGTCCTCACCGCCCTTCTGGGCGGCCCCTTTTTCCTGCTGTTGCTCTACCAGTCGCGGGGAATGATGAAAACCTGAGTTGCCCCCCGCCCCTCACCGCTTGAACCAGTGGCTGAACGCCCCCGTGTAAACCACCTGCCCATCCTTCTCGACGTTCGCCCACAAAATGTAATTCCTGTACTCCGTCTGCTGGATATACGCATCCGCCGTCGCCGCCCCCGTGACCTGCCCGATCAGCCCGTCAATCTGCTGCGGCTGATGATGCCGGTAATAATACGCAAAGCTCTTCTCCGAAGGCCGCGTGAACGCCGCCACCCCCGCCAGCAGCAGCACCAGAATCACGATCAGCAGCGTCTTCATTCCACTCATTATACCTCTCACCACCACGCCCCTGCCAACCGGTAATTTGATCTTCGACAAACGCCGCCGGACATTGCCATCTGGCAACTCTCAACCGCCAATTGTATCCTACCCGCCATGACCACCTTCAATACGCCCCCGGCCTACCTCCCCCCTTCTCCCATCGAGCCGACCATCCGTATCACCGGCGTGGAAACCGCCAATCCCGCCGACCTCTGGCCCGGCCTCATGCTCCTGCGCATCCACACCGACGCCGGCGTCATCGGCTGCGGCGAAAGCTATTACATCCCCACCGCCGTCGCGGCCGTCATTCACGACTGGATGGCCCGCCGCCTCATCGGCTCCGACGCCCTGGCCATCGAATCCCACTGGCGCTTCCTCTACGAACGCGCTGCCAACTTCGGCGTCCGCGGCGCGGAACTCCGCGCCATCTCCGCCATCGACCTGGCACTCTGGGACATCCTCGGCCAGGTCTGCAAGCAGCCGATCTATCGCCTGCTCGGCGGTCCCGTCCGCGACCGCATCCCCGTCTACAACAGCTGCGGCAATCCCTCCTACGGCCCCACCCCCGGCGGCAAGCGCAAAGGGGGCGGCTGGCCCGGCTACGGCCACATCGGCGAGCCGGGCAAGCTCCAGGACTCCTACAATCTCTTTCATCACCCCGTCGAACTGGCACAGGAACTGCTCGAAGAAGGATACATGGCCATGAAGGTCTGGCCTTTCGACGGCGCGGCCCACCGCCACGGCGGCATGCGCATCTCCATGGCCGACCTCAACGAAGCCGTCGATCCCTTGCGCAAAATCCGCGAAAAGGTCGGTGACAAGCTTG
>JBIQLO010000330.1:0-2461 GCA_044464175.1 Planctomycetaceae bacterium | reverse complement strand
GAAAGGAACTTTTGGGGGGGCAGGTGGGGAATGTGCAGTCGCTGGGGGTGGGGCTGGCGCTGGCGGGGGTGTTTGCGTTGGCGCTGGACTGGGGGGTGGGGATGCTGCTGTTCGGGCTGCTGCTGTACGTCTACGGCATCTATCCAGGGCAGAATGACTATCTGAAGGATGTGGGGATGGTTATCACGCTTTTTGGCGTGGTGCTGTCGCTGTGCGGGTGGGAGGTGATGAAGGTCGCGTGGTTTCCCATCGCCTTTCTGATTTTCGCGCTGCCGTGGCCGGGGTTGGTTTATAGCTGGGTGGCCGGGCCGCTGCAGAATCTGGCGGCGTGGGTGGCGGTGCATGTGTTGCGGCTGACGGGGGCCAATGCGTTTCAGACGGGGACCAAGATCAACATGGGGGGGCTGGACACGCCTTTGCGGACGCTGAACGTGGCCGAGGCGTGCGCGGGGCTGAAGTCGCTGATGACCTTTCTGACGGTGGCGGCGATGATCGGATTTCTGTCGGCCCGGCCCCTTTGGCAGAAGTTCATCATCACGGTGTCGGCCATTCCGATCGCGATCTTCTGTAATGTGATGCGCATCGCCGGACAGGGAATTCTGGATCGCTTCAGCACGCAGTGGTCGGAGAGTTTTGCGCACCAGTTTGTGGGGCTGGTGATGCTGATGCCGGCGTTTTTCCTGATTCTGGGGGTGGGGTGGCTGCTGGATCACCTGTTCATCGAAGAGGCGGATGAGGCGGAAACTCCCCGGATTGCCCCAATGGAACAGCCCGCGTTTCCAGTGCCGCCGCCGGTGCGGCGGCTGGCATCGGGGCGTGGGGCGGAACCGGAGGAGGCGTCATGAGGCTGAACTGGAAACGGGTGATGACGCCGGCGTTCCTGTCGGTGGCGCTATTGCTGCTGGTGGGGGCGGCGGGGCTGAATACGGTGGTGCAGGCGATGAAACTGCACTTCCGCAAGGAGGCGGTGCCGTTGCGGCAGCCGCTGACGACATTGCCGCCGCGGATGGGGCATTGGGTGCAGGTGTCGGTGGATCGGCCGCTGCAGGCGGATGTGGAGGAGGTCCTGGGGACCAGGCAGTACGTCTACCGGGATTATGTGGACGACCGGATCGTTCCGGCGGGGGAAATCAAAGCATTCGCCGATAAGAGTTATGCCCAACGGCGGGCGATGCTGATGCGGCTGCAGGAGAGGCATCCGGAGGCGGTGGTGAACCTGGGGGTGACGTATTACACGGGGCTGGTGGACACGGTGGCGCACATCCCGGACCGGTGTTACATCGCCGATGGATATGAGCCGACAGATTATGACATCGTTTCCTGGCCGATCGCGGCGAAGATTCCCGGGCGCGCTAATGATCCGAACGTGGAGGTGCGGTTCATCAACTTCCAGGACCAGGTGGGGCGGACGCGACTGAAGCGGAGCGTGAGCTATTTTTTTCACGTCAACGGGCACTTCGAGCAGGATCCGCTGGGCGTGCGGCGGCGGCTGCAGAATTTATTGCAGAAATATGGCTACTACATGAAAATTGAGACGATGACGCTGGTCCAGGAGAAGGAGAAATCCGCACAGGTGATGCAGGATTTTCTGACGGCGGCGCTGCCCCATGTGGCTCAGTGCCTGCCGGACTGGTCGAAGGTCAACGAGAGATGAGCACGTGGCGGGGAGGCCCGGGTTTCAGCGGGAGAGGTGTGCGATGGCGAGGCGGGTGAACAAAAAATTTCTTTTGATCCTGACGCTGGTGACGGTGGGGGGGCTGGGCGTGCTGGCGGTGGCGGGGCAATTCCTGTCGCGGCAGAATCCGGCCAAGTACGAGCAAGCGGGGGACCGGCTCATGGCGGAGGGGAAGTACGCCCAGGCACGCGGCAACTATGGGCAGGCGTTCGCGCTGGATCAGAAAAACGCGGGGCTGCTGGTCAAATACGGTCTGGCGATGGAAAAGATGGCGCTGCAGGACCCGGTCTACATGGGGCAGGATGTGGCGGCCTGGCGGCGGGCCCTGGAAGTGGACCCGGACAACGTGCCGGCGCTGCGGAATCTGATGAAGGCGTATGAGGAGGTGGCCGAGCTTGCGCCCAGCGCCTCCAATTTCCAGGTGCTGCGGGATACGGCGGATAAGCTGGCGCGGCTGGATCCGGCCGATTCGAACGCGGCGGCCACCGTGCATCTGGCAACCATCAAGGGGTGGCTGGCGAATCTGCAGACCGATCCGCATGTGGTGGAGGCCAACCTCAAGGCGCTGGAGGCACTGAGCAAGTCGGACCCCGCCAATGCGGACCTGCCCTATTACATCGCCCTGGTGAACATTCGCCGTGCCCGCGATGCCGGAAAGCTCAAGGATCGGGCGGCCGTGGGGGAGCTGGTGGGGCGGATGGGCGCGATGTTCGACGAGGCGCTCAAGGCGCAGCCGAAGAATGCGGCGATGCATTACCGCGCTTACCAGGTGGATGAGTTGCTGTC
>JBIQLO010000329.1:0-2522 GCA_044464175.1 Planctomycetaceae bacterium | reverse complement strand
CCAACCGGAACAATGGGAAGACAACAAACCGCATCCGCCGGGGATGACGCCGGAGCAGAAGGAGGATGCCGAGGGGGCGGCGGCGGCGGCCGGCACGGTACTGGGGTGTGTGGGGTTCAGTCTGCTGCCGGGCCTGCTGCTGCTGCTGGTGATCGTGCTGCTGGTGATCCTTTGGGCGTTTCATGGGAACTGGCTGCGGTAGATTCGCGTGCCGACGTGCCGAAGCGCCCTATTTCAATTCCAGGCCGAGTTGGCCGGTGCGCAGGTCGATGACGATCCATTTGTAGGGGCCCTGGGTCAGCTTGCCCAGGTCCGGCAGGAGGGAGGTGCCGGTGATGGCGGCGGTGGCGACGAAGTAGTTCATGCCCAGGACGCCATCAAGGGTGAGGGATTGGCCGGTGCGGGGGTCTTTCACGGTGATATCCGAAATCAGAACCGGGGCGCGGCGGTAGGTGATCGGGTCCCCTTCGCGCGTGGGGAGGGTGAGGGTGTCGAGATAGAACCCGGCGGCCTTGTGCGTGCCGCCGATGCCGCCGATGCTCAGGGTGAACTGGTCCTTGTCGGGGATACCGGCCAGTTTGGGGTGATCGGTGTTCCGGGTGCCGGGGGCGTAATGGACGCCGAGGCGGGCGGCGAGCTGGCTGGAGATCATGGAGGCGGCGGCGCCGGTGTCGAGCAGGAAGCTGCCGCTGGCGGCACGGCCGGCAAAGGCGACCGCGACGGGGGGCGTGCGATCGCTGGGCGAGGGGGAGACGGGGGCGGGACCGATGAACGGATTGGGGGCCAGGGCCGGCGGCTGGGCGGAGGCGGGCTCGGTGCGCGTGAATCGGTCGAACGCGGCGAAGCTCAGTTGCACATGGCGGGAGGTTTGGGGCGGGGGCGCTTCGGCGTTGGGGCGGGCGGGATCATAGACCCAGCTGCGCATGGTGTCGGCGAAGGTGTCCACCGGCTTGGGGTCCAGCACAATGACCTTGCCGCGCAACAGGGGCATGCCCAACACATCCAGTCCGCCGGTGAGCATCTGGAGCATGCCGCCGCCCAGGGGCCCCACCTGCGTGCGCAGCGGGCCGGCGGCGATCGTGTACTGCTCCACGCCGGCGGGCGGGCCGCCGCGGAAGGGAGCGATGGCGACATAGAGGGGTTCGGAGATGTTGAACTGGTCGTCGCCGCCGACGCCGATGTCATGGAAGCGGGCGTTTTTGCCCTCCGCCTGCTCGCGCTGGACGCCCAGGGCGTCGGCGGTGCGGGGGCTGATGAGGATGCCGCTGGAGCCGGTGTCGAGGAACGCCTGGACGTTGCAGGGCAGGCCGCTGTCGAGGAGGCCGGAGAAGAGATCATCCTTTTTGGTCGATTTCTGAGCGCCGGCGGGTTGGAGGGGTGCGGCGTTGGGGGCGCGGCGCAGGCAGAGATTGATGCGCGGCTGGTCGAGGGCGGCCGGCTGGACGCCGTCGATGTTGACGCCCTGGGCGATCCCGGCCAGTAGTCCGAGCGCCAGCCCCCAGAGGACCCCGATGCGATGGGCGGGTTTCATGGCGGTCCATTGTCACCGTGGCGGCACGATTTGCCAACGGAAACAAAGGGGGCGGCTTGTTGTCGGAGGCGGAGGGGCGTAGATTGAGCCAATGCCCACGTCCAGGCCGAATCTCCTGTTGATCATGACCGACCAGCAGCGCGGCGATTGTCTGGGGGTGGAGGGGCATCCGTGTTTGCTGACGCCGAGCATGGATGCGCTGGCGGGCGAAGGCATTCGGTTTCGCCGGGCGTATTCAACCTGTCCGGTCTGCATTCCGGCCCGGCGGTCGCTGATGAGCGGATTGCATCCGCAGACGCACGGGATGGTGGCGTATGTGGACCATCAGGAATGGAACCCCCCCACCACGCTGCCGCAGGCGCTGCGGGAGGCGGGATATCAGACCGGGCTGGTAGGGCGCAACATGCACCTGCATCCCCGGCGGAAGCGCTACGGATTTGAGGAAATGGTGATCGCGGGGGATCGGTTTGACAGCGACTACCACGAATTCATCGACCGCCACGCGCCGGACGGGGGCGGGTATTACGGGACGGGGGTGATGCACAACGACTGGACAGCACGGGCGTGGCATTTGCCCGAGCCGCTGCACCAGACGCACTGGACCGTCAACGAAGCGCTGCGGTTTCTGAGCCGGCGCGACCCGGCGCGGCCGTGGTTTTTAACGGTGTCGTTTCTGGCGCCGCATCCGCCGCTGATTCCACCGGCGTTTTATTTCGAGCGGTATCTGCGGGCCGATTGTCCTGCGCCGGTTGTCGGGGATTGGGCGGAGCGGCCGAGCTTTCCGGGGGGCGCGCCGCCGGTCAATTCCAATCGGGTGGACCTGCGGGGGGAAGCGCTGCGCTCGTGCCAGGCGGGGTATTTCGGGCTGATCAACCACATTGACGACCAGATTCGGCGGCTGCTGGCGCCGGAGGCGCAGGTGGTGGACTTGCGCAACACGTGGGTCATCTTCACCAGCGACCACGGGGAGATGCTGGGGGATCATTACTTC
>JBIQLO010000328.1:0-2598 GCA_044464175.1 Planctomycetaceae bacterium | reverse complement strand
CCCGGGCGTCCGGGCGGGGGGGTCCCTTCCATGCGTCCGAAGACCATTCGCCCGGCCGAGGTCTGCAGGGCGCTGGTGACGGTGAATTCCACATCCTCATTGAGGTGCTGGCGTCCCCCCTCGACCACGACCATGGTGCCATCGGGCAGGTAGCCGACGCCCTGGCCCGATTCCTCGCCCGGCTTCAGCAGCCGCACGCCCATCTTTTCCCCCGGCAGGACCACCGGCTTGAGGGCGTTGGCCAGGTCGTTGAGGTTGATCACATCCACGCCGCGCAACTGGGCGACTTTGTTGAGATTGAAGTCGTTGGTCAGGACGCGGGCGTTGAGCTCCTGTGCCAGGGCGACCAGCAGCTGATCGACCGGCTCGCGGGAGGCGGGGGCTCCCTCATAAAGAATGACCTCGGATTTCCGGTTGGTCTGGAGCTTGGCGAGCATGTCCAGCCCGCGCCGGCCGCGGTTGCGTTTGAGTTTATCGGAGCTGTCGGCCACCAGTTGCAGTTCATCCAGCACGAACCGGGGCACGAGCAACTGGCTTTCCAGGACGCCGGTGGAGACGATGTCGATGATCCGCCCGTCAATCAGGACGCTGGTGTCCAGCAGGATGGGGCGGGGGCCCTTGAGCTGCTTGGAGAACTCAACGTAGGGGACAATGAAGCGGAAATCATCCTTGGTCTGGAGGATGAAGCTGATGGAGAGATAGCAGCAGACGACGCCGACGGCCAGGTCGATCGCCCGCACCAGGGCGGCCCGCTCGGCATCGCGGATGAAGCGCCCGTACTGGTCCACGTACAGCTCGACGATGAAGCTGAAGACGAAGGCGATCAGCAGCCCCACAATCAACCCGAAGAAGGTGCCGGAGAAGATGGCCAGCTTCCGGCGGGGGGCCAGGATGTCCATGCAGACGATCAGGACGCCGACGACCACCAGAATGGCGACCGACAGCCAGGAGTACTCGTTGCGGACGAAGAACCACCCCACGGAGGCCATCAGCAGAATGAACAGCCCGCGCAGGATGTGCAGAACGAGGGTGTCGCCACGATATTCGTCCACGGTGGAGGCAGTATAAGCTGAGGGTGGGGCGGGGGGCAATGCAGGAGCGGGGGTTGGGATTCGGGGTTGGGGGTGTCCCGAGTCAGGTGGTCGGCCGACTCGGGACACCCGGCGGACGGGGCCGGCAATCCGGTTTACAGCAGCTTGTCCGCCTGGAGGGCGACTTTCTTATAGGCGTTGGCGTATTGTTCAATCTGCTCGGGGCGGTCGTGCTTGAACCAGGGAATGCCGAAGCAGATTTCGGCGATGGATTCGGCCACGGGAAGGCTGCCCTTGCCCTGGCGGACATCGCGCTGGCCGAAGGCGACCATCGTGGGCTTGCCCTGGTGGAAGACGTCGGCGCTGTGGAACATTTCGTGAAGGTGGAGGGCGAAGTTGGCGCCGGGGTTGCACATGGCGACCCCCTCGGCCTGGACCGCCTCGCAGAACTTGGCGCAGGGCAGGCCGCCCAGCTCCTCGGCGTAGTAGAGGCCGCGGGAGGCGTAGGCGCCGCCGATGGTGGAGCCGCTGGCGGGATCGGGGCGGTGGGGGCGCAGGCCGGGGACGCCCTCAAGCAGCTTCCAGAAGCGGTTCTGGGCCTTCTGGATTTCGGCGATGCGCTGGTCGTAGTACTTGAGCTGGACGCGTCCCATGGCGCTGCAGGTCTGGTTGAGGCGGTGCTTATAGCCGCCGATGGGCAGGCCGCGGAAGGGGGTCAGCTCCGGGTCGGTGATTTCGGCCTTTGCCTTGGCGAAGTTGCTCGCACCGCCGGTGCGTTCATAGAAGCCGAAGGCGGCGCAGCGCTGGTAAAGGCGGTCGTCGTTGGTGACCATCATCCCGCCTTCGCCGATGGCGAAGCTCTTGCCGGCCATCATGCTCATGGCGGCCATGTCGCCGAAGGTGCCCACTTTTTTGCCCTTGTAGAGCGCGCCGTGGGCGTGGGAGACATCCTCGATCACTTTGACGCCATGCTTGCGGGCGATGGGCATGATCCGGTCCATGTCGGCCGGTCGCCCGGCGTAGTGGACGACGATGATCGCCTTGGTTTTGGGGCCGATGCGGTGCTCGATGTCGTCGGGGTCGATGCAGAGGGAGTCGCGTTCGATGTCGGCGAAGTTGACGGCGGCGCCGAGGCGGAGGGCGGGCAGGCCGCTGGCCCAGTAGGTCATGGAGGGGCAGATGATCTCATCGCCGGCGCCGACGCCGCAGGCCCACATGGAGCCCAGGAGGGCGGCGGTTCCGTTGCAGTGGCCCAGGGCGTATTTCATGCCCATCCACTGGGCGAACTCGGCCTCGAACTGGCGGGTGATGTCACTGTTGGACATGGTGCCGGCACGGAGGACCGCCAGGACCGCCTGCTCATCCTCGGCGGTGACGATGGGCCAGTGGAAGAGGGATTCATCGTACTGCGGCACGGCCTTGGGGCCGCCTTGGCAGGCGAGGGTTTCCAATTCGACATCGGCGGGAGATTGCGTGACGGTCATGGATGGGCTCCAAAAAGTGTGGTTTGCCAGCGAATGATAGGGGAAGGGGGGGGGGGGGGCAATGGGGGAATCAGGTGATTGAG
>JBIQLO010000327.1:0-2642 GCA_044464175.1 Planctomycetaceae bacterium | reverse complement strand
GATTCACGGGCACCAGGCGGCGGTGCTGACGGATCAGGCGATCCGGTTTCTGCGCGAACGGCCGGCTGACCGTCCGTTTTTCCTGTTTGTGGGATATGTCAACACGCACAAGCCGCACAAGGATCAGCCGCGCCGGCTGGTGGAGCATTACCGCAAGGGCAATTTCCAGGACATTCCGGCCGATGAATCGCCGGCGCCGGGATACCGGTCCAATCGCCGGGTTCTTCCCAACAACGCCCAGGAGGCGCGGGAATGGCTGGCGCAGTATTACGCGGCCGTGACGATGATCGATGAGCAGATCGGGCGGGTGATGGATGAGCTGGACAACCTGAAGCTCGACGAGCAGACGCTGATCGTCTATACGGCCGACCACGGGCACATGAACGGGCATCACGGTCTGGAGTGCAAGGGGAACAACACGGTGCCGCAGAATTTTCTGGAGGAGTCGATCCGCGTGCCGCTGATGGTGCGGTGGGGCGCGGGGATCGCGCCGGGACAGACGCCGGCGGCGTTTGTGGATCATTGCGATCTGTTTGCGACGCTGCTGGCGGCCGGGGGCGCGGCGGGGGCTCTCGAGGCCGAATCGCCGGGACGCTCCTTTTTGCCGCTGCTGACGGGAGTGGACGCGCCGTGGCGGGAGGCGCAGTATTGCGAATATGGCAATGCGCGGATGATCCGGACCGGGCGGTACAAGCTGATCTGCCGCTATCCCGGGCCCAACGGACATTTTCCCGATGAGTTGTACGATCTGTTGGCCGATCCGCGCGAGACGACCAATCGGATTAGGGCACCCGAACTGGCGGCGGTGGTGGAGGGGCTGCGGCAGCAACTGGAAGCGTATTTTGCCCGCCACGCCGTTCCGGAGCGGGATGGGCGGCGGATCGAGCTGCTGGTGAAGTGCAACAACGATGAGCCGTGGCGGAGGGAGTAGGAAGGGGCCGCCGGGAATGCCGTTTTGCCGTTACGGGAGGCGGCGGCGGAATTCGGAGGGGGTGAGGCCGATCACCTGGCGGAAGCGGCGGGAGAAGTGGAATTCATCGCAAAAGCCGCAGGCGGCGGCGACCTGCTTGTTGCTCAGCCGGCGTTGCTGGATCAGGTCGCAGGCGTGGCGCAGGATGGCGGCGGCGTGGTAGCGTCCCGGCGACGTGCCGGCCAGGCGGGTGAATTTGCGGCGGAAGCCCTCGTAGCTCATCTCCAGCTGGGCGGCGAGATTTTCCCAATCGACGGCGGGGGGGGCCTGATCCAGCAGGCGGCGGGCATGTTCCAGCCAGGCCCACTGCGCCTGGCCCAGGTGCGACTGGCGGGTTCCGGCCAGGGCTTCGGCCAGAATGGACTGAAGCCGGCAGACCTGCAGGAGCGCCTGTTCCATGCCGAGCCAGGCGGGGATTTCGGCCAGGGCGCGGAACTGGTTTTCCCAGTAGTCCACCTGGCCCAGATGAAGGATGGGGCGGTCGGGGTTGAGCAGGCCTTGGGCATGCCACAGGTCGAAGAGGGGCCCGTTGAAGACGAGGTAGGTTTCGCTCCAGGTGCGGCCGGCGGGCGGACCGTAGGCGTGGGGGCGGTCTGGAAAGATCAGCAACAGATCGCCGGGGGCCAGGGGGAGGGGGGGCGTGCGGGGCTGACGGAACAGGGCCTGTCCTTCGAGGACCAGAACGGCGGCATAGTTGCCCAGAATGCGCATTTTTCGCCGGTCCAGGCCGCGCGAGTGCGTGTTGGTGCCGCCGAGCAGTACCGTTCCCAGCGGTGTTTGGAGAGGATTATGAAAATTGCGCATCCCGGGGGATCGTACCAGATTATCCATGTTTTTCCCAAATCACTCATTCCATGGGGGGAATGAGGGAGATAGAGTGATTCAGGTGGATCGGTGGGCCGATCCGAATCGCGGCCTCGAGGAGGCGGATTACAGCACCGCTGAAAGAAAGGGAACCAGCCATGACCATGATGCTTGAGCCGACGGCTTCCGGGACGCTTCCCCAGCTTTATGCCCGGGGACATCAGCTTGATCCGCAGTACACCGGGTTGTTGCGCGACTCCTCCGACATCGCCGAGGATTTTGAGGCATTGCGCCAGCGGATGGAGATCGACGGGTATCTGTATCTGCCCGGCTACCTGGACCGGGGGCTGGTGATTGAGGCCCGGCGCGAGATGGTGCGGCGGCTGGCCGAGCAGGGGATTCTGGCGGCCGGGGTCGATCCGATGGAGGGGGTGGTGGCCGAGGGGAAGTCGTACACGTTCGATCCGAAGCTGGCGATCGGCAATGCGCCGTTGATGAAGCTGCTGTACAGCGGGCGGATGATGGCATTTTATGAAAATTTTCTCGGAGGGCCGGTGCGGCATTTCGATTACACCTGGGTGCGGGCGGTGACGCATGGCCTGTGTGCCCAGCCGCACTGCGACATCGTCTATATGGGGCGGGGAACGCACCGGCTTTATACCAGTTGGACGCCGCTGACGGACATTCCCTTTGAGTTGGGGGGGCTAATGGTGCTGGAAGGGTCGCACCGGCACGAAAAGCTGCGCAAGCAGATCGAGCATGTGGATGTGGATGCTTATTGCGTGAACCGGACCGGGCTGGCGTCGCTGGACCGGGGCAAGCGCCGGCAGGGGGGCGGGTTCAATGCTCCGCCTCCGAAGCTGCGCAA
>JBIQLO010000326.1:0-2680 GCA_044464175.1 Planctomycetaceae bacterium | reverse complement strand
CTGCGCCTCTCCGCCTTCTACAGCGCCATCGCCCTGCTCCACCTGGCCGGATGGTCCCTCTACCTCTATTACGCCCGCCACCACCCCGCCCTGGTCGGCCTGGGGCTGGCCGCCTATCTCTTTGGCCTCCGCCACGCCTTCGACGCCGACCATATCGCCGCCATCGACGACACCGTCCGCTACCTCCTCACCCAACGCACAAAACCCCTGGGCATCGGCTTTTTCTTCTCCCTGGGCCACGCCAGCATCGTCTTTGCCCTGGCCCTCGCCATCGCCTTCGCCGCCGCCGCCGTCAAGCAGCACCTGCCCCAGATGCAGACCGTCGGCGCCCTGATCGGCGCCGGCGTCTCGGGCGCCTTCCTCTGGGCCATCGGCATCCTCAACCTCCTGATCCTCCTCGACCTGCTCCACCTCTGGCAGCAGGCCAAAACCGGCAGGCACCATCACGCCCATCTCGAACGCCTCCTCCATCAGCGCGGCCTCCTCAACCGCCTCTTCGGCCGCCGCCTCCGGAAAATCCTCCGCCATAGCTGGCAGATGTATCCCCTGGGCCTGCTCTTTGGCCTGGGCTTCGACACCGCCTCCGAAATCGCCCTCCTGGCCATGACCGCCGGCGCCTCGGCCGGCAACCTCCCCCTCCCCGCCGTCCTTTGCCTCCCCATCCTCTTCACCGCCGGCATGTGCCTCATGGACACCACCGACGGCGTGATCATGTGCCAGGCCTATCAGTGGGCCTTCGTCAATCCCGTGCGCAAAATCTTCTACAATCTCACCACCACCACCCTCTCCATCGCCGTCGCTCTGGGCATCGGCACCGTCGAATTGCTCCAGGTCTTCTCCTCCCTGCTCAACCTCAAGGGGGACTTCGCCGATTTCGTCGCCCAAATCGACTTTGCCTGGCTCGGCTACGCCGTCGTCGCCCTCTTCCTCCTGGCCTGGGCCCTCTCCCTCGCCCTCTGGAAATTCGGCCGCCTCGAGCAGCGCTACGGCCGCCCCCTCTCCATCTTCCCTTCCCCCTTTGCGCACGAAGAAGGGCAGCGAGGGAGCCTTCCCGACGACTGATCCGTGACAGGAAAAAATGCGCGCCAGCCCGCATCGCTATCCCACCGCCTACGCCGCTGGTTCTCTATACTCCCTCGTCCAAACATGAGGCAGGGAGGGGACTATGCACTTTGCATTGAAATCAGAGGCAATCCCGTGAACGCGACCTGAAATTCTGCCTCGCCCCACCCGGCTACGCGGCGAATTCCGCCCGCATCGCCCCCACCACCTGCGCCACCACCGCATCCAGCTCCCCCGCCACCTTCAGCCCCGCCGCCCGCGCGTGCCCCCCCCCGCCAAACTGCTGGGCGAAGCGCGCCACATCAACCTGCCCCTTGCTGCGCAGGCTCGCCCGGATCGGCCCCCCTTCCGGCGGGTGCGTGAACAGGATCGACGCCTGCACCGTGCCGATCTGCAGCGGCAGATTCACCGCCGCCTCCGTGTCGCTCACCGCCGCCCCGGCCCGCGCGAAATCGTCCTGGCTCAGCCGCATCACCGCCAGCCGCCCGTCGCATTCCAGTTGCAGCGAATCCAGGGCCCGCGTCTGTAGCGCAAGCCGCTGCGGCCGCTCGCTCTGGTAGAGTCGCTGATACAGCGCATCAGTGTCCACCCCCGCCTCCATCAGCGTCGCCGCCAGCCGCAACGTGAACGGGCGCGTGTTGGAGAACTGAAACCACCCCGTGTCGCTGGTGATCGCCACATAGAGCGCTGTTGCCATTTGTTCATCCAGCGGAATGTCCCATGCCGCCAGCAGCTCCGCCGCGATTTCCCCCGCCGCCGCCGCCTCGGTCACCACCAGCTTCAAATCCGCCCAGTCCTCCTGCGTCAGGTGATGGTCCAGCACCAGCTTGGGCCGATCCCATCCCCCCAGCAACTCCTTCACGCCCGGCAGCTGCGACCAGGTCCCCGTGTCGGCGATCAGCAGGGCGTCATAATCCTTCAGAAACCCCTCCGGCGGCCGCTGCCCGTTGGCCGAGAGCCGCTCATCCCCCATCTCGTAAAATTGCACCCCGCTCTGGGCGAACACGAAGGCATATTTGGTCGGCAGATGGCTCAGCAGCAGCACCCGCGCCTCGATCCCCACCTTCCCCAGCCCCGCCGCCAACGCCGCGCACGTCCCCAGCGCATCGCCGTCGGGCCTCACATGCGTCGTGATCAAAACCCGCCTGCAGCGCCGCAGCGCCTCAATCATTGCCTGATAAACATCACTCATTTCCGGAGAATACCGCCTCAGCCCCCCCAGGGGAATTGCCGCGCCGATCACCCGCCCCACACCGGCTCCCGCCCCTCCTGCGCAACCTGCCACAACCGCCGATACACCTCCTCCTCCAGCGGCCCGGCCTCATACGCCGCCCGGCAGTCCCGCCACTGCTGCGGCGTCCCCGTCCCCACCACCACATAATCCACCTGCGGCATCGACAGCAAAAACCGCAGCGCCAGTTGCGCCGGCGGCGCCCCGGCCTCCCGGGCAATCCGCGCCACTTCCCGCGCCCGCCCCACAAAGACGCGCTCCCTTTCCGGCAGTTCCCCCCCTTCCAGCCGTCGCACGTACTCCTCCAACCGGTCCCCCAGCATCCCCATCGCCAGCGGGCTGGCCGCCCACAATTTCACCCCCAGCCGCCGGCACAGCGGCGCCAGG
>JBIQLO010000325.1:0-2821 GCA_044464175.1 Planctomycetaceae bacterium | reverse complement strand
AGAGCCGGAGCCGGAGCCCATCTTGGCCGAGCCGGAATTTGATCCGAACGACATTCCATTTTGATAATCGGCCCACGGGCCGGAAAGGAACGGTGAGTGATGAGCGACCAACCAACTGACCCCATCCGTCGGCTGGCGGAGAAGATCGCCAAGCGAATGTTCGCAGGATTCTGGAACACACCCACGGGCTACCTGATGGTGGAGGGCGGATCGCTGCCTTCACCCCTTGTGAAGCAGGCGGCGGACTGCATCGAATCCATCCTCCGCCGCGAGGGCGTGCGGGTGGATGAATGGGCGGGGAAGCGAGTTGTCGTCTATGAAGGCGAATCGGAGCTTGAGTATCAGGGCGAAGTTCTTTGTTGTGTGGAAGGCCTGGCTTTGGTGCAGGTCGAGAACGGCGATGTCATCATGGAGTCCGTGATCGAATTGAAACCCCTGCCCGACGCGGCGGAGAAAGGCGAGGTGAAGTGATGAACTTTATAAATCTCCAACCCATCCGTGAATTACAGGCCGAAATCCATCGCCGCAACGCCCGCTGGTGGCACACGCAAGATGGCCAGCGACTAGACCGCAACAAGGGCGAAATGCTCATGCTGATCGTGTCGGAAGTGGCCGAGGCCATGGAAGGCGAACGCAAAGGCTTGATGGATGACCATCTGCCTCATCGGCGCATGGCCGAAGTGGAGTTGGCCGACGTACTGATCCGCGTGTTTGATTACGCCGAAGCCCATGGATACGACGTGGCCGGCGCGATGCTGGAAAAGCTCAACTACAACGACCGGAGGCAGGATCACACCTACGCGGCGCGGTCACAGGCGAACGGCAAGAAATTTTGAGAGGCGCACCCATGAAACAGATCACCGAACAAGAATACGAAGCCCTGCGGCGCGTGGCCGAGGCGGCGAAGGCATGGGCAAGCATTCCGGCGAAACAGAAGCAATGGAAAACCAGCCTGGTTTTGGTCGTTGAGGATCGTCTTGTTAAGGCGGTCGTTGGTTTGGAGCAACTCAAAAGGAGCAAGCGATGAAGCGGAAAATTATACATCATACAGTCAACTCGTTCGGCTGCATTGATACTGTGACCTGCGAAGATGGAACTGTTTGGAAGCTGGGCAGTAGCGAATGGCAAGAAGTAACCCCGCCTCTCCCCGACGCCCCCGACCCCCAGCCGTCGCCCGCCGCCCCGGCGTTCGAGAAGTGGGATGTAGTGAAGCATAAGGATGGCGGCTTGTTTCGAGTCGAGTCTAGCAGGATTGTGGTTAGGGACAGCATCGGATGGCTTTACATGTATCGCGTTGGCGACCTATCCGCCGTCACCGACCCCGCCGAGATCGCGGCGTTCGAGCGGGCGGAGCGGGCGAAGGGAGGCGACAAATGAAGATCGAATCATTTAAGCCGCGAAGCCGAATAGATGTGCCCGATGCGGAGGGGGCGGTAACGGCGACGATGTTTGAGGAGTACGGCCGCGTCGAGTTGTTTACCTATCCCGGCGGCCGACATGGCGGCCCATTCACGACGATGGCGACCCACATAAAGGACCGGGAATATCACGCCAAATTCCCACGGTGCTATCACCGCCGATGGTTTGGACGACTGGCCAGCCGGTTCGCGTGGGAGTGCTGGCAAAAGGCGAAGGGAGGCGAGGGATGATTCTCTGTGATTGCTGCTCAAGTGTAATGGAAGACTGGGAAGTCGGCCCCGATGGCAGGTGCCCCGATTGCGGTAATCCGCTTTTGGATGCGTTCGATGCGAACGATGATGACTGGGAAGATAGCAGCCATGAGAAGACACCCAACTAACACCATCCCGTGCCGGACACTGGATGAAACGGCGGATGAACTCTACCGCCGAACCGGCATCCGCATTGGGGCAAAGCGCGTTCACCAGATCGAAAAGACCGCATTGAAAAAGATTCGGCGACAACTCACCAGCAAGCACCATGAGCAACTTCCTCTCCATCGCTAGGACCTATCACGCCGCCGGCCTGGCCGTCATGCCCGCCAACCGCGACGGCGACGACAAGCGCGTGGCCCTGCGCTCCTGGAAACCCTTCCAGACCCGCCTGCCCCTGCCCGCCGAGATCGAGGCGTGGTTCTCCGGCAACGGCCACAACGCCGTCTGCATCGCCACCGGCGACGGATCGGGCAACCTGGAGATGATCGACTTCGACCAGCAGGGCGAGGCGTTCGACGCCTGGGCGGCCAAGATCGACCCCGACCTATTCGCCCGCCTCTACGTCGAAAGCACCCCCTCCGGCGGGCGCCACGTCGTTTATCGGTGCCAAACCCCCATCTGCAAAAACCTAAAGCTGGCGCAGCGCAAGGTCAGCGCCCCCGGCCCGGAGCCGGTGACGATCAAAGGCAAGACCCTCAAACCCCGCAAAGACGGCGACGGGTGGGTTGTCACGCTCACCCTGATCGAGACGCGGGGCCACAAGGGGATGTTCCTGTGCGCCCCGTCCCCAGGCTATGAGACGATGCAGGGCGACCTGGCCAACCTGCCCACGATCACCGAGGCCGAGCGGGACGCTCTGATGATCGCGGCCGACTCGCTCAACGAAATTCGGCCCGAGCCGGTCAAGGTGCCCGGTATCAAGACCAGCGCCATGCGCCCGGGCGATGACTATTCCGCCCGTGGCGATGTTGAGGGGGTGCTGGTCAAATGGGGGTGGGTCAAAGTCCGCGACCAGGACAATGAGTATTGGCGCCGGCCTGGCAAAAACACAAGCTGGAGCGCCACCCTTAAAAACCGGGTTTTCTACGTCCACTCCTCCAATGCCGCCCCGTTCGAGGCGGACAAAGCCTATGGGCCGTTTGCCGTCT
>JBIQLO010000324.1:0-2955 GCA_044464175.1 Planctomycetaceae bacterium | reverse complement strand
ATCCAAACCCAAACGAACCAAACCCAATACCCCGCTGGCGCTATCAAAAACGCGGATTTTAACCCCGTCGCCACTACGACAAATTACGAAACGAACCGAACCCAAGGCCCCGCCACTCGGCACCCGCCTCCTCCATTTCCCCTTTTGCTCCTTGCACATTCGCCCCCTTCCCCTAATACTACCGCAATCCCCGCTGGCGGCATCCGCCGTCCGGAACCGAACTTAAAATTGTTAATTCGAAAGGATCTCCCATGCCGCTCATGACCACCAAGCCGATGTTCGACCTCGCCTACGCCGGCGGTTTCGCCATCGGTGCTTTCAACGTCAACAACATGGAGATCACCCAGGGCATCATCGATGCCTGTGCCGCCGAGAAAAGCCCCCTCATCCTCCAGATCTCCAAGGGAGCCCGCAAATACGCCAACATGACCTACCTCCGCCACATCATCCTGGCGGCCGTCGAGGAACATCCCGAACTCCCCATCGCCATCCACCTCGACCACGGCGATACCGTCGATCTCGTCCAGACCTGCATCAATGACGGCTTCACCTCTGTCATGATCGACGGTTCCCACCACCCTTACGAACAGAACGTCCAGGTCTCCGCCAACGCCGTGAAAGTCGCCCACGCGGCCGGCGTCGTCGTCGAGGCCGAACTGGGCATGCTCGGCGGCATCGAGGAGGATGTCGTCGGCCTGGATGCCCACGAATACGAAAAGAACGTCGAAAAATTCCTCACCGATCCCCAGCAGGCCGCCGACTTCGCCAAACGCACCGGCATCGACTCACTCGCCGTCGCCATCGGCACCTCCCACGGCGCCTTCAAATTCAAGCACGAGGCCAAGCTCGCCTTCGACCGCATCGAGCAGATCATGAAGACCTGCCCCGGCCTTCCCCTGGTCATGCACGGCTCCAGTTCCGTCCCCCAGGAATTCATCGACCTGGTCAACCAGTACGGCGGCAACATGCCCAACGCCAAAGGCGTCCCCGAGGATCAGATTCACAGTGCCGTCACCAAGTACGGCGTCTGCAAGGTCAACATCGACACCGACCTGCGACTGGCCCTCACCGCCAAAATCCGCGAAGTCTTCGCCAAGGACCCCGCCGAGTTCGATCCCCGCAAATACCTCGGCCCGGGCCGCGACGCCATCGTCTCTATGGTCCGCCGCAAGCTCCACGTCCTCAACAGCGCCGGCAAGGCCGACGCTGTGGTGAAACAGTGGGAAAAATTAGGCAATCCCCTGCCGAATTACTATCATCAGAAATAGCCGCCTCCGGCTCAATTTTCAGGCGGCGTGATCAGCGACATCTCAACTGGAGGGTGCGCCATGCTCAGTCCGCGCCGCGTGATCGTTTCGGCTCTGATCGGCCTGCTTCTTGCCGCCTTCGCCCCGGCCGCACAGGTCCGTCCGCCCGAGCCCTGGCCCGGCCCCAAGGGGGATTACCTCTTCCTTGAAGCCGAATCCTTCCAGGTTCAAGGCAAAGGCTGGACCGTCCACGACTCCCCGCGCGGCTTCACCGCCGACCGCCAGTCCGGCCTCAAGTACCTCTCCGGCAGCGGCAAAGGCGAAGGCAAGGCTACCCAGACCATCCAGGTCCCCGCCGATGGCCAGTACAAACTCTGGGTGCGCTTCAGCCAGCAGCCTGTCACCGACGCCAAGCGCCGCGGCCCCTTCCAGGTCTTGATCCGGCAAAACGGTCAAAACGTCCTGACCCACGACTTCGACAAAACCTACACGGGAAAACCCGGCCCAACCCCCTACTACCCCACCCATCACTGGGCCGCCGCCGACGTGAAGCTCTCCCGCGGCCCGGCCATCATCACCCTCCAGAAGACCGGCCCCCAAACGGTCCGCGCCGATGCCCGACAGATCGACTGCCTCCTTCTGACCACCGACCCCAAATACCAGCCCGACTACCGTGATTTCGCCCCCCAGACCTACCTGCGCATCCGCCTCAACCAATCCGACCCGGACCGGGTCTACTTCTACGGATTCCTCAACCACATGCGCGCCCCTTGGTACCGCAATATCGCCATGGGTGCTTCTGGGCTCTCCTCCTCCATCACGGTGCCGGCCAATCAGTATCTCTCGGCCGGCCAATCCACCGCCTGGATCAACTTCTCCCGCCTGCTCTATAGCGACAGCGACACCAATCTCTCGCTCCAGGCCACCGTCAGATACCACAACCCCGACGCCTCCTCCAGTGACTTCGCGGTTGATTTCGCCACCGCCCCCGAGGAGAGCACCATTGTCGCCACTTTGGAGCGCAAGGGCATTGGCTCTGGGATGCAGCTTCGCCTCCCGCCCGATCTGACCAAGGGCAAAAAGCCCACTTCCGACCTTCAGTATGCCCAATCCAATCTGAAATTGGCCCAAGCCCTCAAAACGCCAACATTCGGCCAGGCGGCCAGGCAATTCCCCCTCATGGTCGGTATGGGCAGCGACGATCACCACAATACCCCCGGCACGCAGGCGGCCGAGCTAAAGGTCCTGAACATTCTCGGCGTCAACGGACTGTGGAATGATCTGGACAAACCGGCCGTCGAGGCCGGCATCGACTGGGGCCTCACCGGCGCCGCCGTCATCAGCCATCGCGGCCCCGGCGGCTACAACGATCCCAAGCTGGACGCCATGGAAAAATCTGTTGCCGCCGGCGGCAAGAAGCTGGCGACCGACCCGCTCAAAGAGCACTACATCGCCACCTCCCTCATGGATGAAGCCGGCGCCGAATCCCTGGAGAAGATGAAGGGCAATCCGGTCCACGAGAAGGCCTTTGTCGCCTGGCTCAAGGACCTGAAGCTGGAGCCCAAAGACCTGGGCGCAAGCGGCTGGGATCAGGTTAAACTCACCGACGACCGCGACACGCCCCACCCGGCCCTCTACTACTACAGCCAGAAGTTCCGCGCCTGGAGCGTGGCCCACTTCTTCCACCTGGCCACCACCCTCGTGCGCA
>JBIQLO010000323.1:0-2958 GCA_044464175.1 Planctomycetaceae bacterium | reverse complement strand
GCAAGTTACTTTTCGGTTATTACGTTATGGCCTTTTCCTTCATGGTGGTTCTTGCCGCAATCATTCTGACTCCGATTCCCTGTGTTCCAAACCGACGGCATGGATTCGAGCCGGTGATCAAGCAATGAGAACAGGAAAGGGGGACACTCCTCCTTATCCCCTCAGCGGCGGAGGGCACGGCGGCGGCTTTTCCTCACCACCACCCCCGCTTAAAAAATACTTGACAAAACCCAAACATATACTATACTCCTCCATCATGCAACCTCCTGTCCATTACGAAAATCGTCTCCCCCTCCGTTGCTTCACCGCTCCGTCGCTCCGTCGCTTCCCCAGGACCAACGAACCCAAACGAACCAAACCCAAATCCCCCCTGGCGCTCCAAAATCGACGATTTTCCTCCCGAACCCAACACCGCGTATTTCCCAACGAACCCAACCCATCCCTTGGACACCCGCCCCCCTCCCCTCTATAACAACGCCATCCACGGGCAACCGACAACCAGCAACGAGCAACTACGCAAATGACTCACGAACTCTCCATCATCGGCGCCGGCAACATGGCCGAGGCCATCGTGCGCGGCCTGCTGCGCGACCAGGCGATTCCTCCCCAGCAGATCATCGCCGCCGACCCCTCCCCCCAGCGGCGCGCCCTCTTCCAGGAGGAACTGGGCATCCAAACCGTCGCCGCCCCCGCCGATGCCGTCCCGGGCGCTAGCCTTCTGCTCTTGAGCGTCAAACCCCAGCAGATGACCCAGGCCCTGGCCGAACTGGCCCCCGCCCTGGACCCCCAGACCCGCCTGGTCTCCATCGCCGCCGGCCTCCCCACCTCGGCCATCGCCGCCGCCCTGCCCCCCGCCAATCGCTGGCGCATCATCCGCGCCATGCCCAACACCCCCATGCTCGTCGGCCGCGGCATGGTCGCCCTCTGTCGAGGCGCTCACGCCACCAAACAGGACCTGGCCGACGCCCGAAAACTCTTTGAGCCCGCCGCCCAGGTCATCGACGTCACCGAACAGCAGATGGACGCCGTCACCGCCGTCAGCGGCTCCGGACCGGCCTATGTCTATTTTCTCGTGGAACAGATGATCGCCGCCGGCGTCGAACTGGGCCTATCCCCCGACCAGGCCCGCCAGCTCGCCATTCAGACCGCCGCCGGCGCGGCCGAAATGCTGGCCAGTTCCTCCGATGCCCCCGCCGAGCTGCGCCGCAAGGTCACCAGCCCCGGCGGCACCACCCACGCCGCCATCACCCACATGGAATCCAATCACTGGCCCCAAATCACCCGCGACGCCCTCCAGGCCGCCGCCCGGCGCAGCCGGGAACTGGCCGACAGGCAATAAACGACGAAGCGACGGAGGAAAGAGCCTCGCCCTCTCCTCCGTCGCTTCACCCCTTCATCCCTCCGCGTTATTTTTCCGTCGGGATCACAATGCCCCGCATGATGATGTTCTGGCAGAGCAGGAACACCACCAGCGTCGGGATCGCCGCGATCAGAATCGAGGCAAAAACCGTCGAGGAATTGGCCTGCTGCTGGAACTGGAACAGCCACACCGAAAGCAGCCACATGTCCGGCCGCGGACAGACGATCAACGCGTAGAGGAACATGGTGTACGCCGCGGTGAACGCCCCCAGCGCCACCACCGCCAGAATCGGCTTGCTCAATGCCAGCGTGATCTGGAAGAACATCCGCATCTCGCTGAACCCGTCGATCTCCGCCGCCTCATACAACTCGCGCGGCAGCGAGTCGAAGAAGCCCATCAGGAGGAAGACCATGTACCCGTTGGCCGCCGTCGGAATGAACAATGCCCAGAACGTGTTGAGCCACCCGATGTTGCGCAGCAGGATGAACATCGGAATCGTCGTCACCATCGGCGGGAACGAGATCGTCGCCATGAGGATCAGCAGCGCCTTGTACGTTCCCGGCAGCCTGAACCGGCTCATCGCATACGCCGCCAGCGGATTGATCAAAAGCGCCGTCCCGATCATCAGGGCACACAGAATGACGGTATTGATCAGCGCCCGTCCCTGAAACAGCAGCTGCCGCAGCACGATCACGAAGTTCCGCGAGGCATACTCCCACCGCAGCGCCGCCGCATGCGCCTTGGTATAGGCGTACTCCAACTGCTCCATCGGAATCCGCTGCGGGCCGGCCGCCGCCACCCCGCCCCCGGCCGCCGAGGCGACCGCCCCCTGCCTGGCCAGCCAGTCGCGCCAGGCATACTCCGGCCCCACCAGCTTCAGCTTCTCCGGCGCCTGCTCCTGCATGAACTGCTGATAGTCCACCCGCTCGGCCCCGCGCAGCCATTCCCGCCCGCCGGGCAGCTTCAACTCGGAAAACGCCTTGTACTCCGTCCCCCAGCTCTTGTTCAGGAGCGTCACGTTGTTCTCGTACCGCTCCTGCAGAAACTTGTGATAGACCTCGTTGTCCACCCCCGACACCATGACGAACGAGGGGTTCAAATCCGTCTTGGCAAAGGCGATCCATTCCTCGCGCAGCTGCGGCTGATCCGGCCCCGGCACCGTCTGCGGCAGCTCAAAATCGTGATAGCTCTTCAACTGGCGCTTGTGCGCCTTGTTGTATGCCTTGACGTTCAGCTCGCCATACTTGGGAAAGATGATCGAATTGAGGAAGTAGCCCGTCACCGACATCAGCTCCCGATCCGCCGCCGGCGCCTCGCGCAGCATCTGGAAATAGATGTCGTAAATCGGGCTGGGATTGTAGTTGTACTGCTTGTTGAGCCACTTGGGCGGCTGGAGGCGCACGTCCAGCCAGTTGCTCATCACGATCCCCAGCGACCGCCCCGCCTCGCCCATGTTGTCCTTGAAGTGCTCGCGCAGCCGGTCCTGCAGATCGCGCAGCGGTCCGGGCGTCGTCTTCACCCCGGAGATCCCGCCCAGATTCTGCCAGTGAACCGGCAGGTCCGACTCCTCGATGAACCGCCGCACCAGTTCCGCCTGG
>JBIQLO010000322.1:0-2965 GCA_044464175.1 Planctomycetaceae bacterium | reverse complement strand
CAATCCCCCGGGCACGCGGCTGCAGGCCGACGCCCTTCGCCTCTGGAACCGTGCCCGGCGCCTGGCCCCCCTGGTCGTCCTGGACCACCCCACCCCGCCGGACGATGCCCTCGAGCTCGCCTGTTACGCCCTGCAACTGCCGCTGCGCGATCCCCCGCCCAGTTCCGGCGGACGCCTGGGACGCATCACGCTCCGCGAACGCGCCCAGCAGGCCGCCGAACTGCTCCTCGCCCTGGCCGATCAATATGCCGACGACTCTCTCCTAGAGCGCGCCACCCACCTGCTCAACGAGTTGCCCGAACGGGAAACCCAATCCACTGAGGCCCGCCTCCTGGCCGATGCGCTCAACCTCGAGGATTTCGGCATGACCGGCCTGCTCAACCAGGCCATCCAGCTAGCCCGCCAGGGGCAGGGAATCGACCAGCTACACGATGGATGCGACAAACGGGAGCAATATGGCTATTGGGATGCGCGTCTGAAAGAGTTCCACTTCGAGCCCGTGCGCCGGATCGCCCTCACCCGCCTGGAGGACCACCGCGCCGCCTGCCGCTTGCTTCACAAGGAACTGGCCGAAGACCAGCCGCCCAGCCATTGACGCACCCCGAACCCCTCCCTATAGTGTCTGCCGTACGGGCGATTGGCGCAGTTGGCTAGCGCGCCAGCATGACACGCTGGAGGTCACAGGTTCGAGCCCTGTATCGCCCATTTCCCCTGTTCATCCATGCGCGGTCCTTACGGTTGCTCCTTCACCTGCGCCAGCAGTCCGATCGTCGCCTCCGCCATTGCCTGACGCCCCGCCTCCAGATCCTCCACTTTCAGCGCTAGCAGATACCGGTGCCACGCCCCCTGAATCGAATCAAAATACTTCTTCCGCACACCCCGCGCCTTCTCCAGCGCTGCCCCCAGCGCGGCCGACGCATTCCCCTGCCCCGCCTCCTTCTGCGCTGCGGCAATCGCCCGGTCCAGCGCCTGCAGGTATCGCACATCGTCGATCCCATCCCGCCACGCCTCCCACCGCAGCGACGGCACCGGCTCGCCCGATGTATCAAACCTCACCACCCCATAGTCACTGTCGGGATAGGGAACATCGTAATAATCCCAGGGCGCCGATCCCCCATACCCGCTGGCCGTGTTATAGAGCCCGATGAACGCCCGCACATACAGCGGATACGAACTTTGCGTCCCCCAGTAGGAGATCGGCGTGTGCCCCGCCTTACGCGCCGCCACCACCGCCGGATTGTCTCGCCCGTAAAAGACTTTCAGATTGTAAATCGGATTGCTGACCAGCCCTTCCAGTTCCTTCTGCGCCTTGCGGTCATTGACCGCCATCATCATGGGCAAGCCCAGCTTCTGACGGCGCACCCCCTCCTTGCGGGCCCGCTCAATCTGCTCCGGCTTGCGCGGCTCGTCCACGCCATAATAAAGCAACCCCGGCAGGCCGAGCGACTTGGCCTTGTCGATCTGCGCCTTGGCATCCCCCGGCGGCCAGTTCATGATGCAGGGCGCCTCGGTCATCCCCGCCTTGACCACATACTCCAGCGAGTCGAATCCCCCGTACAGCGTCACTGCATTGAGCCCGTGCCGCACCTGGTCCTTCAGCGCGGCCAGATAGCTTGCCGGCGCCACGTAATAAGGCCGATCCTTGTTCACCGGCTGGGCGCGGTAGAACGAGGAGTAGTACCCCTCCACCGGCTTCAATTCCAGCGGCAAAACAGTCAATTCCACCGCCAGCCGATCAACAGGCCGCTCCGGCTGGCCGATCAGCACCGTCCCCCGATACGTCCCCGGCGGCGTCTTCGCCGGCACATGCACCACCAGGTGAAATTGCCGGCTTTCATGGGCCGGAATCGACGTCATGCACTCCCCGCCGCCAAAGCCCCCCTGTTCCCCCGAAAGCGTCTCCCCATGCCGGTCATCCCGCACCAGAAAGTCCGGCACCAGCGCCTTGGGATGGTGCCCGCGAAAGAGCATGACCGTTCGCTGCCGGAGTTCCACCACGCGCAGATCGATCTGGTCCCGCTGAATCGTCGCCTCCTCCGGACCCTTGAGCTCGGAGACCGACAACGGCAAATCCCCTGTTGCCTTCAACGCCCGGACCGCAAAATCAACCGGGGCATACTGATTGGCCGCACTGCGGAACGTCAGCGTGTGGACCACATCCTCCGCCTCCGGCAGCCAGTCATTGAGATTCAGGCTGTAGGGATGAACCCGGCCGACCACAACCCCCGCATCTCCCGCCGCCTTCGCCAGACTGCTGTCATCCCGGTACCGCCGCGGGGCGCGAATCACCGGATCGGCCAGCGGCTTGGGCAACTCCGCCCCGGCCGGATCCAGCTTCTCATCCCGCGTCAACAGCACTGCATCGAACATGCAGTTGTCGATGTCGATGTCCACATGATGCGCCCCGGCCGTCACCTCGGCCGATCCCAGGTGCTGCCACACATACCGCCCCCCGCCGGCGCCGCCCCGCCCGCCCGTCACCGGTCGCTCATCAATCGTGACCGCCACCTTCCCATACCCCCCATACCGCCGCACCCAGACCTGATACATCGCGGCCTGCGGGAAATCCGCCACCCACGTCAGCTGCCCGGTCCCATGCGCAACAAATGGCCCCAGCGGCTTGGTCCCGCCATAGTCCCCATTGATCGGATAGAGCCCCCACCCGTTGCCCAGCGCATCGGCCTGCACCCACATGGTTTGCCCCGTGGGCGCTGTGGCCGGCGCCGCGGCGATGCACATCAGGGACAGAATCAGCAAGCCCAGATACTTCATTTCCGATCTCCTGTGTTGTCACCCTCGTCCAGTTGAACAATGCAGTCCGAAATCCGCTGGCGCAGCGCCGTAAGGTATTCCGGCCCGCCGATGCGCCGGGCGGCCGCATGCCAGTCATCGCTGAATTGGTCGCGCACCCACTGGAGCAGCGCCTTGCCCTCGGAAACCGCCTTGGCGTTCTTTGAGGTTTTGA
>JBIQLO010000321.1:0-2975 GCA_044464175.1 Planctomycetaceae bacterium | reverse complement strand
GTCGCCGGCCGCGGTCATGGCGGGCGCCGGCGCGCCGCCGTCGCCGGGCAGCCACTGCGGGCGCAAGGTGGACACCAGAAACAGTACTCCCAGGCACACTGTGACGGTCTGGGCGAAAATCAGCCACAATCTTTGCATTGAACCGGATCCCCGTTGTCGTCTTTTTGCGGCGGCGCGCGCCGCGCATTTTCATCACTGAAGGACAATGTTCCAATGAAACCACAGATTTCGCGCCCGGACCTGGAAAGCTGGCTGAATGCCACGCTGCAGCCCGAGCGATTCAAAGACTACTGCCCCAATGGCCTGCAGGTCGAGGGGCGCGCCACCATCGGCCACATCGTGACGGGGGTGACGGCGTCGCAGGCGCTGATCGATGCGGCGATCGCCCATGATGCCGACGCGATCCTGGTCCATCACGGGTGGTTCTGGAAGAACGAGAATCCCTGCATCCGCGGCCCGAAGCACCGGCGCCTGTCGGCGCTGCTGGGGCGGGACATCAATTTGTTCGCCTATCATCTGCCGCTGGATGCGCATCCGGAATGGGGCAACAACGCGCAGCTGGCCCGGGTGATGGACTGGACGCCGGACATCCAGCCCGACGGGACGCCGCGGCGCTGCGGGCCGGACCAGCTGATCTGGCTGGGGACGCCGGCCTGGGATTGCACGGTGGGCGAGCTGGCGACGGATGTGGCGCAGCGCCTGGGGCGCAAGCCGACGGTGATTGGCGAGCTGGACCAGCCGGTGCGGTGTCTGGCGTGGTGCACGGGGGCGGCGCAGGGGATGATGGAGGCGGCGCTGGCGGCGGGCGCGGACTGTTATGTCAGCGGCGAGATTTCGGAACCGACGGTGCATCTGGCGCGGGAGACCGGGCGGGCGTATATCGGCGCGGGGCATCATGCGACGGAGCGCTATGGGGTGCAGGCGCTGGGGGCGGCGATCGAGGCGCAGTTCGGGGTGCGGTGCACGTTTGTGGATATCGACAATCCGGTTTGATGGGTGTGGTTCTTGGGCCATAGCTCATCGCCGGGGGCTCGCTTTGCCGGTGCATGGGTGAGACCTCGTCGTTGGTGGGCTTGCTCTGCCGGTGCTTGGGTGAAAGCTCATCGCCGGGGGCTCATGCCCGGGCGCACTGGTCGCGATTTGGCGGCTTCGCCGGAGGTGGACGAGGGGGCTCCAACAGTGCTTTCGGGCATGAGCCCCCGGCGATTGACGAGTTTGGGAGGCGGTAACCCCTTGCTGCTTTAGCTTTACTGCTTTACTGCCTTGCTGCCTTGCTGCCTTGCTGCCTTGCTGCCTTGCTGCTCTGCCGCTTTACTGCCTTACCGCTTTGCTGAACCGCTGCCTGGCTACCTTGTGGCCTCGCTGTCTCGCTGCCTTGCTGACTCGGCGAATGCGCGCCGGCTACAGGTGGTGCGGCTCGGGGGCTGACGCCCGGGCGGGCGGCAGCGTGACGCACGGTCGTTTACTTTTTCAGGGAATCGCGGATTTCGCGCAGCAGCAGGATGTTTTCGGGGGTCTCGGGGACCGCGGGGGCCGGTGCGGGCTCGGGTTCCTCGAAGCGGCGGCGGGCGTTGTTCACCATCTTGACCAGGATGAACACGACCAGGGCCAGCAGGATGAAGTTGACGAAGATGGTGAGGAAGTGTCCCCAGGCGAAGACGACGGCGCCGGCCTTGGCGAGGTCGGCCGCGGTCATGGGGCCGGAATAGCCGTCGGGCAGGCGCAGGACCCAGAAGAGGTTGTCGAAATTGACCTGTCCGCCCAGGATGAAGTTGATGACCGGCATGACGAGGTCGTTGACGATGGAGTCGATGATTTTGCCGAAGGCGCCGCCGATGATGACGCCGATGGCGAGATCCATCATGTTGCCCTTGATGGCGAATTCCTGGAATTCCTTGATGAAACCACGTGCTCCGGCCATGTCGTGTTTCTCCTTAGCATTTACCCCACAGGTCGTAACGCTATAATACGCGGTTGAAGACCCCCGTGGAATGCGCAATTCAGGCTACCCGGGCGTCGCTGTCCTCGCGCATGCATGTCATTGTCAAACGCTCCGCCCGCTGGGCGGCTTTCAGGGATAACAAATGAGTCAGAATCCGACACAGTCCGACGAGCAGGGCGCAGTCGACCCGAACCTGCCCCCCGACCCATCGCGCCGCTTCTGGGTGGCCTCGGCCTGTACTCTGGGGGGTGTCGCGGGTGTCGCGACCGCCGTGCCCTTTGTCGGGTCATTTGCTCCTTCCGAAAAGGCCAAGGCGGCCGGCGCTCCCGTCGAGGCCGATATCTCGGGGCTGGCCGAGGGTCAGATGATGACGGTGGAATGGCGCGGCAAGCCGGTCTGGATCGTGCGCCGCACCAAGGCCGAGATCGACGCCCTGCCCAAGCACGACGCCGAGCTCGCGGATCCCAAGTCCGACCGTCCGGGCTTCACGCCGGAATGGGCCAAGAACGAATACCGCTCGCGCAAGCCTGAATATTTCATCTGCATCGGCATCTGCACGCACCTGGGCTGCTCGCCCACGGCGCACTTCCAGACGGGGGCCCAGCCGGGTCTGCCGTCCGACTGGCCGGGCGGCTGGCTGTGCCCCTGCCACGGTTCGACGTTCGACCTGGCCGGCCGCGTGTTCCAGAACAAGCCCGCGCCGGACAACCTCGAGGTCCCGCCCTACGCGTTTTCTTCCGACGGGTCGCACGTGGTCATCGGGGTGGACGAGTTCCCGAATAAGGCCTGATGAACGCACCGTTCATCTTTTCGTGATACAGATAGGAGCCGTTCATGGCCGAAAATAATGTCGAGACGACCGGGTTGACGGGCTGGGTGGACCGCCGCTTCCCGCTGACGAAGATGTTCAAAGAGCATATGTCCGAATACTATGCTCCCAAGAACTTCAATTTCTGGTATTTCTTTGGCTCGCTGGCCCTGCTGGTGCTGGTGATCCAGGTCGTCACCGGGATCTTCCTGGTGATGAACTACA
>JBIQLO010000320.1:0-2975 GCA_044464175.1 Planctomycetaceae bacterium | reverse complement strand
CCTCGCGCGGGGTGACCAGGGGGATGTCCGGGCGGCCGGTGATGGCGTCGAGGAACAGGTCAAAGGCGTGGGGCCAGGAGCCGGGCAGTGCGGTCCAGGGGCGTTTGGCATCGGAGCCTTCCACGTGGGCGGACTGGAAATAGACCTCGCCGTTGATGATCGAGGCGATGCCTTCGGTGCCGCTGATCTGGAGGGAGACGGGATTGGCCAGGTCATCCCATCCGGCGGCCAGGGTGCCGATGACGCCGTTTTTGAAGCGGAGCAGCCCTTCGCCGGTTTCATCGCAATCGGGGTATCGGGCGGTGCCGGGGGCGATTTGGGCGGTGCAGGTTTCCACGTCGCCCATCAGCCACAGGAGCAGGTCCAGGGAATGGGTGCCCAGGTCACCGAAGGCGCCGACGCCCGACTGGGCAGGGTCGGCCATCCAGCGCCAGTCGTCGGCCGGATCATCGGGTTTTTCGTCGAATAAGCCGCGCAGCGCGCCGTTGTGGCAGTTGCTGCCGCGGATGCGGGTGATTTGGCCGAAATGTCCTTTTTGAATCTGGTCGCGGAGGTAGAGGTGGACCGGCAGACCGCGGAGGAAGTAGCCGGTTTGGAAGAGCACGCCGGCCTTTTCGATCGCCTGGGCCATGGCCCAGGAATCCTTTGACCCCATGCCGAGGGGTTTTTCGACGAAGAGGTGCTTTCTGGCCCGTGCGCCGGCCAGCACCAATTCCTTGTGGCGGTTGGTTTCGGAGCAGATGACGGCGGCGGTGATTTTTTTATCGCGCCAGATTTTTTTGACATCGTCGACGACGGGAGCGTTGAGTTCGGCAGCGCGTTTTTGGGCGCGGGCGGGCGCGGGGTCCCAGACGGCGGCGACCTGGATGTCCGCGTGCTGCCTGATGCGGTTGACGAAGGAGGGGGTGTGGATGTGGGCGCAGCCGACGAGGGCGATTGAGGTCATGAGTTTGTTCCTTTTTATGAATGGTTGTAATTGATATCGGATTCCATTGGAACGGGTCACAGGCAGGAAGTCTGTGCTACGTCCATTGCCGTGAATCGGGGACTTCCAGCCACTGGTCGCCTGTCACGGCTTCCTGGCTGATGAGGCCGGGGAGGGTCAGGTCCATTGCGCGATGGACCTCCAGTGGGTTGTCCATTTGGCCGCGCAGGACGCGGGCGAAGAGGTCGAGGATATAGTAATCGCCGCCGCCGTGGCCGGCGCGGGCAAGGGGTTCGGGCGGGTTGCGCCACAGCTCGGGGAGGTACTGCTGGAACGACCGCTGCTCCATGAGCGTCTCCATGTCGAGCCAGTGGTCGCGGTTGCGGCTGACGCCGCGCAGCCAGATTTTGTGGCGGTCGCCCGGTCCGCCGCGACTGGATTCGAAGCAGCCGTCGGTGCCCTGGAGCTGATGCGTATTCATGCTGTGGGGGCGGTCGGAGACCATGTCCACGCGAATTTTGACAAGTCGGCCCTTGACGGTGCGCCCCAGGAAGATGGCGGTGTCACCGGCGTAGGGTTGGCCGCGCGGGTCGGTGTAATGCGAGCCGCTGTCGGCGCAGGAGATTTGTCGGATGCGGTCATCGTCCATCCATGCCAGGATGGGGCCCAGGCTATGGGTGGGATAGGTGGCGCCGCGGATGCCGCCCTGCCAGGTGCGCCGCCAGGGAGTCTCCTCGAACAGCTCCTTCAGTTCATGCAGGTATTCCCCCTCGGCGTAGTAAAGCTCGCCAAAAAGCCCGGCTTTCACCAGTCCGGCGATGAACTGGATGTGGCGGACGAAGATGTAGTTTTCGGCCATCATGTAGACAGCTTTGGAGCGCTGCGTGGCGGCCACGAGCTGGCGGCATTGATCGAGAGAGGTGGCGGCGGTGACTTCGGATAGGACATGGACGCCGCGCTGCAGGGCCGCGATCGCCTGCGGGGCGTGAAGCTGCATCGGGGTGGCGATCAGGACCGCGTCGAGGCGGGCGCGGTCGAGCATCTGCTCGTAGTCGTCAAAGCAGGCCTCGGCCTCCATTTCGCGGCGGCATTCGGCCAGGACCTGGGTGTTCACATCGCACACGGCGGCGACGGTGTAGCCCAGGCCGCGCAACGCGCCGGCGAATGATTTTCCACGGCGGGCGGCGCCGACGACGCCGATGCGGATGGGGTTGTCTGGATGCGCCATTTTTCTGTTCCGTAGGGCACGCCTCAGCGCACCGGTTATTCCTTCAGTAACCAAGTCCGCTGAAGCGGACCCTACGCGAAAGTACACCGGGTTTGCAGCGCCCTGTCCAGCCGGCGGAGGTATTCCTCGGCGGGGATTTCGACGCAGCCAAAGCGGGCCAGGTGGGGGGTGGCGGCCTGGGTATCCAGGAGAAGGTAGCCGCGCTCCCTGAGGCGCTGGACCAGATGGACCAGCGCCACTTTGGAGGCGTCGCGGCGGCGGTGGAACATGCTTTCGCCGAAGAACGCGCCGCCGAGGCTCACGCCATAGAGTCCCCCGGCCAGTTCCCCGTCCTGCCAGGCCTCGACGCTGTGGGCAAAGCCCAGGACATGCAGCCGCGTGTAGGCGCGGAGGATGGCAGGGCTGATCCAGGTGCCCCCCTGACGGTTTTCCATGCAGCCGCGCAGGGTGCCCTCGAAATCGCTGTTGATGCGGATTTCAAACTTTCCCTGCCGGACAATCTGCCCCAGCGTGTGGGGGATGTGGAAGGATTCCAGCGGGATCACGCCGCGCGGATCGGCCATGTACCAGCGGGTGCAGCCGTCCCGGTCGGTCATCGGGAAGATGCCCTGGGCGTAGGCCGAGAGGAGGGTGTCGGGTGAGAGATCAATCATTGCCAGGCGGCGCATTATTGACCGCCCGGCGCATTTTAGGAGAGGAAGGGAAAACTGGAAACGGGCGGATGGGGGGGGGAGACGCGAAGCATGAATGCGGCTCCATCAGGGTGATTCATATCTTCCAAGCTTCAGTCTTCCCGATTCATCCTCCGCCGGAGGGATTGTT
>JBIQLO010000319.1:0-2985 GCA_044464175.1 Planctomycetaceae bacterium | reverse complement strand
AACTGCTGACACCCCAGCGCGCGCCCCTCCCCGCCGACATACGCGCACACAAAGGGATGCAGTCGCACCCGCGCCCGCGGATACTCAAACTCCACCACCGGCCACGCTTCCACAACCCGCCCCTCCACCCCCGTTTCTTCCCTAAGTTCGCGCACCGCGCACGCCCACGGCGCCTCTCCCGGCTCCACCTTTCCCCCTGGCAGCTCCCAAAGGCCTCCCAGCTCCGCCGTCGCAAGCCTTTGACAAATCAGGACTTTCCGATCCCGGACCACCACCGCCAGCGCCACATCCACCTCCTTTTTCATCCCAGAATCCTCCGTCCAAGCCCTTAAAGGACAAAATGGCTACGACATAATGACATACTTTTCTCCCCAAGAATTTTCCGGCGTCAGACAGCTCAACAGCGACCTAAACAAGGTATATTTCTAGACTTACGAATATAAGATATTTTCCTCCATTCCTCTGCCTGTCGATTGACACGGAAGGCGCGGTGGGGGTATATTCATGCATGTCGCCAACCCCTGCAAGCGCGACCATTCAAAAGAGATTAGCGGCTGCAAAGCCGTGGCGCACTTCCGGAGGTGGATAGGAGCCACCCCTCCGGAAGTTTTTTTTGGATAAACGCACTCATGGCCGTAGCAAACTTCCCCACGCCGACCAAAGGACAGTTCACCGCCACCGTTTGCAGCAACACCCCGCTCTGCCAGGAACATTATCGGCTCACCCTCCGAATTCCTCGATTTCCTCAAACCAATCCCGGCCAATTCGTCCAGGTCCTTTGCCGAAAGCCACCCCTCGACACCGAACGCGATATTCAATGGAATTTCCAACCCCTCACTCACCCTTGGTCCGATGATCTGGCCGGCCCCGCCGCCTTCCTGCGCCGTCCCTTCTCCTTGGCCGCCTGCCGCCCCTATGACGGCGGCGCGGAAATCGACCTGATCCATCGCGCTGTTGGCGTCGCCACCAACTGGCTCTGTTCCCTGGCCCAGGGCGACCAGGTTGGCATCCTCGGCCCGCTGGGCAACACCTTCACGCTCCCCCAGCCCGGCCGGACCGCCATCCTCGTCGGCGGCGGCGTCGGCATCCCCCCCATGCTCTACCTCGCCGAACGACTGGCCGGCCAGAACGCCGTCGCCTTCTGTGGCGCCCTCCGCCGCAACTTGCTGCCCCTGACCCTCCGTCCCAACCTTCCCGCGCCCGGCCCGCATACGTTCGAACCGGCGCTGATCATCGAAGAATTCGCCCGCCACAACATCCCTGCTGTCATCAGCACCGACGATGGCAGCTTCGGCTTCCGCGGCTACATCACCCAGGCCCTCGAACACTACCTCGACTCCCTCCTGAGCACTCAGCACTCAGCACCCGGAGCCCAGCCCCCCATCGTCTACACCTGCGGCCCCGAACCCATGATGCGCCGGGTCGCCGACATCGCCCTCTCGCGCAATCTCGAATGCCAGGTCGCCGCCGAACGCGCCATGGCCTGCGGCATGGGCACCTGCCAGAGCTGCTGCATCCGCGTCAAAAAGCCCGACCCCAACCAGCCCCCCCTGGCCGGAAAAGACTGGTGCTACCGCCTCACCTGCACCGACGGCCCCGTCTTCCAGGCCGCCGATCTACTCTGGTAACTGAGGCTCCGCATCCCCGGCCCGCGCCGAGGTCTCCGGCCCGCTGTACGCCGCCACTTCAGAGCTGATCCGCTCCGCATCCCACCCCAGCGTCTCCCCCATCCACTGCGCCACCTGCTGCGCCGTCTCCGGCGCTCTTCCAAAGTACTGCTCCCAGCTCGAGCGGCGCACCATCACATCCTCCAGATGCACGGCCCACTCATTCCGGCAGAAATGCTCCACCGCCTCCCGGCACACCGGCGGTGGCAACACCCCGCTGTACCGCGGCTTCTCCACCAGCAGTGCCTCCTCCCCCGTCGCGCACGGCAGCGATGAGCGTCCCACGTGCCACAGCGCCTTGTCCACCACCTGCTGCGCGATCAGCCGGTAGGTCGTCAGCTTGCCCCCGGCCACGTCAATCCACCCGTTCTTCTTGGCAATGATCTGGTGGGACCGGGAAATATCCGACGGCCGCCCCCGCCCATCGGCAATCAGCGGCCGAACCCCCGCCCATGAGCTGAGGATGTCCTGCGGCGTCAGCCCCGCCTGCGGAAACGCATGATTGAAGATCTCCAGGAGATAATCCACGTCCGCATCCGTCACCCCCACCGCCTCGATCGATCCCTCGTAGTCCGTGTCCGTTGTCCCGATGAAAACCCGCTGTCCCCATGGAATGCCAAACAGAATCCGCCGCTGTTGCGTCAGCACCACCGCGTCCGGCAGCGGCAGCCGCTCGGCCGGCAGTACCAGATGCACCCCCTTGGTCAGCCGCAGTTTCACCTCGCTCCGCGGCAGCTGATCGGACCACGGCCCGGTCGCATTCACCACACACCGCGCCTGCACCGACCATTCCGCCCCTTCCGCCGGCGCCAGCCGGCAGTCCCACCCTTGCTCCCCCCGCTCCGCCCCCGCAAACCGCGTGTAGTTGCGCACCAGCGCCCCATGCCGCTGCGCCGAGCGCAACGTATCCAGCACCAGCCGGGCATCGCTGGTCAGCGCATCAAAATAATAGACCGCCCCCGTCAAATCCGCGTCATTGAGCCCCCCCAGCAACTGCCGCGTCTTGCCCGCGCTCATCGCCCCCGACGCCCCCACCCCCTTCACCCCGCACAGCCAGTCATACAGCTTCACCCCCACCCGCAGCCGCCACTTGGGCCATTGCGTGTGCCGGTACGTCGGGAATAAAACCGCTGCGGCTGAAACAGGTGCGGCGCGATCTTCTGCAGAATCCGTTTCTCCCGCCCTGCCTCGCGCACCAGCCCGATCCGCCCCTGCGCCAGATACCGCAGCCCCCCATGCAGCAGCCGCGTGGAGCGCCCCGAAGTCCCATAGGCGAAATCGTGCTGCTCCACCAGCCCCACCCCCCGCCCCCCCCTTT
>JBIQLO010000318.1:0-2986 GCA_044464175.1 Planctomycetaceae bacterium | reverse complement strand
CCTTACCGCGCAACAAAAAAGGCCGGGATCGCTCCCGGCCGTGGTAACTGCTGAACTCATAAAGACTTCACCCTATTTTGAGCATCACCTGCTCCACTTTGGCCATATCCCGCTCGGCATAGACGGCCTCGGTGACCAGGGCGGAGGAGTGGCCCAGGGCGATCTGGGCCGCCTCCAGGCCAAACTCCCGGCGGATCTCGGTGGCGGCGGTATGACGCAATTGATGCGGTTTCCAGCGGTGGCTCTTGATCCATGCTTTCAATTGGGCCCATTTGGCCGGCCCCAGACGCTTATTCCATTCGGCCTGCGTCTCCCATCGTGTTCGCGTCTTACCGGTGGCGATCCGCCGGCGGGCCAACTCCGGCGGCGGAGGAAAGGCGAGGTCGCAGGCGTAATGGATAGCGCGTCGATACGAATGCTTCGTGTACTGCTCGCCCGGAGTCTTCTGAGGACAGGTCGAGCGGTTCGTGCCGATCCCATTCCCATACCCTTTGGGCGTGATGCGTTGGGCATGTAGAGCCGCTCGGCGTTGCCGCTCTGCCTCGGCGGGTGAGAAGAGGCAGGCATCATCGGGTCGCAGCAGAAATGGTCGCAGAACATCCTGGGCCTTGGGTCCGAAATAGATCGTTCTGCGCTTGCCGCGCAGAGCATTCTTGTGGCGCTGGGGTTGATAGGTCCAGATGGATCGTGATTTATCGATATCGCATGGCCGCAGGCCCAGCAGCTCGCCCCCGCGAGCGCCGGTCAGTAGTTGCAGCTCCACCAATGCCGCCACTTGGCGATTCAGGTAAGGCCTGATCGCCTCAACCATCGCTCGGTCTACCGGCCCAACCGGCTCGCTCTCACGGGCGTTGGATCGGCCACGTCGCAGGCCCGTGACCGATTGCAAGGCATGGTAAACTTCAGCCGGCAGCAGTTCCTGGCTGGTGCCCCAGCGGAAGATGTTGCGGACGCGATTGGTCATCTCATTGACGCTGTGGCGACACCAGTCTTTGTCGATCATGTGCCGCCGGACGGTTTGTAATGCCAACGGCCCAAAATCCACCGCCTTGCTCTGGCCGTACAATTTGATCAGCGGTTTGGCACAGCGCCGGTACTTGGATAATTCATTCGCGCCGGTCTCTCGGCCGTAATATTCCTCCGCCCAAACCCAGAAACGGGCGACCAGTTCCTTCACCGTCAGATCGTTGGCCGCCACCGGCAACTGCTGGCCGGCGGCCAGCCATTCGGCAATGGTCCGGTGGTATTTCTCAACCGTGGCGGGGTCGTCAAACTGTCCAAAGTAGATGAATCGCCCATCGAGCTGGGTGAACCCTTGGCCGCTCGCCTTGTGGTGGCGCAGCTTGGGCGGTTTACGTTTTGATACAGGTGCAATTGCAGTACGAGCAGGCATCGCGCCGTTTCCGAATTATGAAAACGAGTAGTACTACTCGTTTTCGGCCATCGGTTACGGCCGCTCTGCCCAGGGGCAGGTCTTCGCAACTAGCGAAGTCAGCGTAAGTTATGAAAAAGCCGAAGGAGGGATTTGAACCCTCAACCCCCGCTTTACGAAAGCGGTGCTCTGCCGTTGAGCTACTTCGGCACGCGGGATGGCGGTGGCCACCGGCCGTCGGGTGTAAGAATATGCCGATTCGCAGCATAAATTCAAGTTGTCCGCGCAGGCGGACGGAAATCAGCGGGGCTCCTCATAGATGGCGTGGTCGTCCGTGCCGCCGACGGGTCGGCTCATGGCGTGGCCGTTGGGCCAGAGTGTGACGAAGAACATGAAGGCAATCAGTGCCGGGAGGATGCAGGGCATCAGGCTGCCGCTGATGATGCAGCCGATGAGGCTGAAAAGGCCGCCAATTTCCAAAGCCAGCCAGACGCTGATCATGCCGCGGAGATAGTCGCGCGGGGCAACAGTCTGGCCGTGCCAGTAAGCCTTGAAAATATGGCCGCGCCAAAAGAGGGAGGCGGGGACAATGACGATCAGATAGATCATGGCGATGATAAACCAGATTTGGCCGAGCCGGCCGGGCCGGCCGCCCGTGTCAATCCAGGAATTGTACCAGACTGCCACGACGAAGAGGATGAAGGGGAGGACCAGCATGATGAGCCATGCGATCCATGCCCGCCGCATGGCGGCCGAGGGGGGCATGCCGTTCGAACCGGATTCGTGAAAACTGCTTGTCGTAACCGATGCCATGAATACCTCCTGTGTTATCCCGATTATAAGCCGGGGCGCCGCAGGGGGCCGCGCTGAAAATGGGGCATGGTTGAATTGACGGGCGGGGGCGGTTTTCCTACACTTTCGGCACTTTTACCAAGCGGAGCGAAGTCTATGGCGTTTCAGTGCACGGTGGTCACCCCGGAAGAGCAGGCGTTGGATGAGACGGTGTCGCAGGTGGTCCTGCCGGCCCACGATGGGCTGCTGGGCATCCTGAGCAACCGGGCGCCGCTGCTGGTGAAGCTGGGGCAGGGGCCGCTGCGCGTGGACCTGCCTTCGGGACAGAAACAGTACTTCTATGTGGAGGGGGGCGTGGCGCAGATGAAGGACAACCGGCTGACGCTCCTGACCGAGCGGGCGGTGCCGGCGGAGGAGATCGACGCCGAGGCGGCGGCGGCGGAGTATGCCGAGGCGGCGGCCCGGGTGCCGACCGACGCCAAGACACAGGCGCTGCGCCAGCGGCAACTGGACCGGGCCAAGGCGATGCAGGCGATGGCCAGGGGCTCGTAAGCCGGTTTCGCCATGGCACGCACGCTTGAGGGCATGGTCTGTATCATCACCGGGGCCAGCGCGGGGATTGGAGAGGCGTTGGCGCGGGAGTTGTCGGGGCGGGGGGCGGAGCTGGCACTGGCGGCTCGGCGACTGGAACGGCTGGACGCGCTCAATCAACAACTGGGGGGTGGGCATCTGGCGATCCAGGCGGATGTTTCGCGGGGGGAGGATTGCCGGCGGCTGATCGAGCAGGCGGGGGGACACTTCGGGCGAATTGACACACTCATC
>JBIQLO010000317.1:0-2994 GCA_044464175.1 Planctomycetaceae bacterium | reverse complement strand
ATCGCGCTGCGCGCTTTGTCGCCAAATCGCGCAGCGCCCCCGGTAAGGGTAGGAGGACTAAAATATGATGGACGACGACCCGAACCCGCCCGCCCTCACCAAGCCCGCCCCCTCCCCGCGCCGACCGACCGCCAGTCGGCAAAACACCCGCCCGATGACCTTCGGCTCAGCCGTTATGAGCACTCCCTCCGCAACGCCCCCCTGCGCCTCATCAAACTCCACCAGGAAGCCAGCGCCCCCGACCCATACCTCCCCGATGAAATCCACGGCCTCTAACCACGACAAAATGACATCCAAGCCCAAACGAACCAAACCCAATGCCCCGCTGGCGCGCTCCAATCGCGGTTTTTCACCCCAGCTCAACTACGACAGATTACGAAACGAACCAAACCCAATCTCCCGAATCCCACCCGCCGGCGTGATTTTTGCCTTTTGGAGCGGGTCGTTTTACCATCCCTCCATGCGAGCACTTCCATATCTGATCGGACTCCTGCTGTTGGCTGGGGGGTGTACGGTGGGGCGGACGTACGAGGTCTCGGTGAAAAACGCAACGGATGAGCCAATCACGATCTGGCTGACCAAGGATGGCCCGCCGGCCGAGGACCAGTGGCTAAGCCCCGAACAGATCGCCATCAACACCCCCGAAGCCCCCCAAAAGATCGGCGGCGTGGTCGTCCCCCCCGGCAAATCCGCCAATGCCGGCCCGCTCAAAGGGCAGTTTTACAGTGATGTCCACGCCATCCTGCGCGTCTACGCCGGGCAACTCACCCTGGCCCAGCTCCTGGCCGTCAGCCGGGGCAGCCCCAACCGCATCGACCAGATTCTCCCCCCAGGCGCCAGCCGCTGGGTGGTCGAAGATGGCGTGCGGTTCCGGATCCAACCCGCCCCCTGAGCGGCGGCTTGACTTGCCGAAGCGGCCCTTTAGAATCCCATGCAGTTAGACGCCCCCATCGTCTAGTGGCCTAGGATATCTGGTTCTCAGCCAGAGGACAGGGGTTCGACTCCCCTTGGGGGTACTTCGGGCGATTAGTTCAGTTGGCTAGAACGCTGGTATCACACACCAGAGGTCACAGGTTCGAGTCCTGTATCGCCCATTTCCCACTCTTTTTATCGATCCATCAGATCGTTGCCGTGGCGGCATAGGGCGTAGCAGGCGGCGGCCGGGAGCAGGGCGCCGGCCAGCATCAGCGCCGCGGGCGGAAATTCCGCGCCGCACAGGCGGAGGATGCCCGCATACAGCAGCCCCAGCGCCGCGCCGGCGGTGGCCGTGATCAGGGCAATGATGATGCCGCACAGAAGAAACGAAAGCAGACGGTCGGTGAGAGTGTCCATGGGCCGCTCCTTCGGCTGAATTGATCCCCCCGGATTCGCCTCCGGTCTGAACCTCCATGCTCAGTCCGGTGCGCGGGAAGATAGCATCTTTGAGGCCGAAGGAAAAGGGGGGCCCCAGTAGGATGCGATGGACCCTACAATTCAGCCTCGATTTCCAGGAGGCGGTTGTATTTGGCCAGGCGCTCGCTCTGGCAGATGGAGCCGACCTTGATCTGGTCGCCCCAGGCGACGGCCAGGTCGCCCAGCCAGGTGTCCTCGGTTTCTCCGCTGCGGGCCGAGACGGTGATCTTCCAGCCGGCCGCCTGGGCCAGGCGGCGGGCCTCGGCGGCCTCGCTCAGCGTCCCCACCTGGTTCACCTTCAGCAGCAGGGCGGTGCAGCACTCTTCCTTCACCGCGCGGGCGATGCGATCGGGGTTGGTGCAGAGAAAATCATCGCCCAGCACCAGCAGACGCTCGCCCAAGGTTTGGCGCAGCAGCGGCCAGTGGGCCCAATCCTCTTCGGCCAGGCCATCCTCGATACTGAGGATGGGGAATGCATCGGCCCATCGGCGCAGCTGCTCGATCATGCCCCGGCTGTCGAGCGGGGTCTGGTCCAGGTGGTAGCGCCCGTCGTGGTAAAAATGGCTGGAGGCGACATCGACGGCCAGGGCCATGTCACGCCCGGGCTGCAGGCCCGCCTGGCGGATCGCCTCCACGGCGTCGGTGAGCATGGCCTCGATGTTCGGGAAGGGGGGGGCCAAACCCCCCTCATCCGCTTTAAGGGGGCGGGCATCGTAGCGCTTTTGGATCAGCCGGGCGGCCGACTGGTAGACGGCGTAGGCCATGGCCAGGCCCTGGTCGATCGAGTCGGTCAGGGGAACCATGAGGCAGTCCTGAATGGGCACTTGCCCGCCGGCGTGCTTGCCGCCGCTGAAGAGGTTGATCGTCAACTGAGGCAGCCTGGGGGTGGACTGCGCCAGGTCGGCGAAATAGGCATAGAGGGGCTGGTTCTTTTCCAGTGCCGTGGCGCGGGCGAAGGCCAGCGAGACGGCCAGAATGGCGTTGGCGCCCAGGCGTGACTTATTGGGCGTGCCGTCGAGGTCCAGAAGGGCGTGGTCGAGGGCGGCCTGGTCGGGGAAGGGGCGGCCCGTGACGGCCGGGGCGAGGGTCTGGTTCACGTTGGCCACCGCGTGGCGGCACCCCAGCCCGCCGTAGCGGGCCGGGTCGTTGTCGCGCAGCTCCAGCGCCTCGGCCGATCCGGTGGAAGCGCCGGAGGGGACCGACGCGGCGGCCGAGACGCCGGAGGCGAGGGTGCAGGCCGCCTTGAGGGTGGGGCGCCCGCGGCTGTCGAGGATTTCCCAGGCTCGGAGGGTTTGGATGGTCATGCGGTTTGATGGGTTAGGAGTTCCCGGGTTCCTGATTTCGCCTTGGGGCGGGCCAGGGACCTGAAAGCGGAATCATCGGCCTCATTGGGTTTGGTTCGTTTCGTAATTTGTCGCGGTGGATGGTAGTGGCAAAACGCGGTTTTTGATAGCGCCACGGGGGTATTGGGTTTGGTTCGTTTGGGTTGGATGCGGCAGAATGTCGTCGTGGAGCACATTAGGGCAGGGGGGTGGGACGGTGCTGCGAAGGAGAGGGTGAGGATGGATCATGGGGGACGATAGGCTTGCGTTAGGGTAAAGT
>JBIQLO010000316.1:0-3017 GCA_044464175.1 Planctomycetaceae bacterium | reverse complement strand
TGGGTTGTTGGGGGTGGGGCCGGGGGGTGGATAAGCGTTGAGTCTTCAGCATGTCGGGGGAGTATAGCATATGTTTGGTATTTGTCAAGTTTTCTTGAGATTAAATTTTCAATCGGTTGAAAAGCCCCTCCCCATTATTCTCCCGTAGGGTACGCGGCGGAGGGGGAGTGATGGGTCACCATTTTCCTTCGAGTGATGCCTTTTGCCGGCTTGGCGGGCGTTCGGGGGAGCGATGCGTTTTGGGGGTTCGGCCGCGGGCGCGGGGCCGCCAGCGGGCATCAACGCGGAATTCGCCCCAGGGGCGGCCAAAGAGGCGGCTGAGGCCCAGGGTCAGGCAAGCCAGGGCGATGGCGACGGCGACCAGGGCGGCGGCGGTCTGCTGGCCGCCGGGGATGTTCAAGGCGGTGTAGATGGCCAGGGGGAGGGTTCGCGTCTGCCCGGCGATGTTGCCGGCGATGATGATGGTGGCCCCGAATTCGCCCAGCGCCCGGGCCATGGCGAGCATGCAGCCGGCGGCCATGCCGGGGGCGGCCAGGGGGAGGGTCACGTGCCAGAGGAACTGCCATCGGCTGGCGCCCATGGAGCAGGCCATCTCCTTGAGCTCCGGATCGATGGACTCGAAGGCCACCCGGAGCGTCATGACCAGGAAGGGCATGGCGATAATGGCCTGGGCCAGCGCTGCGCCGAACCAGGTGAAGGGAATCTGGACATGGATTGCCGACAGGAGGGGCCCGAAGAGGCCGCGCCGGCCCAAGAGCAGCAGCAGCAGATAGCCGGTGACCACGGGCGGCACAACCACCGGCAGCATGACCAGCAATTCCAGCAGGGCCTTTCCGCGGAACTGTCGGTCCGCCAGCAGCAGCGCCAGGCGCGTGGCCGGGATGACGCACAGGGCGATGGCGACGACGGCGCACAGCAAAGAGAGGCTGACGGCGGAGATGAGGGTCTGCGTGTCCAAAGCGTCGACTCCATCAGGGCCGCGTGGCCGGCTTGCTTCCGCCATCGGAGGGAGCGGGCGGAGGGAGAAAACCGGCCTTCCGGAAGGCGGCCTGCGCCTCGGGGCGCTGGAGCCAGTCTACCACAGCGCGGGCCTGGCGCGCCGCCGCGGCATCACGGATGACGGCGGCGGGATAGACGATGGGGGGATAGAGGGCCTGGGGAACCTCAAAGAGGATGCGCGCTTCGGGGACGCCCGTGACATCGCTGGCATAGACGAGGCCGACGGGGCATTGGCCCTGGAGGACATACGCCAGCGCCGCCTGCACATTGGGGGCGGCGGTGGACTGGTCCTGGAGGGTGGGCCAGAGGCGCGCTGATTGGAGCGCCGCTTTGGCATACTGCCCGGCCGGGACATAGGCCGGATCGCCCAGTGCGATGGGCCAAAGGCGGGGCTGGCGCAATTGCTGGAGGTTGCGGGGCGGATCGGGCAGTTCGGGGCGGGCCACCACCACCAGCCGGTTGCCCAGCAGGTCGATGCGCGTTCCGGGCAGCAGCCGCCCCTGGCGGGCCAGTTCATCCATCCAACGGGCGTTGGCGCTGATGAAGAGATCGGCGGGGCTTCCCTGAAGAATCTGGCGCGACAGGATGCCGCTGGCGGCGACGTCGATCATCAAACGGCAATGCAGTTGGCGCTCGATTTGGGGGGTCAGTTGCCGGAGGACCGGCTCCAGGCTGGCGGCGGCGGCGAGGTGGAGGGTGGGTTCGTTCTTTTGACAGCCGCCGATTCCGGCGAGTGATCCGATAAATATCAGCCCGGCGAGCAGTTGCGACAAAATGCGCCAGGGGCGAGCTTGACGGTGGTTGGGAGGGGGCATAATGTGGATGCAAAGGTATTATTTGGCTCCGTTATCCGCCCGTTTCGGAGAGATATCATGGCTACGCCGCACGCCACTGAGCCCGCCCGCCCGTTCACGCTGACCCTGGAGACCTTCATGCCGGACCTGCTGCGGGTCTATCCGCAGACGCGGGCGGTGCTGGACCGGTATGGCCTGCGCGGCTGCGGCGGGCCGGAGGGGCCGCATGAATCCCTTCAGTTTTTTGCCCATGCCCATGGCGTGGACGAGCGGACCCTGATGGATGAGCTTCGACAGGCCATCGCCCGCAGCGCCCATCATCATACCGCAGCGCGTGCCGATGGAAACGAGGGGGGATTGGCCGACCGGATTTACCGCCCGTTTTTTCTGGGGGGAATCGGCGTGGTGCTGACGCTGGGAGCGGTGTGGGGGGCATGGCTGCTGTGGGAAATCGGGATCAAGGGTAACTTTCGGGCGGTGGGGATTTACCAGATCAACGCCCACGGGCATGCGATGATCTTCGGCTGGGTGGGGCTGTTCATCATGGGGTTTGCCCTGCAGGCGCTGCCGCGGATGTGGCATGTGGAGTTGCCGGCGCCGCGGCTGGCGATGGGAAGCTTTGGGGCGATGGTGGTGGGGATCGTCATCCGCTCGCTGGCGATGGCCGGCGGAGGGGTGGGGTGGCGTCCCTGGGTGGCGCTGGGCGGGGGCGTGATTGAACTGGCGGCGATCGTCAGTGTCTGCGGCATTCTGCTGGCGGCATTCCAGCGCAAAGCGGTGAAGACCGAGCCGTACATGGCGTTCATCCTGGCGGGGTTGGGGTGGTTCATCCTGCAGGCGGCCTATGGCTTGTGGCACATCTGGATGTTAATGACGGCATCCGGGAGCGAGTCGCTGACCTGGTATCTCTCCACCTATCAGGCTCCGTTGCGGGACATGCAGATTCACGGGCTGGCGCTGTTCATGATTCTGGGGGTGTCGATGCGGCTGTTTCCGCCGCTGTTCGGGCTTAAGCGCATCGAGGACCGCCGGGCGTGGTTGGCGCTGGGGCTGCTCACGGGGGCGGTGGTGGGGGAGATCGGGCTCTTTCTGGCGTATCGCTGGAGCGGGCGGGTGGAATTTGCCTATGCGCTGTTGGGAGCCTGGGTGATGCTGGCGGAGGGGGGGTGGGTGGCGGCGGCGGCGTGGAAGCTGTGGCGGCCGGTGGTCACGTAAGACCGCAGC
>JBIQLO010000315.1:0-3029 GCA_044464175.1 Planctomycetaceae bacterium | reverse complement strand
GGGTGAGGGGATGAGGGGGTCATGATGAATGGGAGGTTGCATAATGGGAAGCATAGCGTTTGTTTGGGTTTTGTCAAGTATTTTTTTTCGAGGGTGCTCAGTTGGATGGAGTGGTGTCCGTGCTCCCGCTGGGGGGAGGAGGGGAGGTGACAGGGCGGAGGCCTGTCCTACGGTTGCGGCAAAGAAATCTCCGGCGGGCTGCCAAAACGGCGGTTTCCGTTGGGGGCGCTGACGGCTTTGGCAGAAGCACCGGATGGGCGGGCTTGGGCGAATGATCGCAACTCGTTCTAAAATCGAAAGTTATGATCTTGCAGTGTTGCGGCGGCGGCGGCACGCGGGTTGTTAATGGTGCTGGGAGGCAATCAGGCCGGAGACATGGTCATGACCGGGACGGCTGCGACAAATCGATTGACGTTGCTGCTGGCCAACGACCAGGAGCAATGGCACAACACGATTCGGCAACTGCTGGAATCGCAGGGGGTTCAGACGCTTTCGGCGCGGTCCGGGCGGGAGGCGCTGGACCTGATCGAGTCGGTGCCGGTGCATGTGGCGGTGTTGGATACGCAGATGCCGCAGTTGGGGGGGCTTCAGGTGGTGCGGCTGATGCGGGAACTGGAAAAGGCGCCGCCGGCGATTTTGCTGGCCAGGTCGCTGACCAATCACCTGCTTCAGGAGGCGTTGGGGATGCAGGTGTTCAGCGTGCTGGAGAAGCCGGTGGATTTTAATCTGCTGCTGGACGCCATCGCCCGATTGCTTCGGCGGCACTATGAGAGCCGCTGGCCGGAATAGATTGAAAAGAGTTGCCGGTTGCTAGTTGCCAGTTGCTAGTGAACCGGTGGGTAGACAACAACTGGCAAGCCGTAGGATGGGCATGGCCCATCTTTTCGACCAAAGCAGGTGGGCGGTGCCCACCCTACAAGGAGCTACACATGGCAAAGTTGCGTCCCCTGGGGGATAAGATTCTCGTCAAGCGCGTGGAGGCGGAGAGCAAGACCAAGAGCGGCATCGTGCTGCCGGATTCGGCCAAGGAGAAGCCCAAGCGCGGCAAGGTGCTGAGCGTGGGCGAAGGCAAGCGTCTGGACAACGGGCAGCGCGCGCCGCTGAACCTGAAGGCGGGGGACGAGGTGATCTTCACCAGCTACGCGGGCACGGAGATCAAGCTGGACGGCGAGGAACTGATGATCATGAGCGAGGACGACGTCCTTGCCATTGTGGAGTAGTCCGCTCCGCCAGCCCGTTTCATGCGTCGGCGGTTTCATGTTTCAGTTGAAACGTGGAATCGGGGCACATGAACCCTAAAAACCATCGAATTCATTCATCAATAACGGAGAAGCAGCTAATGGCAGCCAAAAGCATTAAATATGATCAGGACGCCCGGGAGGCGATCCGGCGCGGGGTGAGCAAGCTTGCCCGCGCGGTCAAGGTGACGCTCGGCCCGTCGGGACGGAACGTCGTGTTGGAGAAGTCGTTCGGGTCCCCCACCGTCACCAAGGACGGCGTGACCGTGGCCAAGGAGATCGAACTGGACGATCCGTATGAGAACATGGGGGCGCAGATGGTGAAGGAGGTCGCCTCCAAGACCAGCACCATCGCCGGGGACGGGACCACGACCGCCACCGTTTACGCCGAGGCGATTTACAGCGAGGGGCTTAAGAACGTGGCCAGCGGGGCCAACGCCACGCAGATTCAGCGCGGCATCCAGCTGGCGGTTGAGGCGATCACCGATGAGCTGCGCAAGATGAGCAAGAAGGTGGACTCGACCAAGGAAGTGGCGCAGGTCGGGGCGTCCAGCGCCAACCAGGACCCGCAGATCGGGCAGATGATCGCCGACGCGATGGACAAGGTCGGCAAGGACGGGGTCATCACCGTGGAAGAGGGCAAGGGCCTGGAGACCCACGTGGAGCTGGTGGAAGGGATGCAGTTCGACAAGGGGTATCTCTCGCCGCACTTCGTCACCGACCCGCAGACGATGGAGGCGGTGCTGGAGGATGCGTACATCCTCATTCACGAGAAGAAGATCAGCAGCGCCCGGGACCTGGTGCCGGTGCTGAGCAAGGCGGCCGAGGCCGGCAAGCCGGTGCTCATCATCGCCGAGGACATCGAAGGCGAAGCGCTGGCGACGCTGGTGGTGAACAAGCTGCGCGGGACGCTGAAGGTGGCGGCGGTGAAGGCGCCGGGCTTCGGCGACCGGCGCAAGGCGATGCTCGAGGACATCGCGATCGTGACCGGCGGCGAGGCGATCTTCGAGGAGCTGGGGATCAAGCTGGAGAACATCGAGCTGAGCCAGCTGGGGCGGGCCAAGAAGGTCCGGATCGACAAGGACAACACGACCATCATCGAAGGGGCCGGCGAGGAGAAGGCGATCAAGGGACGGATCGAGCAGATCAAGAACGAGATCGAGGCCAACACCAGCGACTACGACCGCGAGAAGCTGCAGGAGCGGCTGGCCAAGCTGGCCGGCGGCGTGGCGCAGATTCACGTGGGTGCGGCCACGGAAGTGGCGATGAAGGAGAAGAAGGCGCGCGTGGAGGATGCGCTGCACGCCTGCCGGGCGGCGGTGGAAGAGGGGATTCTTCCCGGCGGCGGCGTGAGCGTGATCCGGGCGGCGGCCAAGGTGCTGGACGGGGCCCGCAAGAGCGCCGGCAGCGACGATCAGCGCACGGGGGTGGAGATCATCCGCCGGGCGGTGGAAGCGCCGATCAAGCAGATCGCCGACAACGCCGGGGTGGACGGGGCGGTGATTGCGCAGAAGATCAAGGAGTCGAGCGAGGTGAACTTCGGCTACAACGCGCTGACTCACCAGTATGGCGACCTGCTGAAGATGGGCGTCATCGTGCCGACGAAGGTGGAGCGGACGGCGCTGCAGAACGCGGCGTCGATCGCCTCGCTGCTGCTGACGACCGACGCGGCCGTGAGCGAGATCAAGGAAGAGAAGCCCGAACCGGCCGGCGCGCCGGGCGGGGGGATGGGCGGGATGTACTGATCGTTTGCGAGCATTTTGAACGGTTAATGGGGTTGGGCATCGAGCG
>JBIQLO010000314.1:0-3079 GCA_044464175.1 Planctomycetaceae bacterium | reverse complement strand
CACTGCCTGGGCCCGCACCGCAGAACCCCTCATCTGGTTCGGCGGCGCCGGCCACGAAACCCGCCGCGACCCCGCCTACCGCTTCGACTGCCGCCTCCGCACCGAATCCCCCCACCTGGTCCTTCAGCTCACCCTGGCCGGCGCCGGTTTCTACCGCCGGGGCCGATCCACTATCCCCCTCGCCCCCGGCACGGCCTTCCTCGACCTGATCCCCGGCCCCTTTGAATACGGCTATCCCCCCGATTCGTCCCAGCCCTACGAACTGGTCTTCGTCGGCTTTCGCGGCGCCGCGGCCGAGGCATGGTACCGCCGCATCGTCCGTTCCTTCGGCAACGTCCTGAACGTCGGCCTGGAGGGGCAGACCGCCTCCCTCATGCTCGCCCTGGCCCGCGCCCGCCGCGACAGCACCGACCGATACCTCATTTCCGCCCGACTCTATCAGCTTCTGATGACCCTGTTGAGCGAATTGACCCACCACCGCGCCGCCGACACGCGCATGACCCACGCGATGGAGCGCATCGCCGCCGCCGCCGGCGACCCCGCCTTCACCATCACCGATCTGGCCCGCCAGCTCGACTGCTCACGCGAACACCTGTCCCGGAAATTCCGCGCTGTCACCGGCGTCGGCCCGCGCGACTACCTCATGCAGCACCGCCTGCGCCTGGCCGCCAGAATGCTCCGCGAAGGGGATGAAAAACTACAGACCATCGCCCGCGTCTGCGGCCTGGGCTCGGCCAATTACTTCTGCCGCCTCTTCCGCCGGCGCTTGGGCGTCACCCCCGCCCAGTTCCGAGCCCAACCCTGGTTGGCCGGGCCTTAGTATGTATATGGTTCTTCACACGGCCGCCGCTGAGGCCGCGGCGGAATCGTCCATCCCCCCTTGGGATTTGCATCCCCCCGAAATCCTCACACCTTCTTCATCAGCAGCGAGGCATTGTGCCCGCCGAAGCCGAAGCTGTTGCTCATCGCATATTCCACCCGGCGGTCCCGGGCCTGATGAGGCACGTAATCCAGGTCGCACTCCGGGTCCGGATGATCCAGATTGATCGTCGGCGGAATCGTGTTGCGGCTGACGGCCATCGCCGTCACCACCGCCTCCACCCCGCCGCTGGCCCCCAGCAGATGCCCCAACTGGCTCTTGGTCGAGCTGACCGCCAGTTTGTAGGCATGCGCCCCGAAGGTGCTCTTGAGCGCCTTGGTCTCGGCCGCGTCGCCCAGCGACGTGCTGGTCCCGTGGGCGTTGATGTAGTCCAGCACCTCCGGATTGACCTTGGCATCCCGCAGCGCCAGCTGCATCGCCAGCGCCGCCCCTTTTCCTTCCGGATTGGGCTGGGTGATGTGGCAGGCATCCCCGCTCATGCCATACCCGATCAGCTCCGCGTAGATGCGCGCCCCGCGCTTCACCGCATGCTCGTATTCCTCGAGGATCACCACCCCCGCCCCCTCGCTCATCACAAAGCCATCCCGGTCCCGGTCAAACGGGCGGCTGGCCTTCTGCGGCTCATCATTCCGCGTGGACAGCGCCCGCGCCGCCGCGAAGCTGGCCAATCCCAGTTCGCACAGCGCCGCCTCCGCCCCGCCGGCGATCATGATGTCGGCCATGTCATGCTGGATCAGCCGCCCGGCGTCCCCGATCGCGTTGGAACCGGTCGCGCACGCCGTGCAGACCGCCGTGTTGGGCCCGTGAATGCCGTAAAGAATGGAAACGTTCCCGCTGGCCGCGTTTCCCATCAGCCGCGGCACGGTGAACGGGCTGACCCGGCTCACGCCCCGGCTGACCAGAATCTTGTTCTGCTCCTCCAGCGTCTCGATCCCCCCGATCCCCGTCCCGATCAGCACCCCCGCCCGGTACCGGTCCTCCTTCGAGAAATCCAGTCCCGCATCCGTCACCGCTCGAATCGCCGCGGCCAGCCCGAACTGCCCGAATCGGTCCATCCGCTTGGCTTCCCTCGCCTCAGGCCCGTACTTGGTCAGGTCAAAGTGCGTGCATTCCCCCCCAAAACGCGTGGGATACTTGCCGGCATCCCAGCGTGTGATCGGACCGATTCCGCTCTTGCCGGCGCAAAGAGCCTCCCAGACCTCCTCCACGGTCTCTCCCAGGGAGGTGATGACGCCCAGACCCGTAATGACGACGCGGCGTTGGCTCATGGTTCAGTTCGGTTGTCAGTTGCTTGTCGCCAGTCGCCAGCCGCCTCCTCGTCGCTTTCAGCAACCGGCAACTGGCAACTGACAACCGGCAACTCACTTATTGGAATGTTCCTTGATGTAATCAATCGCCTGCCCGACGGTCTGAATCTTCTCCGCTTCCTCATCGGGGATGGACAGCTCGAACTCGTCCTCAAATTCCATGACCAGTTCCACCGTGTCCAGCGAATCGGCGTTCAAATCGTTGATGAAATGGGTCTCGCGGGTGATTTCGCTCTTGTCCACGCCCATTTGCTCGCTCACGATTTCAATGACCTTCTGCTCAATATCGTCCATAATATTTACCTGCCCTTTGTTGGTTTCCCCCAACCACTACGGCCAGGGAACGCGATGAATATATCGGCCAAGTGGCGAAATTCAACCTTCCGGGATGGCCCCGGGGTCAATGCTCCCCGAGATCAACCGCCTTGCCCGTCTTCGAGGATTCATACACCCCCAGCACGATTTCCAGCGGCTTCCGCGCCGACCGACCGTCAATCAGCGGCTGCCCCCCATGCTGAACCGCCCGCAGGAAATCCCGGAACTGCGCCACATGCGCTTCGCCCCACCCGCTCTTTTTGCCCGGCACGTTCACCGGGTCCTGGTCCTTCACCGACGCCGTCCCTCCTTGCGCCACGCTGATCGCATGGGCCGCCGCCGCCTCCGAGGCGAACGTCTGCCCGTTCCGCAGCGTCATGCTCTTGAGCCGGTCCCCTTCCAGGATGGCCGACCCCTCCGTGCCGTAAATCTCGATTTTGACCGGAAAACCCGGATACGCCGCCGTCGTCGCCGTCAGCGTCCCCACCGCCCCGCACTTGAAGTTCAGCGTTGCCACCGCGATGTCTTCGGTCTCGATCCGCTCATGCGCCCCCGTTTGGGTGTGCCCGTACACCGA
>JBIQLO010000313.1:0-3106 GCA_044464175.1 Planctomycetaceae bacterium | reverse complement strand
GGCGGCCAGGCCTTCCACGACCCTGGGATGATGACACTCGATTTGATGTAAGGAGATTCAATGGCAACCAAGGCCCTGATTGTTTACGGGGAGCGACCGTTTTTGCACGCCGATGACTCGGCCAACAAAAACACGGTCGCCATGCGCGACGGCAGCGGCGATCTGTATGCGGCCGTCCACCGCTCCAGCGGCGGCATCGTCAATGGCGGGCGGACGGAACTGGGGATCGCCTCGAAAACGGCCGACTACACACTGGCCGCCACGGAAACCACCTGCTTTGTCGACGCCACCAGCGGGGCCGTGACGATCACCATGCCGGTGGCGACGGCGGCGGGATCCCGCCTCTACATCATCAACAAGACGGACTCCGGAACCAACGCCGTCACGGTGAAGGATTCGGACGGCACGACCACGCTGGCCACACTGTCCAGCCAGCACGATTCGGCGCTCCTCCAGAGCGACGGGAGCAACTGGCAACTGCACAGCTTCATCTGATGGCGCAGAACCTGGTGCATATTTCGGTATCCGAGGCCGAGCGGGACGCCATCGAGAAGAAGCTGGCCGCCCTGCCCGGCGGGGCGAAAAAGGCGATGGTGTCGGCGATCAATGACACGCTGCGCCATGCGCGGACGAACATCACCCGGCTGATCGCCGACAAGGTGTATTTGAAGCAGAAGGACATCCGGGACAACGTCAAAATTCGCCAGAAAGCGACGAAGGACGTTCCCGAGGGAATCATCGAAATCAAATATGAAGCGGAGCCTTTGATCCACTTCAAGGTGCGGTTTTCCAAGCGATCCGGCGCCACCGCCAGCATCATCAAGGGCGATCCCGTCCAGAAATTCAAACACGATTTCAAGGCGGAAGTGGCCAGCGGCCATGTCGGGGCATTCTACGACGATCTTTCGCAGCCGAAGCGGCGGGCGCAGTCCGGTCGATACGCGGGCCGGACGATCAAACGCGGGCCGCGAAAGGGGCAGCCGATCCTCCGCCGGCCCATTAAGCAGGCATATGGCCCGGCGGTGACGACGGTTCTGGAAAAAAATCCGTCGCTCCCACGCGAGGCCCTGGCCGACATCAACGAATTTCTCAAAAAACGCCTCGATTCCAAAATCCAATACCTTTTGAGCAAGGCCAACCCCGATGGTCGAGTCGATTGAAGAGCGAATCCTCCAGAACATCCAGGAAGCCCTGGAGGGCGTCACACAGGAGTCAGGCTGCTACTTCACCCTGACCGTCGAGCAGGAGGACCGCCTGGGGAATTCGCCGGCCGATGGGAAGGTGGTGATCATCGCGGGCGATCCCATCCCCCAGGACGACGCCCCGGTGATGCACGATGAGTATCTGCTGCCGGTAGGGCTCCAGGCCTTCAGCATCGACTCGGAAGATTCCGACCTGCCTGTGCGGACCCGCCTGGCCCGCCTGGCCAGCGACATTCGCAAGGCGATCACACAGGACGTTCATCGGGGCGGAATCGCGGTCAACACGGAATTCCCCGAAAAGGATGATTTTCAACAGGCGGCGGCGCCCCATTACGTGCTGGTCAAGCCGCACATCCGGTATCGGACCCTTTACCAGAACCCATACAAACAGTGAGGTTGAACAATGTCCACGATTGGATCCAAAATCAGCAAAATTTGCCTTCTGGCCGGCAAGGCCGAAACGACCACCGGCGCCGTCGAAAGCGTCACGTCCGACGATGCGGGCCTGATCGTGAGAAATCCGCAGATGCAGCGGACGGAGGAAACCAACGATCGGGAGTTGCCCGCGGCGCTTGGGCAGGATAAGAGCGAGCCGGGCGGTGATCAGGGGACCTTGACGTTCCAGACGGAACTGGCCGGCAGCGGGAGCGATGAGTCGCCCGTGCCGGCATGGGCCAGCCTGCTGCTGCCGCCATGCAACTATACCGAATCCTCGGGCGTCTTTGCCTATACCCGCGGGGAAGTCACCAACACCTTCGTCCTATATGAGGATGGGCTGAAAAAGACCCTGTTCGGCTCTCGCGGCACCTTCAAAATCACCGCGGAGAAGGGGAAGCCCGCCGTCATCGATTGGACCTTCACGGGCAAATACACGGACGAAGCGGATGCCTCGATCCTCACCCCCACCTTTCCGACCGTGCTTGCGCCGGTCTGCAAAGGGCTCACGCTCACAATCGGGTCGTTCACGCCCCGCGCTTCCAAGGTGGAGATCGACGCGGGGAACCAGGTCATTCTGCGCGAGGACCTGACCGACGCCACGGCGTATTTCGCGGCCGCCATTGTGGACACCAAGCCGACCGGGACCATGGACCCCGAGACTGTGGCCGTTTCCAGCCGCAGCTGGGCCACGCTCCGCAGCAACTCCACCGAGGAGGCCTTCAGCATGCTCATTGGCTCCGTTGCCGGCAACAAGATCACCATCGCCTCGAGCACATGCCAGACCCGCACCAACACCCGGGGCAGCCGCAATGGGCTGATGATCAACAACATCGGATTGCAGTTCAACGGCGCCACGCCGCTGAGCATCACGTTCGAATAACCCGGCCCCCAGGGGCCACAGCAACAAAGGAGCGACCATGCCGATCGGATTCCATCCGGATGACACCTGCCGGATCCATCTGGACTGTTTCGACAAGGACAAGCCCGAGGATCAGCGGGCCTGGTTTGTCTGCAAATTCCTCACTGCCAACCAGGCGAGGGAGGTGGAGAAGCTGCGCGATCAGGCCGCGCAGGCCGCCAGCGACGCCGTGGCGGATGAGACGATCAACCGGGCGATCCTCAAGGGGATCGTCGGGTGGGAACGCGTCAAGGACCATGAGGGCAAGGAGATTCCCTTCGGCCCTGAAGGGCTGGGGGAGATGAGTCTCCGGATGAAGCAGCGGATCGCCTACGAGTACCCCTGGCGGACAGGCCTGTCGGAGGTCGACCAAAAAAACTGACGCTGGCCGTAGCGTGGCGCTATGGCCAGCTCTGCAACCACAAGGCGGGGGAACCGTGTGATATTAGCCCGGCCCAGCCGCGAACCCTGGAGGATGTTCCCTGCTCCGTGTGCGCGGGCGATCCGCAGCGGCAACTGGGATGCCCCGGCTGCCATGGATACGGCTGCGAAGTGATTGAATCCTGCC
>JBIQLO010000312.1:0-3144 GCA_044464175.1 Planctomycetaceae bacterium | reverse complement strand
GGCGTGACCGAGTTCCTGCCCGTCAGTTCCACCGGGCACATGGTGCTGTGTGAATGGGTCATGCGGGCCAATCTGCACGATCCGTTCTGGACGTTGTTCACGATCTTCATCCAGATCGGGGCCATACTGGCGGTGGTGGTCTATTTCCGGGAAAAAATCGTGACGATGGTGCTGGGGGCGCCGGCGACAGCCCGGCCGCTGGCGGTGACCGTGGGGGCCGATGCGCCGACCGAGCCGGCGCACGGGGAGCAGTCCGCCCGTTCTCTTCCCCGCCGTCCGGATTATCGCATGCTCTGGCTGATCGCCGTCGGCACCCTGCCGGTGCTGATTGTGGGATATCTCACGCACAAGTGGGTTGAGAGGAACCTGCAAAGCCCGGTGGTGATCGTCGCGGCCCTGGGTATTGGCGGATTGCTCATGATTCTGATCGAAAATCTGCCGCTGAAGGTCAATGCCCAGGCGATGGAACAGATGAGTTTCAGGCATGCGCTGATCGTGGGGCTGGCGCAGATTCTGGCGGCGGTCTTCCCCGGCACCTCCCGCTCGGCCGCCACCATCCTGGGCGGCATGGCCTGCGGCATGAGCCGCCAGGCCGCCACGGAATTCAGCTTCTTCCTGGCGATTCCCGCCATGTTCACCGCCTGCGGCTACGCCCTGTTCAAGCACCGGGGGCACCTGAGCATGGAGCGCGGGCTGCTGCTGGTGATCGGCACGCTCGTGGCGTTTCTAGTGGCGTGGGTGGTCATCGCCGGCTTCATGCGCTACATCCGGCGGCACACCTTTGTCCCCTTTGGCCTATACCGCATCCTCCTGGCCGGGGCGATTCTGGCATTCTACTTCACTCTCGGCTAAGTAAATGAAGGCGTCATAGGACCGGGCATTTCGGCCCAGCTCCTCACCCTACGCCGGCAGCGCTTCTCCGAACAGCCGCAGCCAGTTGCCGTGGAAAATCTTGTCAATGTCCGCCTCGCTGTATCCCCGCTCCTTCAGCAGCCCGTTGAACTTCTGCAGGTCCGCGATGGTTTCCAGCCCGGCCGGGCATTGCTCGGTCCCAAAGCCCCCGTCCAGGTCCGTCCCGAACGCCACGTGGTCCGTATTCCCGGCCAACTGGCAGATATGGTCGATGTGGTCGATGGCTTTGGCCAGCGGCGGCGTCTCATTGCCGGAGGTCTTGCCCACCACGTATCCCGGCTGAAGCATCCAGGCGTCAAACACCGTCCCGATCACCGCCTTGCGCTCGATCAGCCGCTTGATCTGCTCATCTGAATACTGCCGGTCATTGGGCACCAGCGCCCGGCAGTTGTTGTGGCTGGCCAGCACCCGTCCGCCGAAGATATCCAGCGCCTGGAAAAACGTCTGGTCGCTCGAATGGGTCAGATCGAGAATGATCCCCAGCCGCTCCAGCTCCTTCAAAAGCGCCGGCCCGCGCGGCGTCAGCGGCCCGTTGCCGCCGGTTCCAAAGCCGTACTGCCCCTGCCCGTAGTGGCTGATCCCCACCGACCGCAGCCCCTGATCCCACCAGGACTGCGCCCAGTCTGGATCGATGATCGGATCGGCCCCCTCCATCGCCAGAATCAGCCCGATCGGCAGCCCCTCAAACGACTCGGCGTTCTGCCAGGTTGCCCAGTGGTCCTTCAACTGCCCGGCCGTGCGGATCATCCGGATCTCCCCCTTTTTCTCCAGCGCCCGGTAGTAGGCCAACTGCCCCTGCGCCATCGCATAGCAGATGTCCTGGCTGGCGCAGTCAATGTTGGCCGCCCGGTCCAGCATCTCCGGCTTGACCGTCGACAGGTCCTTGGCCCGCGCCAATACCGTCCCCTGGCACACCGCGACCCCCGCCTTGCGCAATTCCGGCAAGCTCACCGTGTTGTGCCCCCGGCGAAATTTGTCGCCCAGCCTCGCTTCGCTGGCGCGAATCCGGTCCACTTCCCAGGTCTGGTCCCGGTTGAATCCCAGGGCGTTCCAGGACAAATCCAGATGGGCATCGAAAATCAAACGCGGCCGCGGCATCGGTTGGCTCCTTACAAGTAGGGTCCGCACCCCGTGCGGACCAATTCACTATTCCTTCATCGCTTCGTCGCCTTTTGGCTTCGTCGCTGCTTCGGCAATCGCCGGAAATTCCTTGTTGTACGTTTCCTTCAACTTATACATGCTCCACCCATTCTCCACCAGCACCTGGTGCCACTGGCGCACCTGCTCGGGCGTGTAGGTGTAGAACCCCCGCCCCCCCGTCTGCGGGTCGGCCCCCTTTGCCCCCGATTCGATCAATTCCCGGAAGACGCGCGGCACCTCGGTGGACCGGTCCAGCGTCGGCAACAGCCGTTCCATCACCCTGGCATAGAGGGCGAATCCGCTCAGGTCGATCCAGCGCATCGGCCCCATCACGCTCCCCCACATCCCCAGCACGCTGGAAAAGACGTTGTCGATCGTCTGCGCATCGGCCACCCCCTCTTCCATCAGATGCAGGGCTTCGCGGTAGACCGCATATGCCAGCCGATTGACCACGAACCCGGGCACATCCTTGTTCACCACCCCCGGCTCGCGCCCAGCCCGCCTGGCCAGTTCCACCGCCGCATCCATGGCGGCATCTTCACTCTGGTCTCCCCGGATCACCTCCAGAAACCGGTTCACCTGGCAGGGCGCGGCCCAGTGCATCCCGATAAATCGCTCCGGATGTTTTAACCCGGATTGCAACTGCGTGATCGGCAGCGCCGAGGTGTTGCTGGCCAGGGGCACGGCCGGACCAATCACCTTTTCCACCTCCGCAAAAACCGAGCGTTTCAGCTCCAGGTCCTCGGGGACCGCCTCGATGACAAAATCACAGTTCTGCAGCTCCCCCAGCTCCCGCGCCTCCACATACCGCTGTTTCCACTGGTCGCGCATCGCCGGGGTGCCTGCTCCATGGGCGATGATGTCTTCGATTGCTTCGGCGATGGTCTGCCGCGCCGGTCCGTACCCCTCCACCGGTCGCGTATACCCCACAACGTTAAAGCCCTTCCACAGCAGACACGCCGCGATGCTTCGTCCCGTGAATCCCAGCCCGACGATGCCGATGGTTTGAAGGTTCATGGTTGAGGGAAAATGGTAAATGGAAAAGGGAAAATGGAAAGGCTTTCCATTTTCCCTTTTCCATTTACCCGCGAT
>JBIQLO010000311.1:0-3152 GCA_044464175.1 Planctomycetaceae bacterium | reverse complement strand
TAGGTGTTGGCCAGCTTGATGAATTTGTTGAAGTCGGAGTTCTTGGCGTCGGCGTTGGCGCGCTCCAGGATCGGGCCGATCCACATGACCGTGTCGTAAAACCCGCCCCGATAGGCCGCCTCCATCAGCGTCAGCATGTGGTCCGTGTTCCCCGGGTCATACGCCAGGCGCTTTTCCGCAGTGAGCATCTGCGACTTGTCATCCTTGCCCCCCTTGTTCATGCGCAGCTTCTCCAGGAAGCCCAGGTCCTTGCCGCCGCTGGCCTTGCGCTTGAGGGAAATCTCCCGAAGCGCCTGGTGCGCCTCCTTGTTCTCCGGGTCGATCCCCAGGCCCTGCAGGTACATTTCAATGGCGTATTCGAAGTTCCCCGTGTTGGCCACCACCCGGGCCTTCTCGAAAAACGTCTCGGCCTTCTTCTGATCTTCCTCGGAAATGTCCTGATAATTTTGAAGGATCTCTGCCACGGATTATTCCCAAAAAACATTGGCGATCAGCTGTTGGACCGCGGAGTTGCGGCGGATCGCGCGGCCGGTCTGGCATGCCGCCGAAAGCCCGTCAGGTATCTAACCGCAAAGCGCTGAATCTGTCAATAATTACCCGCCGCCGCATTCTCCCCGATTTCCCGCCCCGCCACAATCGCCGCAGGCCCCCGGGGGGCCGGACCGCGGCCGCCCGGAGGGCCTCAGGAGGATTTTTTCCTCACTTCGCCCCGGTGCGCCCATTGCCCAAGTCCCCCCTTGCCCCGACAATGGACGCTCCATGACTGAGAATCTGACCATCATCAACTGGCCCGACCCCCGGCTCAAAAAGATCAGCACGCCGGTCAAAGAGTTCGACGCCCAACTGGCGGAGCTGGCCCGCACCATGCTCGAGCTGATGCGCCGGCACCAGGGGGTGGGCTTGGCCGCGCCGCAGGTCGGCCTGAACCTGCGCCTCTTCGTCATGAACGCCACCGGCGACCCGGCCGACGACCGGGTCTATGTCAATCCGCAGCTGCTCGACTTCGAGGGGGATGAGGAGGCCGAGGAGGGGTGCCTGAGCATCCCCGGCGTGCATGTGAATGTCCTGCGGGCCAAAAACGCCCGCATCCAGGCGTATGACCTGGAGGGGCATCCCATTGAGCAAGTGGAAAGCGGCTACCCCGCCCGCATCTGGCAGCATGAAACCGACCACCTCAACGGCGTGCTCCTCACGGACCGGATGGGCGTCGTGGCCAAAATGACCCATCGCAAGGTCCTCAAGGAACTGGAGGAGGCGTATAAGCAGGGGGCCGAGCCGCGCTGATGCGTCCCCGCCCCCTCCGGAATCGGCCCGGTGCGGTAATCCCCAACTCAAACCCCGAAGATCAACCATGCCTTGCCTTCCCCGCATTCTCTTCGCCGGCGGCGGCGCGTTCGGCCTGCCGACGCTCCAGCATCTGATGGAGGCGGGCCTGCCCCTGGTCCAGGTGATCACCCAGCCCGACCGCCCCGCCGGCCGGGGGCGCAGGCTCACGCCCACCCCCATCGCCCAGTTCGCCCGGGCGCATGCCCTGCCGCTGCTGTGCACCGCCGACATCAACCGGGAGACCCTGCCCGAAGCCGATCTGCTGCTGGTCATCGCCTTCGGGCAGAAGATCGCCCAGTCCCTGGTCCACGCCCCGCCGCTGGGGAGCCTCAACCTCCACGCGTCGCTTCTACCCAAATACCGCGGCGCGGCCCCCATCCATTGGGCGATCCTGCGCGGCGAGACCGTCACGGGCAACTCCGTCATCCGGCTGGCCGATCGGATGGACGCCGGGGCGATCCTGGCCCAGTCCCACCTTGAGATCGGCCCGCTGGAGACCACCGGCGACCTGCACGACCGCCTGGCCGCCGACGGGGCCGAGCTGGTCCTCCGGACCATCCACCAACTCGCTCGGGGCGAGGCGCGTGAAATGCCCCAGGATGAATCCCAGGCGACCCTCGCCCCCAAGCTCCACCGCGCGGATGCCCGCCTGGACTTCAGCCGGCCCGCCGAGGAGATCGCCCGCCGCATCCGGGGGCTCTCTCCCTGGCCCGGGTGCCACGTGCATCTGCTTAGCGGTCCCAAGCCGCTGCGCCTGACGCTGCTTCGCGCCCGGGCGGTCCCCTCCGGCCGGAGCGCCGAACCCGGCCAAATCGACCCGGCCGGCCATATCGCCACCCCCCAGGGGGCGCTCGAGGTGCTGGAGGTGCAGCCGGAGGGCAAACGCCCCATGCCGATGGAGGCTTATCGCAACGGCCACCCCTGGCCGGTGGGGGCCCGCCTGGAATCGGCCTGATCTGGCATGCGATTTGTGACCTCATTCCTTTGAGGTTTCCATGAAAAAAGAACAACAGAGCAAAAAAGTCGGCGGCAGCAAAGAGGCGGCCCGGAAGTTCGGCGGCAAGCATGACTTCGGCATCCCCGCCGAGGAGGCGACTGCTGAGAACGATTTCCCCCATGGCCGGGCCAAAGGTCCGCAAAAAGGGACTGGCCCCACCCGCAGCGGCGCTCAGGGCCGGCGCACCAGCGGCGTGGGCGCGCCCCTCGGGCCGGCCGGCTCCGGCAGCGGCGGCGACCTGGACCCGGACATCGTCGGCGTCGGCGGCACCGGCGGCGTGGCCCGGGAAGGGCCCGACCGCACGCGGGGCGCGGACATCACCACCGGCGGCAGCCAGACCTTCGCCTCCGGCCCGCCCGCCCAAGGGAAGAACGAAGGCGCCCCCGGCCACCACGGCGGTTCGGTGCGCGTCAAAGGAACCACCGTCACCGGCGCGGTCAGCGGCAGCGAGGATGCCGCCTCCACCAGCGGCGGGCAGGAGGAACTCCGCGACATCCACAACGAGGATGAAACGATCGACCCCCTGAGCGGCGGCCCCGCCCGCGCCAACGAAAACCGCAAGACGCGGACGAAGTGAGTTGAAGATAGGAAGACATGAAGCGTGGGATGCGCTTCTCCCAGTCTTCACGTTTCATGTCTTCATGGTTCACGCGCCAGGTGCCACAGGTCGCGGTACTCGGAGACTTGTGCTGTCGTCCACGCAAGAAAGCACAGGGCTGCGAGTCCGCCGATCCGGTACCCGGCGTCTCGCCGGAGTTGAGCAGTGTGGATTCCGTAGGGTCCGCCCCGCGGACCTTTTGCCATGGAGCCTTCTCCGCGCGCAATGGTC
>JBIQLO010000310.1:0-3153 GCA_044464175.1 Planctomycetaceae bacterium | reverse complement strand
AATAGATACTGAAAAAGAGCGACTGGTGCCTGGGCGGTGCATAGTCACTCAGCGTCGGGGCCGGAGGCGGCGCCGGATGAGAGAGGCCTTCCGGAGCCGCCGCGCCCGGCGCGTTGTCGCTGTGCGGCAGTTCCGCCGGGGCCAAACTCACCAGCTTGGGCGCTTCGCCCAGTTCGATCTTCTGCCCCGCCTGCAGCGTTCGGATGTGGGTGATGATGTCATAGAGTTTCTGGTCGTCCAGCGCGGGGTTGCCCCCGCGGGCCGGCATGGAGAGCTTCAGCACGCTCTCCGGGTCGGTCGGCATGCGCCCGCGCTGCACGAATGCCAGCAGTTCCTGGTCGTTCTTGCTCGCCACGAACCGGCTGGTGCGCAGGTTGGCCCCCATGTTCGGGATGCCCCCGCCGTCGGCCGAGTGGCACGCCGCGCACGTTGCGGCAAACAACGCCGCCCCGTGCTGGGCATCCCCCTTGCGCAGACCCTTGGGAATCGGCCCGTGGGCGTTCATCATCCCCAGGAGCTGCTTGCGCGTCACCCCGGATTTGACCGCCACGTACTTCATGTTCGGCTTGAACCGCTCGCCCGGCAGCAGCCCGAAATGGAACTTGTCCTGGTACTCCACCGACTTGATCCCCAGAAACGCCAGGCCGCCCAGGAAAGTCAGGCAGAGCATCCCCACCAGCAGCCGCTTCTGGCCCAGCTGCGCCGCCCGCACCCCCAGCGCCATGGTAAAGCTGCTGGCGATCAGGATCATCGTGTTCACCATCCCCAGTTGCTTATCCAGCATCTGGTGCCCCCAGGCGAAAATCTCCGGCTTGGTCGCGCGCATCACCCCGTAGAGGCAGAACAGCCCGCCGAACAGCAGGATTTCCGTCACCAGAAAAAGCCACATCCCCAGCTTGGCCGCCTCATGCTGCTGCTCGGGCGACTTGAAATGGTGGGCCAGATACGCCGCTCCGTGCGGCGTTGAAGGTGCGGATGAAGGCGCCGGCTCGGACCAGTGTTCCGGAACAGTCAATGATGGTTGTTTCTCCAGGAGACTCATGGGTCATACCCTTTCAATTCATTCAGCTTTCCAACGCTTCAATGCCCCTCCGGCGCGGCAGGCGCCGCCTGCCGAAGCTCCGAATAGGCCCGCACCCTGCCGCCGGAGGTCTTCTCGCCCTCGGCCAGCTTTTGCGCTGCGGCCCGGTCCCCCAGTGCCTGCAGCCCTGACCCCATCGGCGTCTGTTGGCCCGTCTTGACGAAACTCGCCTCCTCGGCCGTGATCCATTGCCGCGTCCGGACATCATGGAAATACCGTGCCGCCTTTCCCACCTGGTGCGCCTGCTCGTAATCCAGCATGCACCCCACGTCATCGAACAGCAGCGGCCCCTGCTCCGACGCCTCCGGCACGATCGCCGAGGCGAACCGCTCATCCGAGACGATCATCCCGCACTCCGAGCAGACATCCTGCCCGTAACGGATCGCCGGTGGTCCGCTGGCCACCCGATTCCCGCACGCCGTCATCAGCAGCGGCAGCGCCGCCGCCGCGATCCATCGGAATCTTTGACGCTTTTTCATGCCTCACCTCGCCAGGAGAAGACCGCCCATGCCGACAGCAGCGGCGCCACGATCCAGGCCGCCAGCGTTCCGGCGAACAGCCACGGCAGCCACGGTCCATAGGTCTGCGTGGCGAACATCCCGGCCGGTCCCAGCACGTCCAGGCTCGTATGGATGCTCCCCAGCACCGCCATCTTGAATGACTGCATTGGATTGGCGATGGTCAGGTAAAACAGGTCCTGCACCCGCAGCCGGAACATCAACATCGATCCCATCACCCCCAGATCCGTCAGAAAAACCAGCCCCAGCCAGCAGAAAAGAGCGATCCCCGTCGCGATGGAAACCCGCCGCGCTGCCACTGAAATCAGCAGCCCCGTGCTGAGCATCGCTCCGGCCAGCAGATCGGTGTACAGCAGCAGCCACGCAAACGGCCGCGCCACCGACACCCCGTTGCCCAGAAAAACCGCCGTCAACCCGAAACTCAGCGCCAGGATCAGCGTCATCGCCCCCCACAGCCCCAGGAACTTGCCCAGCACCACCTCGATCCGATACACTGGCTGCGCCAGCAGGTAATTCAACGTGCCGCGCTCGCGCTCGGCCGCGATGCTGGCCGCGCTGGTCGTCAGCGCCATCAGCGGCACGAACAGCAGCGTGAGATTCACCATCCCCGCCACCGTGCGCCCGAAGCTGGAAAACCCCGCCGAACCCATCCCCTGCACGCCGCTGAGCGACACCCGCGCCATCATCAGCGTCAGCCCCGTGAAGCAGACCGTATACAGCAACACCCACCGGTTCCGCAGGGCATCCCGCAGCTCCTTGCGCGCCAGCAATGACACGTTACGCCATTCCATGACCGCTCCCTTCCGACCCTTGCGTCGGCTCATCCAGGTGAAAGTCCTCGACCGAAAATCCCCGCTTCAATAGCTCGCGCAGCGGCTCAGTCTTCCGCCCCGCATCCACCTGCACGTACACCCCGCGCCCGTTCCGCTGGGCCGAATGCCCCGACTCGACCAGCGCGGCCACCGCCGCATCCAGCCGGTCCGCCTCCAGGATCAGCTTCAGCCTCGTCCGCAGCCCCAGCCGCTCCGGCAGGTCCACCGCCCGGCAATACGCCTGCCGCCGCCCCCCCTCCAACACCAGCACCCGATCGGCCAGCGCTTCTACCTCCTCCAGCCGGTGCGTGATGAACAGAATCGTCTTGCCCCGCCGCTTCTGCTGATTGAGCAGGTGCATGAAACTCTGCCGCGCCGAGGCGTCCAGGCTCGAGGTCATCTCATCCAGCAGCAGCAGCGCCGGATCGGCCAGCAGTGCGATCGCCAGCGCCAGCCGCTGTTTCATCCCCCCCGACAGCGCCCGCACTTGCTTCTCCGCGTGGATGCTCAGCCCCACCTCCTCCAGCACCGCATCGATCCGCTCGTCCGCCGCCTTTTTCAGTGCGGCGAAAAACACCAGCGCCTGCCGCGCCGTCAGGTCGTCATACAGCGTCAATTCCTGCGGCACGTACCCGATCGCCCGCCGCACCCCCTTGGGATCGCGCCTCAGCCGTCGCCCCCCCACTTCCACCACCCCCCGCCCCCGCAGCAGCCCCAGGATGGACTTGATCGTCGTCGTCTT
>JBIQLO010000309.1:0-3230 GCA_044464175.1 Planctomycetaceae bacterium | reverse complement strand
GGTGAAGACCTACCAGAACTCAGCGCTGTTCCAGCGCCTGCGCGACCCGGACCAATTGGAGGGCAAGTGCGGGATGTGCGAGTTCCGGGCGGTCTGCGGCGGCAGCCGGGCGCGGGCGTACGCGCTAAGCCGCAACCCGCTGGCGTCGGAGCCGGATTGTGCCTATCAGCCGCCGGCGTGGGTGGCGCAGATGGCGCGGGGGACGCAGGGGGCGCGGGTTTAACAACAGGAGATGACATGCTCAGCGTGAGCAACGTGGTGTGCGGGCATCGGGCGGGCAACGAAGCGCTGCGGTACGGGCATCGGCTGCCGGCGGGGCGGACGCCCCGGCCGGTGGTGGTCTGGGGATTGACCAAGGCGTGCAACCTGCGCTGCGTGCACTGTTACGCCTCGGCCCAGCCGGGACCCGCCCCCGGGGAGCTGAGCCGGGCCGAGGGGATGGCGCTCCTGGAGGACCTGGCCGCCTTCGGCGTGCCGGGGGTGCTCTTCAGCGGGGGCGAGCCGCTGGTGCGGCCGGAGGCCGAGGCGTTCATCGCCCACGCCCTGGGGCTGGGGCTGCGCTGCACCCTCTCGACGAACGGCATTTTGATCGACGAAGCGCGGGCTTCCCGGCTGGCGGCGATGGGCTTGCAGTACGTGGGGATCAGCCTGGACGGCAACCGCACCCGCCACGACAAGCTGCGCGGGCTCAAGGGGGCGTACGATGGGTCGCTGGCGGGGATCGAGCGGTGCCGGGCGCACGGGATCAAGGTGGGGGTGCGCTTCACGGTGCACGGGCTCAACTTTCAGGACCTGGATGAGATTTTCGACCTCTGCCAGGCGCACGATGTGCAGCGGCTGTGCATCTATCACCTGGCCTACGCCGGGCGGGGAGGGAAGATGCAGAAGGTGGATCTCTCGGCCGAGCAGACGCGGCAGGTGGTGGACCGGATCTTCGAGCGGACGGCCCGCTCGCACGCGGCGGGGCGGGAGCTGGAGGTGCTGACGGTGGGGAACCACGCCGATGCGGGGTATGCCCTGATGCACCTGGAGCGGCACGCGCCCCGGCGGGCGGCCGGGGCGTGGGAGCGCCTGCGCGGCACGGGGGGGAACCAGTCGGGGTGCCACGTCGCCTCGATCGACCCGCTGGGGAACGTGCATTACGACCAGTTCTCCTGGCAGTACTCCTGCGGGAACGTGCGCAACCAGCCCTTCAGCCGCCTCTGGACCGAGGCGGCCGATGAACGCCTGGCGATTCTGCGCGACCGCCAGTCCCATCTGCCCCAGCGCTGCCGCGCGTGCCGGTTTCTGCCGGTCTGCAACGGCAACCTGCGCACGCGCGCGGAGGCGGCGACGGGCAACTGGCTGGGGGAGGACCCCTCCTGCTACCTCAGCGATGCGGAGATTGCGGCGGTGTAGAGAATTGTTATTTGTTGTTTGTTATTTGTTATTTGCCGCGCGGGGTTCGGCCCTCTTTGGTATGGAACGCCCTATCCCCGACCCCAAATAACAAATAACAAAGAACCAATAACAACTTCAGGCTTTACGATAGACTACCGTTCTTCTACGAAAGGAGCTTGCTCATGGCGGAATCGGAATCCCTTTATCCCCAGGCGACGCGGGAGTTGGCGCAGCTGCGCAAGACGCTGGCGCCCAAACAGGCCGAGGCGTTCAAGGCGTTCAGCCAGGCGGTCTTCGCCGAGGGGGCGCTGCCGGCCAGGACCAAGCAGCTGATCGCCGTGGCGGTGGCGCACGTGACCCAGTGCCCCTATTGCATCCGGGGGCACACCAAGGCCGCGCTGCAGCAGGGGGCGACGCGCCAGGAGATCATGGAGGCGATCTGGGTCGCCTCGGAGATGCGGGCCGGGGCGGCCTATGCGCATTCGGCCCTGGCGCTGGACACGATGGAACAGGCGGACAAGGCCACGTGAGACGTTTCACCCCAGAGACACGCAGAGCCCAGAGAATAAAAAAATATTCCTCTCCGTGCGCTTTAGTGTCTCTGGGGAGAATTTTTCAGCGGGGTGAGACACCATTCGGACCGGCGGCGCGCCCTCAGGCCAGGGCGGCCTCAAGATCGGCGATGAGGTCCTCGGGGTGTTCGATGCCGATCGAGGCGCGGATCGTGCCGGGGGAGATCCCCGCGGCGATGCGGGCCGCCTCATCCATCGTGATGTGGCTCATGCTCCAGGGCTGCTCGATGAGGGATTCCACCCCCCCCAGGCTCTCGGCCAGGGCGAAGATTTTTAACTTCGCGAAGAAGGGGTCCAGGTCCACCCGCTCCAGGTCCAGGTCGAAGCTGAGCATCCCGCCGAAGCCGCTCATCTGGCGCTGGGCCAGTTCGTATTGGGGGTGGGTCTCCAGGCCCGGGTAGTAAACCTGTTTCACCTTGGGATGCGACTGGAGAAAGCGGGCGACGGCGAGGGCGTTGCGCTGGTGGGCGGCCATGCGCAGGGGGAGGGTCTTGATGCCGCGCAGCACCAGGAAGGCGTCAAAGGGGCTGCAGGCGGTCCCCAGGGCGTCCACCAGGTGGCGCAGGCGCCGGCCTGTTTCGGCCTCGCGGGCGATGACGGCCCCGCCGACGACATCGGAGTGGCCGTTGAGGTACTTGGTGGTGGAGTGGACCACCACGTCCACGCCCAGCTTCAGCGGCTGCTGGAAGCAGGGGGAGAGGAAGGTGTTGTCGGCGATGGTCCGCAGCTGATGCTCGCGGGCCAGGGCGACGACGGCGGCGATGTCGGTGAGGCGCAAAAGCGGGTTGCTGGGCGTTTCGATCCAGAGCCCGGCGGTGTTGGGGCGGATCGCCGTTCGGATCGCCTCCGGGTCGAGCATGTCCACGAAGGAGAACTCCAGGCCGAACTGCGGCAGGATGCGGGCAAAGAGACGGTGGGTGCCGCCGTAGAGGTCGCGGCCGGCGATCAGGTGGTCGCCGGCTTTAAAGAGGAACAGGGCGGTGGTGAGGGCGGCCATGCCGGTGGCCGTCGCCCCGGCGGCCGCGCCCCCCTCCAGGGCGGCCAGGTTCTCCTCCAGGGCGGCGCGCGTGGGGTTGGCGGTGCGGGCGTAGTCATACCCCGCGTGGCGGCCCAGCTTCTCCCAGCGGAAGGTGCTGGTGGCGTAGATGGGCGTGGCGATGGAGCGATAGGCCGAGTCGACCTCGACCCCGGCGTGAACGGCTTGGGTTTCCGGATGCATGATGAAGCGGCATTGTAGATCGCGCCGACAGGGGGGGCAAATGGAGGGGGGGAGGGGAC
>JBIQLO010000308.1:0-3269 GCA_044464175.1 Planctomycetaceae bacterium | reverse complement strand
TTTTTCACGAAGTTTTTTGCCTGATTTGGCGCTGCGCGTATTGGCGACAAAGTGCGCAGCGCGGGGTCAACGAAGAGCGCCTACAGATCAGCACCTAAATACGAGTCAGCGGGGACGCTGAGGTCGTGGCATCCACGGGGAGGATTGGCCGCCAATGGGAGGGGGTCGGGGATGGGCAAAGAGGGTGTGCCTACAATGGCTGCAGGAGGGGTCTATTGTGAGGGTGGCGGCGGATGGCTATAATCGCCGTGCTCGAGTGAAAATGAGTTTTTACCCCGAATTGCCATGAACGGTTACCCGCCCGCACAGGGCCTGTACGATCCTCGTTATGAACATGAATCCTGCGGCGTGGGCTTTGTCTGCCACATGAAAGGGCAGCCCTCGCACGGGATCGTGGATGATGCCCTGCTGATGCTGGAGCGGATGGCGCACCGGGGGGCGTGCGGATGCGAGACCAACTCCGGCGACGGCTCGGGGATCATGACGCTGACGCCCGATGCGTTCCTGCGCCGCCAGTGCACCAAGCTGGGAATCCGGCTGCCGCCCCAGGGGCAGTATGGCGTGGGGATGGTTTTCCTGCCGCAGGACCTGGCCGACCGATACGCCTGCCAGCGGATTTTCGAGAAGGTGGCGCAGGAGTACGGCATCGTCACGCTGGGGTGGCGGGATGTGCCGGTGAACAACAGCGTGCTGGGGCCCACGCCCCGGCGCACGGAGCCGAAGGTGCGCCAGGTCTTCGTGACCATGGGCGTCAACTTCTACAACCGCAAGGACTTCGACCGCCGGCTCTACCTGGTGCGCCAGCGGGCCGAGAACGTCATCGAGTTCCACCCGGACTTGTCGGCCAGCGCCCGGAAGGTCTTTTACATCTGCGCCCTGTCGGCCAACCGGATCATTTACAAGGGGATGCTGACGGCGGAGCAGGTGCGGCAGTACTATTCGGACCTGTCGGATCCGGAGTACACCAGCGCGCTGGCGATGGTCCACTCGCGTTTCAGCACCAACACCTTCCCGGCGTGGGATCTGGCCCACCCGTACCGCTATCTGGCGCACAACGGCGAGATCAACACGCTGCGGGGCAACCGCAACTGGATGCGGGCTCGGTATGGGTCGCTGCAGTCGGAAATATTCGGGGATGAGCTGCAGAAGATGTTCCCGATCGTGACCGAAAGCGGCTCGGACTCTGCGACGCTGGACAATGCGCTGCAGTTTCTGGCCGTCAACGGGCGATCGCTGCCCCATTCGGTGCTGATGCTGATTCCCGAGGCGTGGCAGAACCACACGCTGATGGACCCGGAGCTGCGGGCATTTTACGAATATCACGCCTGCCTGATGGAGCCGTGGGACGGGCCGGCGTCGGTCGCCTTCACCAACGGCACGCTGATCGGGGCGGTGCTGGACCGCAACGGGCTGCGTCCCAGCCGGTATTACGTCACCAAGGATGACCGGGTGATCATGGCGTCGGAGGTGGGGGCGCTGCCGGTGGATCCGGCCAACGTCCGCCAGAAGTGGCGGCTGCAGCCGGGGAAGATTTTCCTGATCGACATGAAGCAGGGGCGGATCATCGACGACCGGGAGGTGAAGCGCGAGCTGGTGGACAAGCGTCCCTGGCGGCGGTGGATCGAGGAGAACCTGATCGAACTGGATGCGCTGCCGGCCAGCGGCAAGGCGCACCCGGTGGACCATGAGACGCTGCTGGTGCGCCAGCACGCCTTCGGGTACACGGCGGAGGACCTGCGCATCCTGATCACGCCGATGGCGGTCAACGGGCAGGAGGCGCTGGGTTCGATGGGGAACGACGCGGCGCTGGCGTGCCTGAGCGACCGGCCGCAGTTGCTGTACAACTACTTCAAGCAGCTGTTTGCCCAAGTGACCAACCCGCCGCTGGACGCCAACTTCGAATCGCTGGTGACGAGCCTCTACACCTATCTGGGGCGCGAGGGGAACCTGCTGGAGGAGACGCCCAAGCATTGCCACCTGATCAAGCTCAAGCAGCCGATCCTGGACAACGAGGACCTGGAGAAGTTGCGGGAGGTGAACCTGGAGGACCTGCGTTCGGTGACGCTGCCGATGCTCTTTGACGCGGCCCAGGGGGCCGAAGGGCTGAAGAAGGCGGTGGACGAGTTGTGCGCGGCCGCCTCGCGCGCCATCGCGGAGGGGGCGTCGATCCTGATTCTGTCGGACCGGGGTGTGAACGCGGACAAGGCGCCGATCCCCAGCCTGCTGGCGACGGCGGCGGTGCATCACCACCTGATTCGCGAAGGCTCGCGCACGCAGGCGGGGCTGGTGATCGAGACGGGCGAGGCCCGCGAGGTGCATCATTTCTGCCTTCTGATCGGGTACGGGGCCGGGGCGATCAACCCATATGTGGCGTTTGAGTCGCTGGCGGACCTGCACCAGGAGGGGGCGCTGCCGCACGACCTGACGCTGGAGCAGGCGCGGAAGAACTACATCAAGGCGGCCAACAAGGGGATCATCAAGGTCGCCTCGAAGATGGGGATCAGCACGGTCCAGAGCTACCGGGGGGCGCAGATTTTCGAGGCGATCGGGTTGAGCAAGCAGCTTGTGGACCGGTACTTCACCGGCACCATCAGCCGTCTGGACGGGGTGGACCTGGAGACGATCGCCGAAGAGAGCCTGATGCGGCACCGGCGCGGCTATCCGCCGATCGAGACCGACGGGCAGACGCTGGATCCGGGCGGGTCGTACCAGTGGCGTCGGGGCGGGGAGTACCACATGTACAACCCCGAGACGGTGGCCAAGCTGCAGCACGCGGTGCGGCAGGACCTGGAGGCGGGGGAGAAGCTGGCCAAGGGCGTGAAGGTGGACAGCTACGCCACGTTCAAGGAATACACGAAGCAGCTCAACGACGAGTCGCGCAACCGCTGCACGCTGCGGGGGCTGCTGAAGTTCAAGCAGGGGCAGTCGATCCCGCTGTCGGAGGTGGAGCCGGCGAAGGAGATCGTCAAGCGGTTTGTCACCGGGGCGATGAGCTTCGGCTCGATCTCGAAGGAGGCGCACGAGAACCTGGCGATTGCGATGAACCGCATCGGCGGCAAGAGCAACACGGGCGAGGGGGGCGAGGACCCCAATCGCTTCGTGCCCGACGCCCAGCCGGACGCCCAGGGGCGGCCGGTGCTGCGGCGCAGCGCGATCAAGCAGATCGCCTCGGCGCGGTTTGGCGTCACGACCGAGTACCTGGTCAACGCCGATGAGCTGCAGATCAAGATGGCGCAGGGCGCCAAGCCGGGCGAAGGCGGGCAGCTGCC
>JBIQLO010000307.1:0-3294 GCA_044464175.1 Planctomycetaceae bacterium | reverse complement strand
CGTATTTCCCAACGAACCCATTCCACCTCCATCCATGTCTCATCCGTGGCAAAGAAAAATCGCCAGACGCTTGCCCGCGCCGCGCTGGTGAAATTTGTTTCCCTCCGCTATAAGATGCTCCTCTTATGCCGAAGATCACTGTTGATGGAAAAGTAATCGAGTGCAAGGACCGCCAGATGGTGCTCCAGGCCTGCCTGGATGCGGGCATCAATTTGCCCAGTTATTGTTATCACCCCGGCCTGAGCATCGTCGCCTCCTGCCGCATCTGCCTCGTGGAGGTCGAGGGCATTCCCAAGCTCGTCCCTTCCTGCCAGACCCCCGTCCGCGACGGCATGGTCGTCCACTCCCAGTCCTCCAAGGCCGTCGCCAATCAGAAGGCCGTCATGGAGTACCTTCTGGTGAACCACCCGCTCGACTGCCCCGTCTGCGATCAGGCCGGCGAATGCTACCTGCAGGACTATTCCTACGAGTACGGCCGCAGCCAGTCCCGCTTTGAGGAGGACAAACACAAAAAGCCCAAGAAGGATGTCGGCAAGAACATCCTCCTCTACAACGACCGCTGCATCATGTGCACGCGCTGCGTGCGCTTCACCCGTGAAGTCTCCGGCACCAACGAACTCTACGTCGACGGCCGCGGCCACAAGGAGGAGATCGACATTTTCCCGGGCAAGCCGCTGGACAACAAACTCTCCGGCAACGTCGTTGATCTCTGCCCGGTAGGGGCGCTGCTCGACAAGGATTTCCTCTTTAAGCAGCGCGTCTGGCTCCTCAAGAGCTATCCCTCCATCAGCCCCGCCGACGCCGGCGGCGAGAACATCTGGATCGAGGAAAACGAGCGCATCGTCTACCGCATCAAGCCCCGCTACAACGCCGAGGTCAATCAGTGGTGGATCAGCGACGACACGCGCTACAGCTACAAATACCTCCGCGATGAAAAACGCCTCTGCCACGCCACCCGTCTCCAGTATGGCGCGGTCGTGCAGACCGGTTTCCAGAACGCCCTGGATGAAGCCGTTGCCGGCCTGAAAAAAGTGGTCGAAGAGGGGGGCGAAGGATCGCTCTACGCCATGCTCAGCCCCATGATGGCCTGCGAAGAGGCCTGGCTGCTGGCCCAGTATATCCGCATACTCGATCCCAAAGCCGTCCTGGTCCTCGGTCCCGTCCCCACCACCGGGCAGGATGAGGTCTTCCACAATTATCTGACCAAAAAGGAAACCTTCCGCATTCAGGCGGAAAAGGTCCCCAACGCCGCCGGCGTCCGGCGCGTGATGCAGCTGCTGGGCGGTCCCTCGGCCACATTCGAGGAATTCACCGCCGGCGCCAAGCCTGAACTGAAGAACCTCAAGGGCGGCTGGATCGTCGGCGGCTATCTCTCCAACTGGATTCCCGCCACTATGCCACCGGCCCTGAAAAAGGGCTTCCGCGTCGTGCAGGATGTGCTGGAAAACGCGCTGACCGCCTCGGCCGACATCCTCCTGCCCGCCGCCGGCTGGGCCGAAAAGGACGGCTGCTGGGAAAACTATCAGGGCAAAATCCAGGCCTTCGTTTCCGCCGTTCCGCCTCCGGAGGGCGCCCGCCGCGAAGGGGATGTCTACCTCAAACTGCTCGGCCGCACCGGCCAGTACAATGCCGAGATGATCCGCTCCGAAATGGGCGAGCCCTTTGATTCAGTCAAAACGCCCCTGGACAAGGACCAGACCGAAGAGCCGGCCTTTGAATTTGCGGAATTGTAGAGAAAACCATGACCGTCAAAGAATTTTTCCTCCGTATCCCCAACTGGTTCTGGATCCTCCTGGTCGCCCACGGCCTGATCCTGGGAACCGTCGCCTACCTCATTCTCCTGGAGCGCAAGGTCGCCTCCTGGGTGCAGGACCGCCTGGGCCCCAACCGCGTCGGCCCCTTCGGCCTGCTCCAGCCGATTGCTGACGGCCTGAAGTTCATCCTCAAGGAGGATTACCGACCCGCCGGCGTGGACCGCGTTCTCTTCACCCTGGCCCCGGCGATCATGATTTTCGCCATCATCATCTCCATCGCCGTCATTCCCTGGGGCGGCATCCACCAACGCACCCAGCGCTTTGACATCACCCGCAAAGTGGACACCACCCACGTTCAGGCCCTCACCACCGCCGGCACCCCGCAATACGAGCAGGCCATGGCCGCCGCCGAGGGGGACATCCCCATGAACGGCACCTGGAAATCCACCGAGTTGGTTGTCCAGCCCGTCGTCGGCCAGGCCCCCCGCGTCTTCGCCGACGTCACCTACACCTACCCCTTCCAGATCGCTCAGATCAACATCGGCGTCCTCTTCATCCTGGCCGCCCTGTCGCTGGCGGTCTACGGCGTCGTCATCGGCGGCTGGGCCTCCAACAACAAATACTCCTTCCTGGGCGGCCTGCGCGCTACCGCCCAGATGATCAGCTACGAAATTCCCCTGGGCCTGAGCGTCCTGGCCATCGTCCTGATGTACGGCACGCTCGATCTGGGCACCATCGTCGATAAGCAAGCCACCTACTGGCTTGGCTGGATTCCCGCCTGGAACGTCTTCACCCAGCCCCTGGGCTTCCTGATGTTCCTGGTCTGCATCCACGCCGAGGCCAACCGTGCCCCGTTCGATCTGGCCGAGGCCGAGCAGGAACTGGTGGGGGGGTACCATACCGAATACAGCGCCATGCGCTTCGCCCTCTTTTTCCTGGCCGAATACGCCGGCATGATCACCACCAGCGCCATCTGCGTCGCCCTCTTCTTCGGCGGCTGGCACCTCCCCTGGCTCGAGTGGCTCCCCTGGTTCCAGCATCACCGCGTCCCCGGCGCTGATCCCTCCCTGACCACCAGCGTCGTCGTCTGTGTCGTCCGCTCCCTGGTCTTCTTCGGCAAAGTGATCGCCATCATCTTCGTCTTCATGTGGGTCCGCTGGACGCTGCCGCGCTTCCGCTTCGACCAGCTCATGATGCTCGCCTGGCGCGCCATGATCCCGATCTCCCTGGCCATCCTTATCGCCACCACCCTGGTCCTCTACTTCAGCGCTCCGAGCGATTCCCGCTTCCAGGTCCACCGCGTCATCGGCGGCCAGACCGCCCTGGTGCTCCTGATCGTCAATGTCGGCCTGCTGATCGCCATTATGGTCGTCAGTAAATTCCTCCCCGCCGCCCCGCGCACCAACCGGCGCCTCAAGGTCACCGGCAGCCGTTTCGACACCACCCCGCTGCCCGCCTGGACCGCCCCCGCGGCCGAGTGAACGAGCTGAAAACTTGGAACATAAAACATGAAGACATGATTCTTTTGGATCATGTCTTC
>JBIQLO010000306.1:0-3327 GCA_044464175.1 Planctomycetaceae bacterium | reverse complement strand
CACCGCCCCCAGGGCTGGATTCTCCGCCCCGGCGACCCCTTTCCCGGCCCGCAATCGATTTGAATGGATGGCCCCGCTTCTCCCCCACCGCCGGCCGCCCCCCCGGCACCCCATTTGCAGCGCCCCTAAGTCATGCCCCCCGATCTCCGATTCGCCGATCGGACCGAAGCCGGCCGAATCCTGGCAGGCCAACTCACCCAATATGCCGCCCGCCCCGATGTGCTGGTGCTGGCCCTGCCGCGCGGCGGCGTGCCGGTCGCCTTCGAGGTCGCCCAGGCCCTGGACGCCCCCCTGGACGTTTTTGTCGTCCGCAAGCTTGGCGTCCCCGGCCAGGAGGAACTGGCCATGGGCGCGGTCGCCGGCGGCGGCATCCGCGTGGAAAATCAAAGTGTCATCAAGGCCCTGGGCATCACCCCGGAGCAACTCGACCAGGCAACCGAAAAGGAACTGCGCGAAGTCCAGTTCCGCGAGCGCCAGTATCGCGGCCAACGCCCCCCGCCACGTGTCCAGGGGCGCACCGTCATCCTCGTCGACGACGGGCTGGCCACCGGCTCCACCATGGCCGCCGCAATCCGGGCCCTGCGCCGAATGGGCCCCGACCGCCTGGTCGTCGCCGTCCCCGTCGCCTCGCCCGACACCTGCCGAAAGCTGCGCCCCGCCGCCGATGAATTCATCTGCGCCCGCACGCCCCAGGATTTCGTCGCCGTCGGCCAGTGGTACGACGACTTCACCCAAACCACGGACGAAGAGGTCCGCCAACTGCTCGACCGCGCAAAATCAGAATAGTACGGCTTCCCATGAATGCCCACTCGGCCAATGAAATATAAATATCTGAAATATCAATTCCCGCGACAGCATTTTTTGTGGTCCGTAAAACGCCTTAGGCAAAACACCGGAGGCCCGACATGAACCCCCAACCCCTCTCCCCCCGCGCTGTTGAAATTCCCGTCGATTCCAAACGGTTGCACGGCGATCTGGCCCTGCCCGATCACCCCCTGGGCATCGTCCTGTTCGCCCACGGCAGCGGCAGCAGCCGCTTCAGCCCGCGCAACCGCTTCGTCGCCGCCCAGCTTCAGGAAGCGGCCATCGCCACGTTGCTCATGGACCTGCTCACCGAGGAGGAGGAACGCGAGGATGAAATCACCGCCCGCCTGCGATTTGACATCGGGCTGCTGGCCGACCGCCTGGCCGCCGCCGCCCGGTGGACGCGCGCCCAGCCTCCGGCCGCCTCCCTACCCATCGGCTACTTCGGCGCCAGCACCGGCGGCGGCGCGGCCCTTGTCGCCGCCGCCGCCCATCCCGAGGCCATCGCCGCCGTCGTCTCACGCGGCGGCCGCCCGGACCTGGCCGGCGACGCCCTCCCCGCCGTTCAAGCCCCCACCCTCCTGATTGTCGGCGGCAACGACGGCCCCGTTATCGAGATGAACCGTCGGGCCATGGCCCAACTCCGCTGCGAAACCGACCTGAAGATCGTTCCCGGCGCAACGCATCTGTTTGAGGAACCGGGCGCCCTGGAACAGGTCGCCCAACTGGCCGTCGATTGGTTCACCCGCCATTTTTGAACGGCCTTCCCGGGCGCATCGCACACCGGGCCGGCAGATACATTCCGGCACGCCGCCGCCAAGGTGGAATAAACCGTAAAACATGAAGAGGACGGCGGCTTCTTCACGTTTCGTGTCTTCACGGTTCCGCGCCCCCGTCTGTGACGTGCCCAAACCCGTGGCGACCTTCGTCACACCTCTTCATACACATCCTTGTCCCGCGGATCCCCGCGCGGATAGTCGGCGTAATAGGTGAAGACCTTGCGCACGTAATCCACACACTCGATCTTCTCCAGCTCATGCACCTTGTAAGCGTCGATCGACCCTTCCACCACGCCGCGCGTGTCGTCGGCGTTGTCCACGGTCATTCCCGCCTTCTTGAGGCATTCCACCGCCTCGGGCATGCGATTGCTCCACTTGCCGTCAAGAATGACGACCACGTCCGTGATGGCTGCATCCAGATGATTCATGTCCTTTCCCGTCGTAACGCAGGCTCCCGGCCTGTCTCTGTTCCTCAAATTCCGTAGCACAGGCTCCCGGCCTGTCGATTCCGTCAATCCGCGGCAGGCGACCTTCGTTGACCCCGCAGCGCCCTCGACAAACCCGCCTACATGCCCGCCAGCAACTCGGCGCTCCGCAACGTGTTCTTCAGCAGCATCGCCACCGTCATCGGCCCCACGCCCCCCGGCACCGGCGTGATATGCGCTGCCTTCTGCGAAACCGCCTCAAAATCCACATCCCCCACCGTCCGCCGAGCCCCATCCGGCCCGGCCACGCGGTTAATCCCCACGTCGATCACCACCGCCCCCTCCCGCACGTGGTCCGCCGTGATCAGCCCCGCCTTCCCCACCGCCACCACCAGCACCTCCGCCCGCCGCGTGTGCGCTGCCAGGTCGCGCGTCGCGATATGGCACAGCGTCACCGTCGCCATTCGCTCGGCCAGCAGCAGCGCGATCGGCTTGCCGGCGATCTCGCTGGCCCCCACCATCACCGCCTCGGCCCCGCGCAGCTTGAATCCCGTCGAATCGATCAATTCGATCACCGCCAGCGCCGTGCAGGGGGCGATCAGCGTGTGCCCATAGACCACATACCCGATGTTCGCCGGATTCACCCCCTCCACATCCTTCACCGGGTCGATCTGGTATTGCAGTTCCGTCTCATCCAGTTGCTCCGGCAGCGGCAGGTGGAGCATGATCCCCGTGACCGCCGGATCGGCATTGAGTCGATGAATCACCTGCCGCACCTGGTCCGTGGTCGCATCCCCCGGCAACTTGCGCAGCTCATACCCGATCCCCACCGCCGTACACGCCTCCCCCTGCCGACGGGCATACAACTCCCCGGCCGGCGATGCCCCCACCAGAATGGCCGTCAGATGCACCTTCCGCCCCTGCCGCTTCAACTGCTCCACGCGCTGCGCCACCTGCGCCTTGGTCACCGCCGCAATCGCCGTTCCATCAATAATCGTCGCCGCCATGGGGACAGTATAGTGATCCATGCCCCGCCCTACCACTTGATGCAACTCCTGTCCCCTCCCCCTCCCCCGGCACACCGGCGATGGCGCCAGGAAAGCTTTTTCCCCAAGCAACCCTACCCAAATTTTACTTGACAAACCCCAAACATTTGCTATACTCCCCAATATGAACCCCACCCTCTTTCCCATGCCTACCCCCACCCCCGCCTCCTCTCCCCTCCACGCCTCCGTCCTTCATCCCTCCCCCAACTACGACAAAGTGTCATCCAAACCCAAACGAACCAAACCCAATACCCCGCTGGCGCTATCAAAAAC
>JBIQLO010000305.1:0-3344 GCA_044464175.1 Planctomycetaceae bacterium | reverse complement strand
CCCCACCCCTCCCACGCCCACTGGGCCATCCGCGCCGCCCAGGCCGGCAAGCACATCCTGTGCGAAAAGCCCATCGGCCTAAACGCCGCCGAGGCCATGGCCATCATCGAGGCCGCCCAGGTCAACGACGTCTTCCTCATGGAAGCCTACATGTACCGCTGCCATCCCCAGACCGCCAAGCTCGTGGAACTGATCCGCCAGGGCGCCATCGGCGAGGTGAAGATGGTCCAGGCCGCCTTCGGCTTCCGCGCCGGCGCCAGCGAGGACTCCCGCCTCTTGAACAACGCCATGGGCGGCGGCGGCATTCTCGATGTCGGCGGCTATCCCCTCTCCATGGCCCGCCTCATCGCCGGGGCGGCCGAGGGCAAGCCCTTCGCCGATCCGGTGGAAATCAACGGCCAGATGCAGGTCAAAGGGGTGGGCCATCTGGAATCGACCGGCGTGGACGGCTACGCCGCCGCCGTCATGGAGTTCAAAAACGGCATGATCGCCCAGGTCTCCACCGGCGTCCGCCTGACCCAGGAAAACGTCGTCCGCATCTACGGCACCGAGGGCTGGATTCTCGTCCCCACCCCCTGGGTCATCTCCCGCGAAGGAGGCAGGTCGGAACTGATCATTCACCGCCCCGGCAAGGACCCCGAAACCGTCACCATCGAAACCGACCAGTGGCTCTACGGCATCGAGGCCGACACCGTCGCCGCCAACATCGAAAACCGACAGGCCCCGCAAATGAGCTGGGCCGACACGATGGGCAACAACAGGGCCCAGGATGCCTGGCGCGCCAGCTTCAACTTCGCCTACGACGCCGAGAAGGAGGGCAACCTCCCCACCCTCAGCGGCCGCGTCATCAAATCCCATCCGGAAAAAATGCAGTACGGGACCATCGATGGCCTGGACAAGCCCGTCTCCCGCCTCGTCATGGGATGCGACAATCAGGACACCCTCCCCTGGGCCGCCGTCATGTTCGACGACTGGTTCGAGCGCGGCGGCAACGCCTTCGACACCGCCTACATCTATGGCGGCGGCCTGAAGGAAAAGCTCCTGGGCCAGTGGATCAAGACCCGCGGCGTGCGCGACCAGCTGGCGATCATCGTCAAGGGCGTCCACTCCCCCCTCTGCTTTCCCGATGTCCTGACCGTCCAGTTGAATCAGAGCCTCGAACGCCTCCAGATCGACCACGCCGACATTTACATCATGCACCGCGACAACCCCGAGGTCCCCGTCGGTGAGTTTGTCGAGGTGCTCAATGAGCATGTGCGGGCCGGCCGCATCAAAATCTTCGGCGGTTCCAACTGGACGCTCGAGCGCCTCGAGCAGGCCAATGAATACGCCGCCAAAAAGGGGCTCCAGCCCTTCAGCGTCCTGTCCAACAACTTCTCCCTCGCCCGAATGGTCGATCCCGTCTGGGCCGGCTGCATCGCCGCCTCCGATCCCGCCTCCCGCCAATGGCTCACGCAGAAGCAGATGCCCCTGCTCGCCTGGTCCAGCCAGGCCCGCGGCTTCTTCCTCGAAGGCCGCGCCGCCCCCGACAAGACCCAGGACAAGGAACTCACCCGCTGCTGGTACAGCGAAGACAACTTCCGCCGCCTCGAACGCGCCAAAGAACTGGCCAAAAAGAAGAACGTCCGCCCCATCAACATCGCACTGGCCTACGTCCTGCACCAACCCTTCCCCACCTACGCCCTGATCGGCCCGCGCCAGCTGAGCGAAACCCGCACCAGCCTCGACGCCCTCACCGTCCAGCTCACCCCCGAGGAGGTCAAGTGGCTCAACCTGGAAACCTGAACTTATAGGAAAGGACCGGGCGCGGAATCCCGAACTTGAGGAGAGCTTCACCCAGGGATGAATTCAACTTGGTCAAAGGACATTGAAATGTTTTGCAACACGGAGATGTTTTTCAAAGTGGTGTTCAGCCTGATGTGGATTGCACTGTTCATCTTCGTCTTCCGGCTCCAGGATGATTGGCTGGCCTGGCTGGGAATCGGCCTTCTCTTAGCCTTCGCCGGAAAGCAAAAGAAGTAACCCGCCCTGCCGAAGCAACCCAACCCCCCGCAACCCTACCCCTGGACCGCCTGGCCCCGGCTCATCACCCACCGCCGCACCGCCCCCAGCACCAGCACCGCGATCGTGACCGCCGCCGCGTCGGCCAGCCAGTCCTTGAACTCACAGTCCCGCCCCACCAGCAGCTGCAGCCACTCATCCACCGCCCCATACGCCAGCCCGATCCCCCACACCGCCCACCCCAGCCGACTCCACCTCGCCCAGTGGCTCCACCCCGTCAGATACAGCAGCCCCCCCAGCATTCCATACGCCAGAAAGTGCTCCAGCTTGTCGTTCACCGGCACCCGCGGCAGATCCCCCGCCGGCAGGTGCGTGAGGATGAAGATCGTCCCCCAGTACCCCGCCAGCGCCAGCCCCAACCCCCGCCGCAGCCAGACCAGCAACGAAGATGTCTCTTCAATCCCTTCCATGCCGCAATCCCTCACCCCATCGCCACCACTTCCTCGGCCAGCGCCCGGTAGTCCGCCGCCCCGTTGCTCGAGGATTCATACTGCAGGATGTGCTGCCCGAAGCTGGGGCTCTCGGCCAGCTTGATGTTCCGCCGGATGCGGCTGGCAAAAATCTTCGCCCCCGCCCACGGCAGCGCGCTGCCCTGCGCCGAAGCGATGAACTTCTCCAACTCTCCGACGATTTCCCCGCTCAGCCGCGTCTGCGCATCGTACATCGTCAGTACGATCCCGCTCACCCGCAGCTTCGGGTTCATCCGCCGGTTGACCATCTGCACCGTCTCCAGCAGTTTCGCCACCCCCTGCAGCGCCAGGAAGTGCGGCAGCATCGGAATGATCACCTCATTCGCCGCCGCCAGCGCATTGATCGTCAACAACCCCAGCGACGGCGGGCAATCCAGCAGGATGTAATCATAATCCGGCCGCTCCGCCTCGATCCGCTTCTTGAAGATCAGCTCCCGCCCCAGGACCGGCACCAGCTCCACCTCCGCGCCCGCCAGATCAATCGAACTGGGCACCACCGCGATGTTGGGCGACACCGGATGCACCGCCTCGGCGAACGCCCGCCCATCCACCAGCACATCGTAGAGGCTCAACACCTCCGGCGATGGGTCCAGCCCGTAATTGATCGTCAGGTGCGCCTGGGGGTCCAGGTCCACCAGGCAGACGCGCTGGCCCATCTCCGCCAGCGCCGCCCCCAGGTTGACCGTCGTCGTCGTCTTCCCGACGCCCCCCTTCTGATTCATCAAGGCGATGATCCGCACGAGGCGGATTGTGGTCCCCACCCCCCCGGAACACAAGCGGCGGATGCGCAAGCGGCGTTTGCTCCTGATGACA
>JBIQLO010000304.1:0-3379 GCA_044464175.1 Planctomycetaceae bacterium | reverse complement strand
AGCCCCTCCCCACCCTCGCCGCCGACCCCAACGCCATGCCTGACTACACCGGCCGCTTATCCAAAGCCGGCGTCAACGTCGCCCAGTTCCCTGAACTGTGGCGCGCCTACTGGAACGTCATGTGCAATGACACCGCTCCAGCCACGCTTCCCCCCAACACCACCCAGATCTTCCGCCCCGCCTTGCGCGGCACGGGCACCGCGTGGACCGCTTACCAGCAGATGCTCCTCCGCGCCGCTCTGGCCGCCGTCAACACCGAAGACCTTCGCGACGCCGACAACAACATCACCAGCCACCTCATCACCCTCCACGACCCCGACGGCGGCGTCGACGTGCAGGCGATGGTCTACGGCGCCGAGCGCCAGCCCTATATCACCGAAGTCCTCGTGGACACTTCCACCGCCGCCAACAAATCCTACGTCGCCATCGAACTGTTCAACCCCTACACCGACGCGGACATCAGTCTTCAAAACTGGAAATTGGTCTCGGTCGATCGCTCCACGACCCCCTGGACGTACACGGCCCTGGGCTCATTGGGGACCGCCACTGTCCCCGCCGGCGGATTCCTGACCCTGACCGACGGCACCAGTCCGTCCGACGTAAACACCACTGGTACCACGCTTACCGTCTCCAATCTCGTCGCCAATGGCTTGGGCAAGGAAATCTTCCTCATGCGCACCCGCATCATGAACGGAACCGGCGCCTCCTCCGCCGACGCCAACAACCCCTATAACGAAGCCAATCTCTATGACTGGATTCCCGTCGACCAGTTCGATTTCACCGGCATGACCGCCGCCCTCAATTCCAAACATCGCTACCATTACGTCCGCCCCAATGGTTTCACCGACTCCTCCGCCATCTGGCGATTCGCCTACGCCGGCCCCTATTCCACCGGCGCAAGCCCCGCCTTTGCCTGGACATCCAACCACGTGACTCCGGCGGGCCTGACCGCCCAGGACGCCGGCCAACTGGGCAAGGCGGACACCGCCGCCTACGCCACCTCCGCCGACTCCGGCGCCGCCACTTTCCCCCTCATCCAGATCAACAACATGGGAATGCCCGGCCCCAACCCCACCATCGCGACGAGCGGCAACAAATTCCCCTTCGGCGGATTCGCGCGCAATGGCGACATCCTCCAGGTCCCCTTCATCGGCGCCTACCGCGTCTTCCCCAGCGGATCCTCCTCCAAGACAACCGAACTCAACAGCGTCACCATCGACGGCTATTACGCCAATGATCCCACCATGGCCGATAGTCTCGAACAGATCGGCCGCTTCTGCCCCGGCCTCCCCACGCCCGCAACCGCCGATCCTTACGCCTGGGCCTCCCGCCTCTTCGACTATCTGACCGTCCATGCCCCGGCCAATGACTACCTGCCCAACGTCAACCCCGGTTTGGATCAATCGCCAATACCCGTCGCTCATTACCCCGGCCCCACCCCGGACGCCATCGCCAACGGTTCAAACTCCGCCGCCGCCAACTACACCACCACCCCCACCGAAGACACCGCCCCCGTCAACGGCCTGATCAACATCAATACCGCCTCGTGGAAGGTCCTTTCCACGCTTCCAATGGTGACCAACGCCGCCGGAAAAATTATCCCGGCCCAAAACATCGCCCTGGCCAGGGCGATCTTCCAGGACCGCATCAAAAACGGCCCCTTCCGGAGCATCTTCGATCTCAATCGCGTCAATCGAACCGCCACGCCCAGCTTCGCCACCTGGTGGGCCCCCTCGCTGGGCAGCTCAATCCCAAACCTCGCCACCTTCGACCCTGACAACTCCGACGGTGACATCACGCCCCTCGCCCCCTCCGGCCAGAACGTCGCGGGGGACTTTGAGGCCCGCTACAACGTCCTCAACCGAATCTCCAACCTCATCACCACCCGTTCCGACTCCTTCACCGTCTACATCGTCCTCGAAGGCTGGCAAAACGCCGGAACCGCCACCGCCCGGCGCATCACCCAGCGGCGGGCGGCCTACATCATCGACCGCTCCGGCGTCACGGCCACGCAGACCAATCCGCAGGTGATCTACGTGCCCAACCAGTAGGTTCGGCGGGCGGGGAATCGAAAATCCGGCCTCGCGCTGCTATAGTGCCCCTTCGATTTTTGCGAACCCCGGGGGCGGCAGAGGATGGATTCGGGTGTTGGACGCAGAGGCATTACTGAAGGATTTGACCGGGCCGCAGACCCAGGCGGTGACGCACGTGGACGGGCCGCTCCTGGTGGTGGCCGGGGCCGGCAGCGGCAAGACGCGCGTCATCACGCGCCGGGTGGCCTACCTGATCGCCCAGGGCATTCCCTCGGCGTCGATCCTGGCCATCACCTTCACCAACAAGGCGGCCGGGGAGATGAAGGGACGCATCGGCGAATTGCTGGGGCGGAAGCTGTACGATTTTGGGCGGCTGGATCAGCAGTGGCCGACGGTCTGCACGTTTCACTCCCTCTGCTTGCGCATCCTGCGGCACTACGCCCCGGCCATCGGGCTGCCGCCGAATTTCTCCATCTATGACTCCGGCGACCAGACGCGGCTCATCAAGGAGGCGCTCAAGACGCTGGAGATCCCCTCCACCAATTTCGCCCCCTCGGCCGTCCATTCGACGATCTCCAACGCCAAGAACCAGCTCCTGTCGGAAACCGCCTTCGCGGCGGCCGCCACGGACTTTTACAGCAAGACCGTCGCCCGCATCTACACCAAATACCAGCAGATGCTCCGGCAGAACAACGCCCTGGACTTTGACGATCTGCTGCTCTACACGGCCGACGCCTTCCGAAGCCATCCCCAGATGCTCAAGGAACTGCAGGAGCGGTTCCAGTACCTCCTCATCGACGAATACCAGGACACCAACCACGCCCAGTACATCCTGGCCCACGCCCTGGCGATGCGGCACCGGAACATGTGCGTGGTGGGAGATCCGAACCAATCGATCTATGGATGGCGCGGCGCGGACATCCGCAACATTCTTGACTTCGAAAAGGATTATCCCGACGCGGCCGTTGTCTCGCTGGCGCAGAATTACCGCTCCACCAAAACCATCCTGAAGATCGCCTCCGACCTGATCGCCCGCAACACCCAGCGGAAGGATTGCCGCCTCTGGACGGAGAACAGCGACGGGGAGAAGGCGGCCGTGCTGCTGTGCCAGGATGAACACCATGAGGCCGCCGTCATCGCCCAGCGCCTCCAGCGGCTTCACGATTCGGCCAAGTATCCCTGGAGCCGGATGGCGGTCTTTTACCGCATGAACGCCCTGTCTCGCGTCATGGAGGATGCCCTGCGCCGGGCCAACATCCCCTACCAGATCGCCCGCGGCGTGGAGTTTTACAACCGCAAGGAGATCAAGGATGTGCTGGCGTATCTGCGCGTCATCGCCAATCCGG
>JBIQLO010000303.1:0-3389 GCA_044464175.1 Planctomycetaceae bacterium | reverse complement strand
GGGAAGAATTTCACGCAGGGGGAGGTGGACGGGATGTTTGACAAGGCGCGGGAGGTGGGGATCAACCTGATCGACACGGCCGAATGTTACGGGGATCACACCTCCGAGGCCTTTATCGGGAATGCAACGCGGCGGGACCGGGACCAGTGGATCATCGCCACCAAATTCGGGCACCATTACGAAGGGCGGTTTCAGCGCACGGAGCCGCGGTCGGCGGCGGATGTGCGCAAGCAGGTAGAGGCGTCGCTCAAGGCGCTGAAGACGGACTATATCGACCTGCTGCAGTACCACTCCTGGGGGGATGCGGATTTCGCCAATGATGAAGTGCGGCGGGTGTTGATCGAGTTGGTGGAATCGGGGAAGGTGCGGCATCTGGGCAATTCGGTGGGACCCAACGACAAGACGACGCAGATTGAGCAATCCGAAAAGTATCACGTGGAGGCGATCCAGATTGTGTACAACCGGCTTAACCGCAAGCCGGAGGCGGCGGTCTTTCCGCTGTGCCGGAAGCTGGACCTGGGGGTGCTGGCGCGGGTGCCGCTGGCCAGCGGTTTTTTGTCGGGCAAGTACAAGCCGGGGGCGAAATTTGATGAGACAGACACGCGCAGCCGCTGGAATCAGGCGCAACTGGATGGGTTTTTGCGCGAGGCAGAGGAAATTGGGCGAACCGAGGTGCCGGCGGGGGTGCCGATGGCGCGGTGGGCGCTGGCGTGGTGCCTGCAGAACCCGGCCGTCACGTGCGTGATTCCGGGGTGCAAGAACGTGGATCAGGTGGCCGAGAACGCGCGGGCGGCGGATCTGGAGATTGTGCGGGCGGATCACCCGCAGCATGTGTAACCAGCGTTACTTGCGATCGATGCTGTAAGCGCCGGGGCCGATCAGGAGAAGGCAGAGGAAGACGATGCCGTCCTCGAGCGGATGGGACCAGATGCCAAAAGGATCACCGTGGGGTAGATGGTAGGCAAAGAGTGCGACGGCCATTTGGGCGGCCAGCAGAAGGCAGACGGGGCGGAAGAGGAAGCCGAGGATCAGGAGGATGCCGCCGACGAACTCAATGCACCCGGCGACAAAGCCGAAGGCGACCGGGGCGAAGGGGGCATTGATCATGTTGCCGATTCCAGTCCAGACTTCGGGGCCGCCAAAGAGCTTGGGATAGCCGTGGACGATAAAGGCGGCGCCCAGGCCGATGCGGAGCAGCAGCAGGCCCAAATCCCGAAAGCGTGTCAATCCCGATCCAATCATGGTGCTTCTCCTTCCCGGCGGCCGGGCCGCTCGATGGGGATTATATCGGCCGGGGCGGCGGAAATCCGCAACGGAAAATCCAAAGCGGGCCGAAGCATGCTCTTGTGCGGCGGGGGATTTCTGGCAAGATAGGGAGCCCCGGCGCCAAAAAAACTCTTGGGCGGCGGTGGGTTGTTGGCCGAATATAGGGGTGGAAACAAGCAGGAAAGGAGCGTTCTCTTGCAACGGACGCGGGACAAGATTTCTCGGGCGGTCGCCGCCGGCGTATTGTCGCTGGTGGGGGTCGGCATGTTGGCGGGTTGTGAAACCAAGGGCCTTCTGGACCCCACGGCGGTGGGCCGATGGGAGAAGGAGCCGCTGGTGGTGCCGATCCTGGACAACCTGGACGCGGCGATTGAGGAGGCGAATCCGGACTTTCTCAACGCGACCGATGTCCGGCAGTCGGACCTGGTGGCGCCCAAAACCGACTATGTCATCGGGCCGGACGACCTGCTGGGCGTGTCAATCACCGATCTGATCGCCCCCGGCGTGGAGACGCTCAAATCGACGCGGGTGAGCACCAGCGGGAGCATCAGCCTGCCGATGGTGGGGCAGGTGAAGGCGGCGGGGCTGACGGAGGCGGAACTGGAGCAGGCGATTGTCCAGGCCTACCGCGAGGCGAACATCATTCAAAACGCGCAGGTGGCCGTGACGGTGACCGAAGCGCGCAACCGGACCTTCAGCATCATCGGTGCGGTGACGCAGCCGGGGCAGTACGCGATTTTGAAGGCGGATTTCCGGGTGCTGGATGCGTTGGTGCTGGCGCGGGACACCTCCGTACAGGATTTGGATTACCTGTACATCGTTCGCCACAACAAGGCGGCGTATCGAAACAGCACCAGTCAACCGGCGGCAGGGGCGGCGGGCAAGCCGCAGACCGGGCCGGTGATTCCGGAACCGGGGGCGGCCATGCAGGGGGCGGGCGGGACGGGGAGCGAGGCCGCCACGACCCAGCCGACGACCCAGCCGAGCGATGTGTGGGCGGAGGCGCTGACGACCGGGCAAGCCGGGCCGACGACGCAGGAATTTGAATTTCAGGCGCCCAGCGCCCCCAAGGATGTGCGGGTCATTCGGGTGCCGCTGGCCAAGCTCAAACAGGGAGACCTGCGGTACAACGTGGTGATCCGGCCGGATGATATGATCGTGGTGCCGCCGCCGGTGATCGGGGAATACTACATGGGCGGGCATGTGGCGCGGGTGGGGGTTTATAACCTGACGAACCGCAAGATCACGCTCAAACAGGCGATCGTGTCGGCCGGGATGCTGGATGGACTGGCAATTCCGGAGCGGACGGAGATCATCCGGCGCGTGGGGACGAACAAGGAGGTGTTCGTCCGGGTGAACCTGGACAAGGTGTTCGCCGGAGAGCAGCCGGACATCTACCTCAAGCCCAATGACGTGGTGAACGTGGGGACCAACGCGGTGGCGCCGTTCCTGGCGGCGTTGCGGGGGGCCTTCCGGTTCACCTATGGCTTTGGATTCCTGTATGACCGGAACTTCGCCTATGACAACAACAACCAGAATCAGTAGTTCTGGTTTCGGATTGCTCAAAAACAGCCACCGCGGCCCTTCGCCGCGGCGGCTTTTTTTGTCGGATTTGCTTGCGGGGGGCAAAAATGAAGGGTATGGTTGGCGGAGCAAACAACGCATCTGATTGATACGTTCCGCCGGGCACGCTTTCCGGCGGGTGTGGAACCAAATTTCGAATGAGAAAATGCGGTTGAGTGCGCTGGAGCGCACGTTCCCCCATGCCGGAGGGAGGCCCCTGAGCAGGATGCAAACCATCTTGGAATCCCCACCACCTGAAGCCGAACTGGGTCAGGGGCGGCGTATGGGGGGATTGACCGCCGAGGCGTGGGTGCAGGCGGGCATCCTGCTGGTGCTGTTCTGCGCGCTCTTCTGGCCGAACCTGCGGCGGCTGTGGTTGAAGACCATGCCGTTCTGGGGCGATCCCAACTGGCAGCACGCCTGGTTTGTGCCGCTGATCGGGCTGTATTATCTGTATCTGAACCGGGAGGGGCTGGCGGCGGCGAAGGTTCGGCCGCTGGGAGTGGGCCGGTGGACCCGCAATCGATTCATTTCCGCGCTGGCGTTTGTTATCTGTGGGG
>JBIQLO010000302.1:0-3429 GCA_044464175.1 Planctomycetaceae bacterium | reverse complement strand
CGCAGAACTTCATATTTCTACTATTGAACCTCGTATTCACTTGTCAAAGAGCAATCATATATACGACGGACATTCTCAGGAGGTTCGTCGCACCCTTCCGGACTTGCGTCTCGAAGGGAGGCGGAATCATACGGATGATTCCGGCCGTGTCAAGCCACCGATGAAAAAATTTTTTATTTTTCCATCCGCGGCCCTCGATCGCCCCACAATCGCTTGCGGGGAAAGAACTTATCGGCATTTCAGCGGCGACTTCTTTAACAGAAAGCTCACCGCCGGGAGGCCGAGGAAGGCTCCGGTCGATCGACTCGTTTTTTGAAAGAAGGTTGCAGAGACTGCAACAAGCGGAGCTTATCGTTCCGCCGTGGTTCGAGCACCACGGCCTGAATAAGTCCGGGTAGGCTTCAACCAACAACGGAAGTAGTATCGCATGTTGGATTGGGGATGTCAAGCGATGGGGAAAAAATTTTTGAGATTGGGAACTGGGGTTCGGGATTCGGGATTTCGGAGGTTGGGTTCGTTGGGAAATACGCGCATTGGGTTCGCCTCGGGAAATCGGCGATTCTGGAGCGCCAGGGGGGATTTGGGTTTGGTTCGTTTGGGTTCGTTGGTTGGGGAGAAGACATGAAGACAGGAGACAGAAGACGGAGAGGGGTTGGCTGGGTCGGGGTTTGGGCGCAGGGGTGAGGGAGGCCCGTGGGGCAGGCAAGGGGGATCAGGATGGGCGGACGGCGGCAAGCGGGTCATTGTTTTGGCTCCTCTACCTTTACGGGGGGCGCTGCGCGGTTTGGTGATGGAGGGCGCAGCGCGATTTTGCAAATCGGGGTTTTTAGGGCGCCAAGGGCGATAATTCTTTTTTTCACGAAGTTTTTTTGGTTTCTTGCGCTGCGCCCTTTGTCGCCAAACCGCGCAGCGCGGATGGATGGATGAATGTCCCGCGCGGAACATTTTTGAGGGGCTGGCGGGCCGGGGGCAGGATTCCCAAGAAGGAAGAGCCACTGGATATATGGGTATCCGTGCAGGGCCATGAAGCACATGTACTACCGACAGACATCGACCCAATAAATAGGTGCCTGTCTCGAATTATACCGGGGGTCGGGATGGGCGGCCGCCTGGGCACGAGTCAGCGAGTACGCTGACGTCGTGGCACCCGCCCTTCTTGGGATCTGAGGGGCTGGAAATTCCATATTGGCACCTCGCCTCAGGGGGATTTGAGGCGGGCGTAGAGGAGGCTGGTGGTCAGGAGGAGGAAGCCCAGGGCGAGGAAGGAGAGGATGCGGTAGCCGGTTTGGACGGAGCTCATGTCGATCAGGACGATTTTGAGGAGGGTGGCGGCAAAGAGGGCCAGGGCGAAGTAGCGCAAGGGGGCCAGGCGCAGGGCAAAACCGGTGAGGATGGAGGCGATGGCGAAGCAGGCCCAGAAGATGGAGAGGCCCACCTGCTGGGCCAGGAGAGGATCCGCGAATTGGGCCTGGCCGTAGGGGGAATCGCAGTAGCGGATGATCTCGAAGCTGCCGGCCCAGAGGGCGGCCAGGGGGATGAAGGCAGCCATGACGCGGCTCAGGCCGGTGAGGGGAGATTTTTTCGGGTCGGCCTGTTCAAGGGCGGCGATGAAGGGGCGCATGGCGGTGAGGGAAAGAATGATGCACAGGCCGGTAAGGAGCTGGATGTTGAGCAGCGGGTGGTAATGGGGCAGGCGTCCGAGCAGATCCATGACGCCCCAGGGGATGAGGCAGAGGAGGGTCAGAGTTGCACCCAAAATTTTGACGCGGCCGCGCAGTTGGGGGGCGGCGGGAAGGTAGAGGCGCCAGGCGTAGAGGAGGATGGTCAGGACGGCCCAGAGGGTGGGCAGGCCCTGAAGGGCCGCGATGGACCAGAGGGCGGCGGCGGCGATGTGGAGTGCGGTGGCGGGGTTTATGGGCGGCCCCGTTGAGGCCGCCGCGGGGTCGGCAACCCCGCCTACAGGGTGGGATGTCCAGAGGGAGAAGCGGGCGATGAAGTTGGCCGCCAGGGCCAGGAGCCAGGCGAGCAGGAGCCCCCGACGGATTGGTTCGGAAAAGAGATGGAACTGAACATTGTTGAAATTGGAAAGATCGTTTCGGGTCAGCAGCGCCATTCTCACGGCCAGGAGCAAAACGGCCAAAATCCAGGTGACGACGGCGGCGTAGCGGGCGGTGCGGAGGCGGCGGAGGTGGCCCAGGGCGGCGAAGGCGATGGAGAGGATGGCCCAGCCGAGAACGGTGCCCAGTTCGTCGAAGTAGATGGGGATGGCGATGACGAGCAGGCCGGCGCATTGGATGGCGTAGCTGACGGCCAGCGCTTTTGCGGGGGATTTTTCGGACGCAGCGCGGTTGCATCCGAGGGCCAGCAGGGCGCAGACGGCGGCGATGCCGAGAACCCAGATCACCTGCGTAAGGGGTGTTGAACTCTGGAACAGGGTGAGGATGGCGATGGTGGCCAAGGCGGTGGTCAGGAGGGTGAGGAGGGGGCCGGGGAACGCGGGATTCGTTGTAGCCGCGGTTTTCGAGGGGCGTGCGGGGTCAGCGACCCCGCCTACAGGGGTCGGCAACGAATCGGCTTTACGGAAGGTGAAGAGGAGGATTTCGGCGTGGTAGAGGGAGGCGAAGAGGAGGGTGAAGGTGAGTTTGAGGGTGAAGGGGTCGGGGCTGTCGGCGAGGATGGCGGCCATCCAGAGGGTGGTGGTGGCCAGGGAGAGGTAGCGGAGGGTCCACCATTTGGCTTGGCGGCCCCAGTTGGCCAGGACCAGAGCGACGAGTTGAAGGGCCAGGAGGTAGATGAGGAAGGGGAGGAGGCGGGGATTTTCGGTGGCCAGGAGGATGGGGGCGAGGTTGGCGCCCAGAAGGGAGAGGACGGCGATGGAGACGAGGTTGCCGCGCATGGCGACGGCCGCCCCGATCAGGGCGCTGAGGCCCATGAGGAGGAAGGCGGTGGATTGGGTGTAGAGCTGGAAATGGAAGAAGCCGACGTAGCTTGCCAGAAAGAGGACGGCGACGCCCGCGCCGTAGAGGGAGGCGGCGGCGATGGCGTTGAGGCGGCGGAAGACGGCTTCGCCGGCGGCGATGAGGGCCAGGCCGGCGGCGAAGATCAGTGCGAGCCAGAGGGCGGGGGGGATGAAGTGGGTGAACCATCCCTGGTCGTAGGCATATTTTGCGCCGAAGGCGAGGCCGGCGACCAGGACGAGGGCGCCGATCCAGCCGGTCCATTTGAGGCCGATGGCGTGTTCCAGGTCGGGGCGCGGGGCGGGGAGCGGGGGCGGCGTTGCGGGGGCGGTGGGAAGAATCGCGGGGATGGATTGGGGTGGCGCCGGTTGGGGCGATATCGGCAGAGGGGGCGGCTTGGGGGGAGCGGGGGCGGCGGAGGGTGAAGGGGCGGCCAGGCCCAGGGCCTGTTCGATGCGGGCCAGGCGGCGTT
>JBIQLO010000301.1:0-3472 GCA_044464175.1 Planctomycetaceae bacterium | reverse complement strand
CTGCGGGAATCATAAATCGCCGTGGCCAGCGGCCAACCCAGGTTCCACACCGCCACCGCGGGATCGGAGCCGGTATAGCGAAACTGCGGCGGCCCGCGATGCGGGAAAAAATCCGCCAGCAGGCAAAGCGCCACAAACAACCCCGTGACCCATCTCCACGGATGCCGAACCGGCGGTTTGGTCGTGACTTGATCCATTAGCGTTTGTTTGCGCGCTGCGGTGAACTCGCTTCGGTAGGGGGGGGTATCCCCCGGCGTTCACTCCGCCCACATCCGGTAGACCACAATGCGCCCGCCCCGATCCAGACCCACCACGCGATGGGCCTGCACATACCACTCGTTCACCCCGGACAGGTCCAGCGCCGTCGGCACGGACTTTACCCATCCGGCCTCCGCACCGGCGGACGCCGGAACGCCCGCCGGTATCCAAGCGGCCAGTTCCGACGCCGGCACGGTTGCCACCAGCCTCACATCCCAGTTGGAAGGCCCCGGAACCATGCGGCCCCATTGTTCTGACAGCGAATATCAAAGTCGAGCGTCTGGTAAGTCCGGCGAAAGGAGACGTACTGATTCAGGAACTTCACCCGCTCGCCCATCGTCCCGTAAGCGGAACTCTGAGTATGCGTTGTCGCCGGCGCGCCGGGCCTGCACCCGGCCAGCATAAGGGCCATCGCGAGAATAAAGCCGCGGATCACCATGCGTGGGTAACCAGCCTTTCGACCTCGTAGCGCACGCTATTGCGTGCCGGGAACGCCGCTCACCATCGGTGGCACGCACAGCGTGCCCGGCACGCAATTCAAGGTAGGCTCACCCACGAGCCAATCCAGATGAGAACGGCCACGCCAACGCCCACGCGGCATAGGGCGCTGCCCGCGCCGAGCTTGGCGCAGAGGACCCAGCCGGCGACCGCGAACGCTTCAATCAGCGGATCGGAATACCAGAAAAACCCCTCCAGCGCGCCGTAGCCGAATCCGCAGCTGCTGTAATTGCGCATGGCGTACGCCTGGGAAAAGGCGGCGACGGCGACCAAAAGGGAAAGGGCGAAGCTGGCCATCCCCAGAATCCACCCCAGCCATCGTTTCGGTGGCCTGACCGGCGGAGGCGACGCATAGTCCAGTAGCTCGGCCATGACAATCTCGCGCAGCATGCCGTCGCGGAAGAAAAGAGAGAGTAGAGAGGAGACCGCAGGAGAGGTCGTGCATAGACGGTCGTTTTTCCGTCTGCTCTACTCTCTCCTATCTCCCTGTTCCTGCTCCATTTTTCGCCAAAAGCGAAAATCGGGGCGACAGGATTTGAACCTGCGACCTCGTGGTCCCAAACCACGCGCTCTGCCAAACTGAGCTACGCCCCGGTCCCCCTATTTATAGCACAACCCCCGCCCAATGTCCCAAGCCGCCTCTACGGCCGGTGTCCGCACCATCCCCAGCAACAAACAACCAACAACCAAGAACCAATAACAAGCATAAGCCATCTTGCATCCCCGCCCCCCATCCGATAGCCTCCCGCCCATGTCCCACTGGCCCAAAGCCGTGCTGTTCGACTTTGACGGCGTCATCGTCCACAGCGAGCCGCTCCACTGCCGCGCCTTTCAGGAGGTCCTGGCCGCCGAGGGGATCCTCCTCACCCAGGCCGAGTACTACCGCGAGTTGATCGGCTTCGACGATGAGGGATGCTTCCGCCACCTCTTCCACTTGCGAAACCTCCCCCTGGCCCCCGAGCATCTCCAGCGGCTCACCCGCGACAAGCAGCAGATGATGGCCGACCTGATCCGCACCGGCCAGTTCCATGCCCTCCCCGGCGTCGACACCTTCATCACCCAGCTCGCCGCCCACCGCATCCCCATGGCCATCTGCTCCGGCGCCATCCAGGCCGAAATCCGCCCCATGCTCAAGGGGGTCCGCCTCGAATCCCATTTCCCCATCATCGTCGGCGCCCAGGAGGTGGAGGTCGGCAAGCCCGACCCCCGCGGCTACATCCTGGCCGCCCGGCTCCTGTCCGAGCGCCACAACCTCTCCCTAAACCCCGCCGACTGCCTGATTATTGAGGATGCCCCCACCGTCATCCGCTCCGTCCGAGCGGCCGGATTCCGCGTCCTGGGCGTCGCCACCTCCTATCCCCTGGAAAGCCTCACCCATGCCGATTGGGCCGTCCCCTCCCTCGAGTTTAAGGAAATCACCGCCGCCGCCCCCGAACTCGCGTGGCTGGCGCCCAACACCCCCACCTCATGAACCAGCCCCTCCTCCCAACCCACCCCGCCTGGGCCGGCGTCCTGCTCATCATCATCGCCGGCCTGTTCCTCATGGCCCTGACCATCGGCCTGGCCGTCCGCCTCAACGCCCCCGACGAAGTTCCCCCCACCCACGCCCACGATGAACCCCCCGGCGCTTCCCACCACCACGGCCCCACCGGCGACCGGCTGTAAAAAAAGAAAAATGGAAAATGTGAGGATTTGACTCACATCTTCCATTTTCCTTTTTCCGTTTTCGATCGCCTCAGTCCCGCGGTGCCATCGCCCCGCTGGTTCCTCCCAGCGACGGCGGCGGCGGAGGCACCGGTGTCTTTTCCTCACCCCGCTGCCCCGGCAGCACCACGTTCGACAGCAGCGGCACCTTGAACCCCGTGTCGTCCAGCAACTGCGGCCCCGGCGTGATCCCCACCTTCCGCAGCCCCGCGTTCACCTGCCCATCCTGCTGGTTCAGCCGATACGCCCGGGTCAGTTCCGTCGCCGCCTTCTGGTTCTGCCCCAGCTTCTCCAGGTACAGCCCGTAGTCGCGGGCGATGTAAAAATTCTTCGGCGCGGTCAGCGAGGCCTTGTTGTATGCATCCAGCGAGGAATCCGCATCCCCCTTGTACGCGTACGTCTTGGCCAGGATGTAATACGCCTCGCCCGTCCGGTCGCTGGGCGCTTTCTGCCTCAGCGCCGTGATCTCGCTGTTCACATCGCTCCGCGCGATGCACGAGGCCAGCGAATCGATCACGTGCGCCCGGAAATCCGGGTCCTCCCGGCCCGCCAGCGTCCGCGTCATCACATCCAGCGTCGTCTCATACTGCTGCAGCGCCTGCTGATAGTGATGCAACTGGTCGTAAGCGCACGCCAGGCCGTATTGCGCCTTGTAATCCCGCGGATCCTTCCGCGTCGCGTTGGAATAGGCGCCCACCGCGTCAGCGTAGCGCGCCGAGTTGTAATATTGATTCCCCGCCTCGCGGCTCTGCGTTGAATCGGCCGCCATGTCGCTCAAGCCCGCGCAGCCCACAGCGCCCAGAACCATCGCCCCCGCCAGGGAGACGCAAATCGCCCGCTTCACACCAGATCGTGAAATGATCACGGTCACCTCCGTGTAGACCCAACTGCCTGCCGCCGGCCCGCGCCGCACGGCCCAATCCTTGTGTCGGCTGTTAGAATAGGAAAGATAAGTCCAAATGCAAGCCGATCTTCACCCTTAATCCCCAACCCCCACCCCCTGCACCCCCAC
>JBIQLO010000300.1:0-3510 GCA_044464175.1 Planctomycetaceae bacterium | reverse complement strand
TGTGGCAGTTCCGGGAGGCGGTCCGGGGTCTCGCCGACGCGTGCGCCACCCTGGAAGGACGGATCGTAGGCGTTGTACTGGTGGATCTGCTCGTAGGTGACGCCGCTGAAGGTGGTCACCTGGGGGGTGCCCACGCCGCGGCTGGCGATGATGTCATCGTGGCCGTCGCCGTCCACATCGCCGGAGGCCACGAACAGGCCGCCGGCATAGTCGGGCTCATAGGCGAAGAAGCTGGCGACGGTGGTGTTGGTCTGTCCGTCGAAGACCTTGACGTGGGGCGCTGCGCCGGCGGCCCCGGTGATGATGTCGGCAAATCCGTCGTCGTTGACATCGCCGGCGGCGACGCGGACGCCGCCGTAGAAGCCGGGGTCGTAAGCCCAGAAGCTGCGCAGGGTCGAGCCGTCGGCGCCGCTGAAGACCTTGACGTTGGGGCCGACGCCCACGCGGGCATCAACGCCGGTGATGATGTCGGCGTGGCCGTCGCCGTTGACATCGCCGGCGCCCACCTGCACACCGCCGAGGTAGCCGGGGTCGTAGGCGAAGAAGCTGCCCTGGGGTCCATCGATCTGCTGGCCGGTGTTGCCGTCGAAGACGCGGACGTTGGGCGGGGCATTGGGGCCGGGGGAGGTGATGATGTCCGGCGTGCCGTCGCCGGTCACATCGGCGCTGGCGACGCGGACGCCGCCGAGGTAGCCGGAATCGTAGGCGAAGAAGCTCAGTTTCAGATCGCCGGTGGCCGCGTCAAAGACCTTGACGTTGGGGGGCGCGCCCACTTCCGTGCCGGTGACGATAATGCTGCTGGCCGAGAGCAGTCGCCGCTCTTCCAAGGCCTCCATCCATACCCTGTTCATGCTGTATCTCCTGGTTTGAGTGTGAAGACGCTGTTGCGGTGGGAGTTTAATTATTTTGATCGATTAAGGAAACCTTCGCGCATCAGCAATTTGTCGCCGGTGTGGTAAGATCGGAGGGAGCCTGCCATGCCCCGCACCGCCGCCCATCCCGCCGGAACGATTTATACCCTCGGGCATTCCACCCATACGCTGGAGGAGGTGGTGGAGATGCTCAAGGCGCACCAGGTGGGGGGGATCGCCGACGTCCGCTCGATTCCGCGCTCGCGGCGGGTGCCGCAATTCAACGCCGACGCCCTGGAGGTGGACCTGCCCCGGCACGGGCTGGCGTATTATCCCTTCAAGGACCTGGGGGGGCGGCGGCATGCGCGTAAGGATTCGATCAACAGCGCCTGGCGGAATGAGAGTTTCCGGGGATATGCCGACTTCATGCAGACCGAGGCGTTTTCAGCGGCTTTGGCGCGGCTGACGGACCTGGCCCGGAAGACGCCGCTGGCGATGATGTGCGCGGAGGCGGTGCCGTGGCGCTGCCACCGGAGCCTGATCGGCGATGCGCTGCTGGTGCGGGGGTGGGAGGTGCTGGACATCTTCAGCTGCACGAAGGTGACGCCGCACAAGCTGACGCCGTTTGCCAGGGTGCGGGGGGAGCGGATCACTTATCCGGGGGAGACGTTGTTTGCCGAGCCGCCCCCTATCCAAAGCTGAATGGGTGGCTATAATGGGAAGCTCAGCCGCCGTGGAATGCGGCCGGGTGCGATGCAAGGGTCGGCCGCGAACCGGGTCAGGTCGGAAACGAAGCAGCCCTAAGTGGATCCGATTCTGTGCCGTCGTTTCCCCGGTCGCACTCCGCGGCGGCGTTGTTGTTGGGAGAGGCGGCGCGCTGCCTGTCTTCCCGGGAGGGCGCAAAAAAAGCCGCCCCGGGCAAAGGGCGGCTGAGGGTGATGGAGGGTTCCCGGGTTGTGGAGTTAAAGGAACCCTGCATCAAGGGGGTTGGCTCGCTTAGGGAACACTCCTCGTTCCCGCGATGTTTTGCATTTCAAATTAGGTGCCAAACCAGATGGAGGAAGAGCGCCCTCCGGCTCGGTTTTTCTCTAAGCCTTCTGTAAATAGTGATTTAGGTCCGCCTAAAAAAGCGAAAGGCGTGAGCGGCGCCGGTGAGCTGCCAAGGCAGGGCGACACAATGGCGGGGCGGGCGGCTAGATTGTCGGAGGCGGGGAACTCCCGTGCCGCGCGCCGGGGAGGAAGGCGGGCGGGAAATTAGGCGGGGGAGACTGGGCGATCAGGCGACCGAGTAGGGGCCTTCGGCCACCTCAATCTCGATGTCTTCCTGAATGCAGGTGGGGCTTAAGGCGAGCCTGGCCTCATGGCGGTGGGTTTCCAGCATGAGCTGCAACGAATCCCGCAGGTTGCGCCGACACTCCTCCAGCGAGCGCCCGTGGGTGATGGTGCCAGGAATCTCCTCAACCCAACCGACATAAAACCCGGTCGGCTCCGGCCGAATGATCGTGTGGTATCGTTGGGTCATAGGCTTGTATGTATATTGTGAACCAAGGTGAACCCGCACGTCAACAAAATTCAGCCTAGGACGACGGGGCGGATTTGTCAGCGCCTGTTGTTTGTTATTGGTTATCTGTTATGGGTGACTGGGTGAACCAAGCCTCACAGAGCAATGGTGTGCGCATCCTGGGGATTGATCCCGGGCTGCGGCTGACGGGATATGGGGTGATTGACTATCACCCTGCGCATCCGGCGCTGGTGGATGGGGGGGTGATCCGGCTGGACGGCAAACAGCCCATCGCGGCGCGGCTGGCGGAGCTGGAGCGGGAACTCGAGAGCCTCATTGACGAGCACCGGCCTGCGGTGTGCGCGGTGGAGCAGCTCTACGCCCACTACGGGCATCCGCGGACGGCGATCTTGATGGCCCATGCGCGGGGGATCATTCTGCTGGTGGCGCAGCGGCGGGGGCTGACGATCCGGGAGTTTTCGGCCAACCGGGTGAAGCAGGCGGTGTCGGGGCATGGGCATGCCTCCAAGCACCAGATGCAGCGGGCGATCCAGTCGGTGTGGAATCTGGAAGCGCCGCCGGAGCCGCCGGATGTGGCCGATGCCCTGGCGATCGCGCTGTGCTGCGGCCGGGCGGGGGAATAAAAAAGACAGGGCCTGGAGCAGGCCCTGTCTTGCGGTTTGGGACAAGTCTTACGTTCTTACTTGATGAATCGGAAATTCCAGGGATACCGGTAGGCAATTCCCTGGTTGGCTTTGATGGCCGCAATGATGATAAGCACAAGGTCGGCAATACCGAGCACGATCATCAGTAAGAACCCGAGGCCGGCGAGGCAGATCAGGGGAATACAGATCACTAGGGCGATGGTGACGACAATCTGGAAATTCAGCGATTCCTTGCCTTGATCATCCACGAATGGCATCTGATCTTTCTTAATCAGCCACACCACCAGCGGCCCAAGGATGTTGCCAAAGGGAACGACATACCCCGCCAGCACCGACAGGTGGGCGAGCATGCCCCAGGTGCGAGCTTCGTTGTCCGGCGGCGGCCCGTTATACGCGGGTCCGCGCTTTGGGCCGGTGGCATAGTCCACCGGCGGGGGGGTGTTCTCCGGCGGCGTCGCGCCCGGCCTGGCCGACGAGGACCAACTCCGAGCCG
>JBIQLO010000299.1:0-3559 GCA_044464175.1 Planctomycetaceae bacterium | reverse complement strand
CCGCCGCGTCGAGGCGGGAAGCGAAGATTTCCGCCTCGAACATGCGCCTGCGCGTTCAGGGGGTGGCCGCGCCGCAGTTGACGGTCGGACCGTACTGGCTGCTGGATCTGCCCCGGCAGGATTCGGCCGGGCAAAGCGCCTTTTCGGTTCCGCTCAAGGCGAACGAGTCCATCACGCTCTGGCTGACCCTCAATACACAGAATGTCGCACCGGGGACGTATCGCGGGCGAGTGCGTTTCAGCAATGCGGCGGTGCCGCCGGTGAAGCTTGAAGTGCGGGTCTGGCCGGTGCGCCTGCCGGGGCGGGAATATTTCCAGACGGAGGCGACCTACAACTGGTCGAGCCTTCTGCTGCCTAGCTCTTTCCGTAAACAGCCGCCGGGCAAGCCGCTGGCGGGCATCGGCCATTTTGAGAGCCATGTGGCCAACCTGGCGGCCCACCATATCGATTTTAACGAGGACGGCTCCTGGATCGATCCGTGGGGCCGTTCACGATCGCTGAGGCATGTGCGGCTGCGCGACTCGGGCGTCTATTTTGAGGAAGCGCTTAAAAAAGGGCTGATCAAGGAAAATGCGCTGCCGGCGCTCGATTTCAGTTACTTCGATCCGTTTGTGGAGAAGCCGCTGCTGGCTGGAATGGCGTATTTCCATCTCAACTTTAAGAATCAGCCCAATACCTGGCTGGGCTATGCCCGTGAGATCACCGGCGACAAGGAGCTGGCGGCGGACTCGCCACGCCACATCGCCATCAAGAAGTGGTTGCTGGGCCAGTGCGTGAGCTACCTGCGAAGCAGGGGTATCACCCACATTATCTGCTTCATTGCCGATGAAATCGGGCCGGATGAAATTCCCGACGTTCTGCGCCGGGCGAAACTGATGCACGAGATGGGCATCCGCATCGAATTCACGGCCACCGGGCGCGTCGGACAGAGCCGCCAGGCGATCGCCGAGCTCAATCCCGCGATTGATCGCTGGATTTGGAACACGGTCATTCTCTCCCAGGCAAAGGCGATTCTTCGAAGCGATTCGCCGATTGATCCAACGGACCGGCAGTTCACCTACGTGGCCGACTGGCACCGAGCGCCTTATGTCTTCAACCGCACGCGCGGGGCATTCTGTGCTTATTACCAGCTGGATGGGCTGTTCATTCATGGTTATTTGCGGTGGTATCCCAATGGCGGAGCGATCTTCGACACGCCCGCCGGCCCGATCGACACCGAAGGGTGGGAAGGGGCGCGGGATGGCATTGAGGATGCCCGGTACTGGAAGCGCGCTGAGTTTCTTTTGAAGAAGGCCGAAACCCGGCCCGAATTTGCGGCCGAAGCGAAAAAGATCCGCCAGCAGATGGCGCAGTGGGTGGCGCCCAGCGCCAATGCGCTCGTCCAGTTGAAGGATGCTTCCTATTACATCTATCGCTATCAATCGCCCGAGTCGAGCTACGGCCGGCTCCAGACGCTCAAGCGGCAGTTGTTGGAATCGCTTGTTTGGCTGCAGGACCATGTGCCGACGACCCGCACGCTGGCGTATGACGGTATGAAGCTGGTGGAGGGGGGCCAGGCCCATGCCCGTCTGGTTGGCAATGCTGCGGCCGGCGAAGCGCTCAACCGGGTTCTGGCAGGGCGGGGGCTTGGGCAGCTTTCCTCCGACGCGTTGCCCGGTCCCGCGATACAAGTGGCCCTGGGCACGCGCGCGGAATTGGAGCCGCTGCTTGGGGCAACGCTGCTCAAGGAAGCCACGCCCAAAGCGGGCAGCTATTGCATTGTGCGGGGGGATCGGACGATTGCGGTGGTGGGCGGCGATGAGGCCGGAACGGCTCTGGGTGCGGCCATCCTGGGCCAGTTGATCGAAGTCTCAGAACAATAACGGGTGCCGGAAGCCGGCATTGCCCTGGTAAACGGACGGAATCTAAGGGAGCTGCGATGATCAAAGTGAGATCTTTGGGATGGGGCGTTCTGACAGCGCTGTTGGCGGTGGTCTGGTGCGGGCGGGGGATGGCCGAGGTCCGCGTGAATGAGGGCAATGGCGTCAACATCACGATGGAAAGCGAGGCGATGAAGCTCAACATCGCCGTGGAGGCGGGGGGGCGAATCAGTTCGCTCATCAACAAGAAGACCGGACATGATCTGGTGTCGCTGTGGACCGGCGGCGATCAGAATGGGGGGGCGCTGGATGACCGGAACGTCTTCACGTCCATTGCCTATCGCGCGGCGGTGACCCAGCCCGGCGGGGCGGTCGGGCAGGTTCGCATGACCGCGACGCATTCCAGCGGCTTGTCGCTGGTCAAGATCCTGACCCTGCGGGAGGGGAGCGGCACACTGGAGGTGACCGAAACGCTCTCCAATGGCACCCAGAAGCCGGTGCGGTTCATGCTGCGCAGCTTCCTGTTGCCCGGCGGCGGACCGCTGAGCGAGGCGGACGCGTACTTCCTGCCGGTTCAGGGCAAGCCGCTGCAACCCCTGACCCCGGCTCACGGCTGGTTCGACAAGCTCTCGGCACCCTGGTCGGCGATTTGGAACAAGACCAGCGCCGAGGGCATTCTCGTGGCGGCCCCGGGTGTGGAGAAGTTTTACTTCTGGCAGGGGAGCAAGCTTCATCCAACCTATGAATGGGTGTATGCCGATGTGCCCCCCGGCCAGTCCCAGCGGGTCCAGTATGCGCTTCGCATTGTCAACAGCGCTTCGCCCGACTGGGGCGCCTTGAGCGCCGCCACCTTGAAGGAGCTGCGCAAACCGCACCAGGCCCCGATTCCCGGCTGGCAGAATGAAGCACAGCGATTCAACGTGACGGAGGCGGAACAGCGCCGGGGCTATTGGGTCTCCACCGGTGATGGCAAGGGCAAACGCCGGATTCCGGAGACGCTTCGGATCGATGCACCCCTTAAGCAGGGGCGGTCGGTTTACATCGGGCTTAATGCCTTGAAGGAAATTTCCAAGGGGAAGTTGTCCGTTCAATTCAAGGGCATTCCCGAGGGGCTGGTGCGGACCGGATGGCAGGTCAGTGACAAGGATTCCATCCGGGTGGTTCCCTTCTCGGGCACAACGACGGTTGACCTGGCCAACGGCACCGAAGGGCGCTTGTGGCTGACGCTGCAGGGGGGGGAGCAGGCGGCAGAGGCCAACGGGCAGGTGGTCGTCTCCTTGGACGGACAGGAGCTGTCGCTGCCCCTGGAAGTGAAGGTGTGGCCGGTCAATGTGCCGGCCGTTCGTCCGTTTGACGTGCGGGGCTACGGCGCGCAATCGACGGTGTTGTCCGGCAGCTATGAAGTGACGCCGCAAAGCACCAGGCAGATCGATGCCTTGTTTGCCGCTTATGAGGGAATCGGCGGGAACGAACTGGACTGGACGGTCTCCTGGGACCATATGTACCGCTATCTGAAGATCGCCGGCAGCGACCAGTCCGTGTCCGCCTGGATCAAAAAGAACCGCAAGACGTACCAGGACCGGCCGGCGGCCGAGTGGCCGACGGTGGATTTCAGCTACTACGACCCGTGGCTGGCGTCGGCCAAGGCACACGGGGTGACGCGCCTGTCGGCGTATCTTCCGCTGACGGTGCGGAAGAAC
>JBIQLO010000298.1:0-3624 GCA_044464175.1 Planctomycetaceae bacterium | reverse complement strand
GTGTACTGGCTGTTTTCGATGATGTCGCGGACGTTGTCGACGCCGGTGTTGCTGGCGGCGTCAATCTCGACGACGTCGATGTCCTCTCCGCGGGCGATGGCGAGGCAGGAGGCGCACTGGCCGCAGGGCTGGGTGGTGGGTCCATCGGCGGCCTGGCAGTTGAGGGCCTTGGCCAGGATGCGGGCGGTGGAGGTTTTTCCGGTGCCGCGGGTGCCGCAGAAGAGGTAGGCGTGGGCGAGTCGGCCGGTGCTGATGGCCTTTTTGAGGGTCTGCGCAATGTGCTCCTGTCCGATGACTTCATCGAACGTGGAGGAGCGGTATCGGCGGGCCAGGACGGTGTAGGACATAGCGTGCGGCTGGGAAAAAACCGATGGGGAAGATGGTAGCAGATTGGGGATTTGATGCCAGCGAGGGTTGAAATGGGTTCGTTTGGAAAGGGAAGGCATGGAGGGAGCCGTGGGATTTTTTGTCTCCTTTGCGATCAGCGGAAGATCAGGCGCTGTTTCTGGTCGTCGCTCATGCCGGCGGTGGCGTAGGCCAGATAGTGGTCGCGGTGGGCTTTGTAGAGATCGCCGACGCGGGCGGCGGTGTAGGTGAGGTAGAGGCTGCGGCGGGAGGTGGAGGTGGTGTTGGGCCCGCTGCGGTGGGGGGTCTGGGCGTGGAAGATCAGCACATCGCCGGGGCGGCTGGCGATGGGGTGGGCGGCGCTGAGGTCGATGTGCTGCTGGATTTCGGCCTGGTTCATGTTGCGCAGCTGGCCGGCGGGGGTGAGGAGCGTGCGATGCAGGGCGGGGAAGAGCTCGATGCAGCCGTTTTCGGGGGTGGCGGCGTCGATGGCGATGGAGACCGAGAGGATGTCGTCGGCGGGGCACATCTGCCACCAGGCCTGGTCCTGGTGCATGGTGTAGCCGGTCATGGTGGGGAGCTTGAAGATGAGCTTGTCCTTGAAAAGGGCGGGGCGGTCGTTGAAGATGGCCTGGAGCGGCTGGAGGATGCGGGGGTCGTTGGCCACGCGGGAGAAGAGGGGGGAGATGTCCAGCACGGGGTCGAATTTTTCAATCAGGGACTGGCCGCTGACGGTTCGGAAGCGGGTGCGGAGGTTGTTGGGCTGGACCAGGTCCAGGGCGAGGAGGCGGCGGCACTCGGCATCCCAGGCGGCGACCTCGTCGGCTGAAAAGAGGGCGGGGAGGGCGAGCCATCCTTTTTCCCAGTAGCCGCGGACCTGTTCGGGGGAGATGTGAAGGGTGGGTTCGGTTGGATTCGATTTGGCTGTCCCGGTCATGATGAGGCTCCTGAGTAAAATGCTTTTTAGCCCGTCGGCGGATTCTTCATAATTTACATCAGGGGCGGCGGAAAAACAGAGGGAAATTCAGATTGACAATTCTGTTTCCACACTTTAGGTTCCATAGGTCACATTCTTTTTTTCCTGCTGCAGCCGGTTTTGACATATAGGCGGTGTGCCATGAAACGCATCTGCTTGCTGTCGGGCGCGGGTCTTTTGCTGGTGGGGCTGGTTTTGACGATCCTCGGGGCCTGGAGCGGCGGGGGGCGGGGATCGATTCATCTGACACTGATCCAGAAGCCGACGGTGATGACGGCGGCCTACAAAGTATACGGCGATCCCGAGTCGGTGGGGGGCAAATACTGGCTCAGCAAGCTGACGCTGCGCAACGACGGGGGGGGATCGCTGCGCAACGTGCGCATTTCCTATCAGATTCCGGATTACGTCTCCTGGACCACGCCGCAGCACTATGAGGAAATCCTGCCGGGCCAGACGGTCGTCAGTCCCTTTTATCCACGATTTCCCGCCTCGATCACCAAGACGACCAGCCTGACGCCTGCGAGCGTCGAGGTGAAGATCGAGTACGACGACGGGAGCGGGGAGCGGACGCGGATCGAACGGCGGGACTTCAAGCTCCGGGGGGTGCAGGAGATTGAATACTGCTCGCTGCCGCCGAGTGAGGTTTTGACCTGGTATGACGCCAACGACAATTCGGAGCTGAATTGCGCCTGGGTGACGGAGCATGACCCGGTGGTGCGCTCGTATTACGCCAAGATCAGCGAGCGGAGCGGCGGGTTCGGCACGATGAGCAACGCCAAGGAGATCGAGCAACTGGCCCGCAGCACGTACAACTACATGCTGGCGACGGGGATGACCTATTCGGGCACGGAAGGGGTGGTGGAGCAGCGGGGGGATGGGTATGTGCTGGTGCAGGGGATGCGGCTGCCGCGGGATGTGATCTACGGCAACAGCGGGCTGTGCGTGGAACTGGCGCAGCTGTGGGCGTCGATCGCGATGAACGCGGGGGCGCGGTGCTACCTGGTGATGATTCCGGGCCACTGTTTCCCGGTGCTCCAGACCAGCGATTTCGGGGATGGGACGATGCTGCCGGTGGAGGCGACGGGGATCGGCGGGGCGTTTGAGGGGGGGAACCTGGGGGCACCAATGAGTTTTGAGGATGCGGTCAAGGTGGCGAGCAAGAACTTCATGAAGGTGCGGAACGGGGAATCGCCGGGGATCATCATCGACGTCGCCTCGTACCGCAACCAGGGGATTCGCCCGCCGGAACTGGCGTCGATCGACCGGGCGGCGTTTGTGAAGATGCTGGATGAGCGGCTCAAGGAGCACCAGCAGGCCCAGGTGGCGGCGCAGAAGGGCGGACCCGCGGCGGGGGGGCAGAATGTGGGGCAGCAGGGACAACCTCAGCCGCAGCCGACGGCCGGGGGAATCACCTGGGCCGACCCGCAGGGCCGGGTTTCGCTGAGCTATCCGGCGACGTGGTTCCAGAATCCGCAGGCGATCCAGAATCTGCGCAGCGTCCTGCCCGGCTACGCCCTGTCGGTGGTTGATCCGGCATCGCACTGCGGCCTGGATGTGATCTTCTTCGAGGGGGTCCAGGATCCCAACGCCGTCACCCAGTACATGGAGGGGACGATGCGGAATTTCGGTTTCGGATTTGAGAAGGGGCCGGGGCAGCAGGCGAATTTCTCCGGCGTGACCGGGACGATGATCCCGATCAAGATTCAGACGCCCAATGGGGTGCTGACGTCGGTGATGAGCGTGCTGCCGGTCAAAGGGGGCATGGTGCTGCTGAATGTGGGCGGGCCGATGGAGAATTTCAAGGCCTCGCCGCAGATCCTGCAGAGCATCGTGCAGAGCGTCCGGGTTGCCCATTGAGAGGGCCGGAATCGATTGAAGGCGCTGCCTTCGGAGAGACTTCCATGCGATACCTCATTCTGATGCTTGTGACGGTGGGATGCGCTGCCGGGCTGGCGGCCGGCGAGCCGCTGCAGACGCTGAGCTTCAATCAGGAGATGAAGATCACTCCGCTGGGGGATTGCCATGTCCAGATCGACTTTAAGTTGACGGCCAAGCAGTATGCCGCCTGGAACCAGAAATACGGCCAGAACAAGTCGATGCTGAAGCGCGACATGGGGAAGCTGCTCAGCCAGTATGACACCGACGACTGGACGATCGAGGTGCGGGAAATGGAGCGGCAGGTGCTGGTTGGCCTGCGGGCGCATGGGGTGGTGAAGCATGATGGGGACGGGCGGTATGAATTTCCGGTCCCCAGGACCTGGAAGGGGGGGACGCGGAACGGCACGACCCTGGAGTACAACTAC
>JBIQLO010000297.1:0-3626 GCA_044464175.1 Planctomycetaceae bacterium | reverse complement strand
CGCGCAGCGCAAAATCAGGCAAAAAACTTCGTGAAAAAAAGAATTATCGCCCCTGCTGCCCCAAAAACCGCGATTTGCAAATTCGCGCTGCGCCTTTCGTCGCCAAATCGCGCAGCGCCCCCCGTAAAGGTAGAGGAGCTAAAAACAATGGCCAGTTCCTGCCTTCTGCCATTCCTGATGTCCTTAGCCCGTGCCATGGGCGCCGTCACCCCTGCGCCCAGCCCCCAGCCCCAACCAATCCACCCCTCCGCTTTCTGCCTGCTCCCCTCTGCCTACTCTCTCCTGTCTCCTGTCTCCTGTCTTCAAGTTTCTGCCTTCTCCCCAACCAACGAACCCAAACGGACCAAACCCAAATCCCCCCTGGCGCTCCAGAATCCACGATTTCCCCCCCGAACCCAACACCCGCTATTTCCCAACGAACCCAACCCGCCCCGAATCCCGGAGCCATTTTTCCCATCCCCCTTCCCATCGGACCGGGAATCCCCATAATAAGCCTTTTCGATCTTTCCAAAGTGCATAAGCGAGGAATCTCACGATGGGTCCGACGAATGTGGCGTTGGTCAGGCTCCTGCGGGCCGACACGGAATTGCGGCAGGCCAAAGAACGGCTGGAGGCGGCGACAAAGAACGTGCGCATCCGCCAGCGGCGGGTGAACGATCTGCGCGAACGTCTCCAGAGCGCGCAGGACACACTCAAGCAGGATCAGGCCCGCAACGGAGAACTCGACCTGGACCTCAAATCCCGCGAAGCCCACATCGAAAAACTCCGCACCCAGCAGCAGAACGCCAAAAACAACAAGGAATACCAGGCGTTTCTCATCGAAATCAACACCGAAAAGGTCGATCGCGCCAAGGTCGAGGACCAGGCGCTGGCCGCCATGCAGGCGGTGGAACAGGGGCAGACCACCGTCGCCGACCTGACCACACAGCTGGAAAACGCCCAAAAGGAACTGGCCGATCTGGAAAGCCAGCTCGGCGACCGCATCCGGCAGCTTCAATCGGAAATCGACGCCCTCCAGCCGGCCCGCGATGAGACCGCCCAGGCCGTCCCCGCCCGCGCCCTCCAGGTCTTCGACCGCCTGGCCGACCGCTACGAGGGTCATGCCATGAGCGCCCTGGCCAAGCCCAACCCCAAACGGGAGGAATACATCTGCTCCGAGTGCAACATGGCGCTGGTGGTCGATCTCTACAACCGCCTTCATGTCCGCGATGAGCTGGTCTCGTGCCCCAGTTGCCAGCGGATTCTCTACATCCCCGAAGACCTCCCCCCCGAACAGGCCGTCAATCAGAAAAAGGAACCCAAACCCAAGGCCCCCCGCAAAGCGGAGTCCGAAGAAGTCCCCGCCGCCGCCCCCCAACGCCAGTCCTCGGCCGCCGATGTGCTGGCCTCCATGCAACCCGATGAGGAAGCGGGATCATAAACCCCCGCGCCGGTCCATTCCCAGCCATCATGGATGAAACACTGATATTGGAATTTGACGGCGGCTCCCGCGGCAACCCCGGCCCGGCCGGCATCGGCGCGGTCGTGCGGGCCGCCGACGGAACCGCCCTGGCCACCCTCGGCCGCTTCATCGGCGTCGCCACCAACAACGTCGCCGAATACAAGGCCCTGATCGCCGCCCTGCAGGAAGCCCAAAAGCTGGGGGCCCGAAAGATCGCCATCCGCGGCGACAGCCAACTGGTTATCCGACAGATGCTCGGCCAATACCGCGTCAAGAACCCGGGCATCAAGCCGCTCTACGAACAGGCCGTCTCGCTGACCCGCCAGTTCGATCAGGTCAGTTTTACCCATAACCTGCGGCATAAAAATGAACTGGCCGACAAACTGGCCAATCTGGCGATGGACCGGCGGGCCGAAGTGACCGAAATCATCTGATCCTCAGACCCCATTCAGCGCGGCCGCCACCCGCCCGGTCACCTCCGCCCAGGCCGCCCGGCGCACCTCAGGATCCGGCGCCTTCACAAAGATATGCAGCAGCATCCCGCCCAGTCGCGCCCCGGCCTGTGAATCGGCCTCCATATGAAACGTCCGCGATTCACCGACCGCCTCGCAAAGCCTCGCCTGTACTGATTGACGTTCCGGCGGCAGGAGAATCCCCAGATACCCCGTCCCCTGGTGCTCGTTCGCCTGGGCATGGAAAGCCTCAAAATCATTCCACGGCAACGCGTAATCCCCCCGGCGAAACAGGAACGGCGTCTGTGTCTCCGAATCCTTGACCACCAGCCCCTCCGCGGTGATCGCCGCCGCCTCCCGCCGCAACTCCTCCCAGATCCGCTCAAAGCGATCGCGCAGGTAAAAATGCCCCTGGCACGATGGCGTGGTGTGCAACCCCTGGGCGTTGAGCAGCCCGCACAGCTCGCGCAGGTCCGGGTCCACCAACTGATAGAACCGCCGATTCAACACCACCTGCTCATCGGTTCCCGCCCGGTGGTAATACCAGAGGGGATTGGCATAAAACCACTTGCTGACCGCCCATTGTCGATGCGGCAGCAAATCCACCTGAAGATCATCCAGTACCGTCAGCATCCACCATAGGCGGAGCAAACCCCGGGCCAGCGGCGGATTCATCCGTTCCTGGTCAATCCGTACCGGCCGCCGCCGACAGCATCGCCCGGCGGGCCGCATTGAGCACAAACGGATCGCTCAGGTTGACGATGCTCTTCCAGCGATAGACCTCCGAACTCACCTCTCCCACCCGCAGCAGCGCATCGGGCCGCTCCGAGACAAACTGGCTCAGCGGCGCCTTGCCGCTCTTATTAAGCCAGAACATCAGGCAGGCATCGTTCCACCCATCCTTCAGTCCCAGATAGGCCGGGCTGATGCTGATCTGATTCTCCTTGGGGTCATACCAGACCACCTTGTCGGCGTTCCATCGGAAGAAGGCATACCAGCCATAGCCGTTGTATCCCCCCTGCAGCGCCTTGAGGGGATAGGTGGCCGCCTGGGAATAGGTGTTCCGATACGACCGCGAGCCGCCGCCGTAGAACGACACCTCATCGGTCGGGTCGATCTTCGCCAGCGGCGCGCCGTTTTCAGTCGGCACCCGCTTCTGATAGTGCACGGTGATCTGAACCTGGTTGGCGTCCGCTCCATTCAGAGGGGCCACATAGAGATAATTGCCGCCACTGAAAAAGACCCCCGCCTCCTGGTTGCCCCAGGGGCTGCCGCCGGCGCGCTTCAGCGGCTTGCCATCCTGAAACACCTGGACGTTCTCCACCTGATCAGCAGAACCGGCGATCAGATCGGGAAACAGCCGTTGCCCCCGGGTATTGCGAGCGCCCCCATTGCCGTATTTGCCCCACTTCCGCGGCATCTCCAGGCTCATCGGCTTCAACTCATATTTCTGGTGCGTCGCTTCATCAAAGAACTGGGTGGTCACCAGATTCAACTGCCAGTTGTCGCAATATGGATTGATCCGGTTGATTTCGCTGGCGGTCCGGGCAATCAGTCCCGTGACGGTGGTGAACGGCCGCCATCCTGCCGCACGGGCAATTTTCGCCTGCTCGATATACGCGGGCATCTTCTCGGCCGCGATCTCATCGGCGATCTTGCAGAAGAACCCGGTAAAGCCGCGCTTCTCAAAAGCGGCCTTGAGTTGCATCAGAATCCACTGCTCCTCGGCCACC
>JBIQLO010000296.1:0-3699 GCA_044464175.1 Planctomycetaceae bacterium | reverse complement strand
ACGACACCGTTGAGGCCTTCAAAGAGTTCCTCGTCGGCATCAAGGGCCCGCTCACCACGCCGGTGGGCGGCGGCATCCGCTCGCTCAACGTCGCCCTCCGCCAGATGCTCGACCTCTACGTCTGTCTGCGCCCGGTGCGCTACTTCACCGGCGTCCCCTCGCCCGTGAAGCGCCCGGAAAAGGTGGACATGGTCATCTTCCGCGAGAACACCGAGGACATCTACGCCGGCATCGAATACGCCGGCGGCACCCCCGAGGCCAAAAAGGTGCTGGATTTCCTCCAGAAGGAATTCCCCAAGGACTTCAAGAAAATCCGCTTCGGCACGCAGCAGGCGACCGATGAGGGGATCAAGGCGGCCGGCGTCGAGGTGCCCCACCCCATGCCCGTGGAAGTCGGCATCGGCATCAAGCCGGTCAGCCGCCTGGGCACCGGGCGGCTGGTCCATGCCGCCATCGACTACGCCATCAAGAACAAGCGCAAGAGCGTCACCCTGGTCCACAAGGGCAACATCATGAAGTTCACCGAAGGCGCCTTCCGCGACTGGGGCTACCAGATCGCCAAAAACGTCTTCGGCGCGGTGGAGATCGACGGCGGCCCCTGGTGCAAAATCCCCGAGGGCAAGCCCGGCGCGGGGATCGTCATCAAGGACGCCATCGCCGACATCACCCTCCAGCAGGTCCTTACCCGCCCGGACGAGTTTGACGTCATCGCCACGCTCAACCTCAACGGCGATTACCTCTCCGACGCCCTGGCCGCCCAGGTCGGCGGCATCGGCATCGCCCCCGGCGGCAACATCAACTACGTCTCCGGCCACGCCATCTTCGAAGCCACCCACGGCACCGCCCCCAAGTACGCCAACCAGGACGTCGTCAATCCCGGCAGCGTCATCCTCTCCGGCGTCATGATGCTCGAATACATGGGCTGGCAGGAAGCCGCCGACCTGATCGTCCAAAGCCTGGACAAAGCCATCGCCGCCAAAACCGTCACCTACGACTTCGCCCGCCTGATGGAAGGCGCCAAAAAGGTCAAGTGCTCCGAATTCGCCACGGAAATGATCAAGCACATGGGGTAGAATGAGCTACCAGCGGCGAAAGGTTCTACGAGCCTTGGAGAAACAGGGTGCTGTTGTGCTGCGCGAGGGCGGCGGCCATACGATCCTGCGGACCGCTCAAGGCGCGCAGTCCTCCTTGCCGCGGCATCCTCAGCTGGATCGCCATTTGGCGCGCGGGATCGTGCGGCAACTTGGGCTGGACTGGAATCGATTTGAACAGGATGTGCGATGACCTATCACATTAAAGTTGAAATCGGCGAAGACGGCTGGCTGGTCGGCCAGGCGGTCGAGGAACCGGCCGCCCTCACCCAAGGCAAGGACCTGGATGAACTGGCAATCATGATTCGCGACGCCTTGGAGTTACTCACCGACAGCAAGGACTTTCAGATCGACCTGATGCTGCCGGCGGCGCTGAAACTGGCGCACGCTTGAGCCCGAGGCTCATGTGCAGTGTGAACGAAGGATTCAACATGCCCCTGTTCCAGATCGATCAATCGGCGCTGGTGCAAATCAGCGCGACGAATTTTCCTCTGGAAAAGGAGTTGCAAACGCTGATTGAACGGAGCCTCGAAACCGTCTTCAGTTGCCGCCTCGTCGCCACCGAATTTCCCACGGGCCAATAGCATGCCGGGCGCATCGACACCTTGGCACTATCCGAAGAGAATAACCCGGTCATTATTGAGTACAAGAAGATCGAATCTTCCGAACTCGTCACCCAGAGCCTCTATTATCTTTCTTGGTTGCGCGACCACCGGGGTGATTTTCAAATTGCTGCCAATCGCGCTCTGGGACCGTCGGTTGAAGTGGATTGGGAGGACATCCGCGTCATCTGCATCGCGCCGGGTTATAAAAAGTGGGACCTGCACGCCGTCCAGCAGATGGGCGCGAATATTGAACTGTGGCAATATCGGCTTTTTGAGAACGGTGCATTGTATCTGGAGCAGGTTTTCGGACGCGACGCCGGGCGACCCGCGGCATCGGATCCGACAGTGGATAAGAATCCTGCCATGGTTGCCGCCGGTAAAAAGGCGGCGGAAACACGTCGGACCGGTTCCTACACGTTTGAACAACATTTGGAGGGCGTTTCTGAATCTGTCAGGGCGTTGCTGAGGGATTTAAGGGATTTCATCGTCAACCTGGATGAATCCGTCGAGGAAGTTCCGAAAAAGCATTACATCGCCTACAAGGTGGCAAAAAATTTTGTGTGCGTGGAAGTGTATAGGAACAAATTGAATCTCTTCCTGAAGCTTGATCCTTCCCAAGTCTCTCCACTTCCGCCCAATGCGCGAGATGTCAGCCAGATCGGTCACGGTGGCACAGGCGATCTGGAATTAGCAATTCACACGGCGGACGAAGCCGAAGCTGCCCATGAGTGGATTCGCAAGGCCTTCGAACGGGTGGGAGGGTAAACAGTCCCTTCTGCGAAAGCCCCAAGTGACAAATCCCCAGCAACCGGTGACAATCCCCCCATGCGCATCGTCCACATCATCACCCGCCTGATCGTCGGCGGCGCCCAGGAGAACACCATCCTCTCCTGCGAAGGCCAGCACGACCTGGGGCATGAGGTCATCCTCCTCACCGGCCCGGCCCTCGGGCCCGAGGGCTCGCTCATGGAACGCGCCAAGGCCTACGGCTACCAGGTGGAGGTCCTCGACGCCATGCGCCGCTCCATCCTCCCCGGCAAGGACTGGCGCACCTATCGTCAACTGACGGAGCGGCTGCGGGAGCTGAAGCCCGATGTCGTCCACACCCATTCCAGCAAGGCCGGCATCCTCGGCCGCTGGGCCGCCCACAAGGCCCGCATCCCCCGCATTGTCCACACCATCCACGGCCTGGCCTTCACCGCCTCCAAACGCCCCGCCGTCAACAGCTTCTACAAATTCCTCGAACGCCGCACCGCCCCCATCACCCACGCCATCGTCTGCGTCGCCGACGCCATGCGCGACCAGTCCCTGGCCGCCGGCATCGGCCGCCGCGACCAGTACGTCACGGTCTACAGCGGCATGGAGACCGAGCCCTTCCTCCATCCCCCCCGCCCCCGCGAACTTGTCCGCCGCGAACTGGGCCTGGCCGACACCGACCTCGCCGTCGGCACCATCGCCCGCCTGTTCCACATGAAAGGCCACGACGACCTGCTCGATCTGGCGCCCGAATTGTGCCAACAGTTCCCCCGCCTTAAGTTCCTCTGGGTCGGCGACGGCCTGCTCCGCCCCGCCTTCGAGCGCCGCATCGCCCAGATGAACCTCACCGACCGCTTCATCCTCACCGGCCTGGTCCCGCCGGCCAAAATCCCCGAGTTGACCAACGCCATGGACATCCTGGTCCACCCCTCCCGCCGCGAGGGGCTGGCCCGCGCCATTCCCCAGGGCCAGCTCGCCGCCAAGCCCGTCATCACCTACGACATCGACGGCAACCGCGAAGGCATGCTCGACCGGGCCAGCGGCTTCCTCCTGCCCCCCTTCGACAAGGCCCGCCTGAAACAGGCCCTGGCCGCCCTCCTGGCCGATGAATCCCTCCGCTGCCGCATGGGCCAAACCGGCCAGTCCTTCGCCCTGGGCCGCTTCGACAAGCGCGTCATGGTCGCCGAACTGGAAAAGGTCTACCGCCCGCCGCAACTTCCCTGACATGCGGGAAGCCCCACCCCCTC
>JBIQLO010000295.1:0-3711 GCA_044464175.1 Planctomycetaceae bacterium | reverse complement strand
GGCGGCGATGGTCCGGGGGATCGAGCGGCCCAGGGCGGAGGTCTGGCCGTACCGGTCGATGCGGTGGGGGGTGGGGCTGGGGGCGCTCATGCCGGGGGCGGTGGACCGGGTGCTGAGGCGGCACCGGGGGGCGTGAAGATGTGAAACCATGAAAACGTGAAACGTGAAGACATGAATCCAAAAACTTCATGTCTTCACGTTTCATCGTGCCGTTCACATATGAATCGCCCGCTTATCGACGGCCAGGGCGGCTTCTTTCATGGCCTCAGCCAAGGTGGGGTGGGCGTGGACGCAGCGGGCGATGTCCTCGGAACTGGCGGCGAATTCGACGGCCAGGACGGCCTCGGCGACCAGGTCGGAGGCGTGGGGGCCGAGGATGTGGATGCCCAGGATGCGATCGGTTTTGGCATCGGCGATCATCTTGATGACCCCGTCAGTTTCGCCCATGGCCTTGGCGCGGCCGTTGGCCAGGAAGGGGAATTTGCCGACCTTGACCTCGTGGCCGGCGGCTTTGGCATCCTCCTCGGTGTAGCCGACCTGGGCCAGCTCGGGGTGGGTGTAAACGACGCCGGGGATGGCGTGGTAGTTCACGTGGCCGGCGTGGCCGGTCATTATTTCGACGGCGGCGACGCCCTCCTCCTCGGCCTTGTGGGCGAGCATGGGGTTGCCGATGACATCGCCGATGGCGTAGATGCCGGGGATGCTGGTCTGGAACTGCTTGTTGACGGGAATGAAGCCTTTTTTGTCCAGCTCAATGCCGAGTTCCTTGAGGCCCAGGCCATCGGTGGCGGGGCGGCGGCCGACGGCCACGAGCACCTTGTCGAATTCCTCGGTGGTGCGCTGGTCGCCGGAGGCGAGGGTGACCTGAATTTTGCCGTTGGCGACCTTGGCCGATTCCGCGCCGGTTTTGAAGCGGAACTTCATGCCAAGCTTTTCAAGCTGCTTTTGGAGCAGGGCGCTCATCTCCTTGTCCATGGCCGGGACGCAGCGGTCGAGGAATTCGACGACGGTGACATCGGAGCCGAGACGGGCCCAGACCGAGCCGAGTTCCAGGCCGATGTAGCCGGCGCCGACGACCAGCAGCTTTTTGGGCACCTGCGGCAGGGCCAGGGCGTCGGTGGAATTGAGAATGTTCTTGCCGTCGAAGGGGAGCTTGGGCAGCTCGGCCGGGACGCTGCCGGTGGCGATGAGGATGTTTTTGGCGGTGAGGGGGGTCTTTTTGCCGTTGTCGTTGACTTCGACAGCGCCGGGGGCGGTGATGCGCCCCAGGCCGGGGAAGTGCTGGACTTTGTTCTTCTTGAAGAGGAAGCCGACGCCGCCGGTGAGCTCCTTCACGACCTTGTCCTTGCGGGTGAGCATGGTCTTGAGGTCGAGGGAGAGGCCGGTGGTCTTGATGCCGTGGGCGCTGTAGGCGTGCTGGACGGCGTGGAATTTTTCGCTGGAGTCGAGCAGGGCCTTGGAGGGAATGCACCCGACGTTGAGGCAGGTGCCGCCGAGGTACTGCTTTTCCACGCAGGCGACGCGAAGGCCAAGCTGGGCGGCGCGGATGGCGGCGACGTATCCGCCGGGGCCGGCGCCGATGACGATGAGGTCGAAAGAGGTTTCAGGCATGGGGATCATTTTAGGGATTTGAGGGAGGTTGGCTATAGGGGCGCGGGGCGGGCGGGTTACCGATCAAGTTTCGGAATTGGGTTTGGTTCGTTTCGTAATTTGTCGTAGTGGCGGTAGGGATAAAAACCGCGTTTTTGATAGCGCCAGAGGGGGATTGGGTTTGGTTCGTTTGGGTTTGGATGACATTTTGTCGTAGGCGTTAAGGGGGCGACAAGGTGAAAAGGTGAAGTCGGGCATGGGAAAGAGGGTGAGGTTCATAATGGGGTAGTATAGCGTTTGTTTGGGTTTTGTCAAGGAAAATCCGGGTGGCGATTCAGTTGTCTTCTGTAGACGGCCTCGCTGAGGCCGTCGCTCACCTGTAGACGGCCTCGTTGAGGCCGTCGCGGGGTCAACGACCCCGCCTACAGAGGCGGCGGGAAGCCTGTCCCACGATGCCGCCAGTGAGGGCACTGGCGGTACTGAACGGTTGCAAATTTGGCGCGTGTTTGGAACGGGCGTCGGGGCAGGAGTCCGGAGTGGAGGCGTGTTTGGGAAGAGGGGGATGGATTCGGCAGGTTGGCTTCGCCCTCTCACCCACCCGCTAGCGCGGGTGGCCTCTGGCCCGCGGGGGCGAGGCGGAGATTGAGGGGGGTGGGAATGGGAGGGAGGGCGACAGGCTGGAAGCCTGCCCTACGGATTGGGGGGGGCGGGACTGGGGGCGCGTGCATTCCGGGGATGGTTGGGCAAACTAGGACGCCCAACAGTTCAAACCATTTATGAAAGGGAAGAGGCTATGGCGAACAAGTCGGTTGGCACGGAATCGTTTGCACGGCATGAGAAGAAGGAATACACGGGCAAGAAGCTGCGCGTGGCGATCATCGGCTGCGGCGGCATTGCCCAGACGCACCTGAAGGTGTTTCAGGACATGCCGGAGGTGGAGATCGTGGCGGGGGTGGACATCGATCCCAAGCGGCTCACCTTCATGGAGAGCAACTGGGGGGTGACGAAGCTGTACAAGGACTGGAAGCAGATGCTCAAGGAGGTCCAGCCGGACGCGGTGGATGTCTGCACGCCCAACGGGGTACACGCAGCGCCGAGCATCGACGCCTCCAAGGCGGGGTGTCACGTCATTGTCGAGAAGCCGATGGGGATGACACCGAAGGAATGCCAGCAGATGATCGACGCGGCCAAGAAGGCGGGGAAGGTGCTGGTGGTGGGCTTCCAGTTTCGCTACCACCCGGCCACGGAGTACCTGGTGCAGGCGCGGGAGGAGGGACAGTATGGGGAGATCCTGTTCATGAAGTGCCAGGCGCTGCGGCGGCGGGGGATTCCCAACTGGGGCGTCTTCGGGCAGAAGAAGCTGCAGGGGGGCGGCCCGATGATCGACATCGGCGTCCACATCATCGAGACCGCGCACTACATCATGGGCCAGCCCAAGCCGGTGGCGGCCAGCGGCAACATCTGGACGTACATGGGGAACAAGCCGTCGAAGGTCGTTTCGCAGTGGCCTGACTGGGACTACAAGACCTATACGGTGGAGGATCTGGCGATCGGGCAGATCCGCTTTGAGAACGGCGCGCTGCTGCAGATCGAGGCGGCGTTTGCAGCGCATCTCAAGCAGAACGTCTTCAACCTCTCGTTCATGGGGGAGAAGGGGGGCGGGAATTGGGATCCGGCCGAGATTTACACCGACCGGCACGGGGCGATGGTGAATGAGTCGCCGAGCTGGCTGCCGACGACCGAGTTCGCCGCGCTGTTTGTCAAGAAGCTGCAGAACTGGGTGGACGGCTGCCTGAAAGGGACGCCGGTCCGGGCGCCTGGCGAGGCGGGGCTGGTGGTGCAGAAGATGCTGGACGGGGTGTACCGCTCGGCCGAGGCGGGGAAGGAAGTGAAGATCGACTGAGTTGGATTTCAGTTGCCAGTTGTGAGTTGCCAGTTGCCAGTGGTCGGGAGGCCGCGATGGGCGGCCTTCCGACCATTGGTCGTTTTTGACGGGGGCGGAAAGGGAAGCGGCGGCTGAGGGGGCCCCTACGAGATGCTATCGCAAAGTTTTGCCGGGAGGGCGACCATCCTACGGAGTTGGTTTCAGCCGATAGATCGTGACCGATTCGCCCGCATGTA
>JBIQLO010000294.1:0-3725 GCA_044464175.1 Planctomycetaceae bacterium | reverse complement strand
GCGATGATCAACCGCAACCAGCGGCTGCGGGGCACGGGGCTTGTCGTCCTGGAAGCCGCCGGCACCGCGCTGAATTATTCCCGGCAGGCCGTTGTCGCCCCGTCCACCCAGCCGGCCGGGCTCAAGGCCAAGATCGAGCAGGCCCGTCAGAAGAGCGGCGGCCTTCCCCTGGATGCCAAGACCGCCCTGGCCTATGCCCTGCGGTCGGCCGACCTGCTCCAGGCGCTGGCGATCAACCGCAATCCGGTCTTTGATCTGGCCCCGGCCCAGACGCAACTGCTGGCTTCGCTGGATGATCCGCGTGCCCAGGTCGTCAAGGCCGCCGGCGGGGTTCTGGCCTATATCGACGCCAAGCCCGTGCAGGAAACGCTGCTCCGCAAGGCCACCGACGCCAAGACCGAAGCCTCGTTGAAGGTTTCGCTCCTGGGGAATCTGGCGACGAACGCCAAATTCTTCGGCAACCAGTTGCCCGCCCCCCAGGTCCAGACGCTGCAGCAGATCGTGGCCAAGGAAGGGGATGCCCATGTCCGCAATGCCGCCGCCGAGGCCCAGGGGGCTTTGAACCTGCCGGCTGACCAGGCCAAATCCCTCATCCTGAAGCAGGGGAAATAAAGGCGCGGGCGATGGGGATTTCATGAGGGATTGCGGATCGCACCTCCAGGATCCACCATCCCCGAGGCCGTTTTCACCGCGAAAGGTCCCCGCCTTGCTCCTGCCTGAGGGAAAGCCCATCGATCCCTGTGTCAATTTGCCCACTTTGCCTCACTTGCCTTGCCCATCGGCGCATCCAATAATAAGGCCGTTATAGGGGCTTTATAGAAGGTGCCAATGGGCGGCTGAGGACACTTCATGAGGAATCCCAATCTGGACCGGCTGCAAGGTGCTGCGCATCCGGCCTTGGCCGAGGCGATTCGCACGCGCAAGGAGACTATTCTCCACCGTTGGCAGGAGATGGTGGTTCAGCATTTGCCCGATGCCGATAAGCTGACCCTCGAAGGGCTGCGCAACAGCCTGCCGCGGACGCTGGAGGAACTGGCGGCCTCGCTGGAGAAGCCCGCCACCGCGCCCCTGGCCGATCTCCTGCGCGACTCCCAGTCCCACGGCGTCTGCCGCTACCATCAGAGCTACAACCTCAACGAACTGCTGATGGAATACGGCCTGCTGCGCGGCATCCTCATTGAGGAGATGCTGCAACACCTGGGCCGGGCGGTGCGACCGGAGGAGATGGCGACGCTATGCGCCGGGCTGGATGAGGTGATGCGCCGGGGCATCATGGCGTTCGTCCAGCATCAGAAACGGCAGATGCAGGCGGCCACCGACGCCCAGAGCAAATATCTCGCCTTTCTCTCCCATGACATGCGCGGCTCCCTCAACGGCATTCTGCTGATGGTGGAGGTCCTGCGCCGGGAACTGAAGGATCAACCCCAGTTTGCCGCATCCATGGCCGATCTGGAACTGATGCGCCGATCCATCATGGATACGGTGGGGACGATGGATCGTTTCCTTCAGGCCGAGCGGCTGAACAAGGGGAAGGTACCGCTCCAGATGGAGCGGATCGACCTGGACCACCTCGTGCGGGATGTTGCCGGACAGTTCGCCCTGCGGGCGGCCAACAAGGGCCTGGCGTTGCGGAGTGAAATTCAGGGCGCCTGTCAGATCACCACCGATCGGGAGATGATCCTGCTGGTTCTGCAGAATGTCATCGGCAACGCCATCAAGTACACCCAGCAGGGGACCATCCGCCTGCGACTCCAGACCGACGCCCAGCGCTGTGTGATTTCCGTGCTGGACCAGGGCCCCGGCATTCCCCCGGACCGGCTTGAAGCGATTTTCGCCCCCTTTGAGCGGGGGGAAACCTTTGGGCAGTCGGGGGTCGGGTTGGGGCTGGCCATCGCCCGTCAGGCGGCCGAGCTGATGGGCGCTACGCTCCGCGCTGAATCCCCGCCGGGCCAGGGGGCGGCGTTTCATCTGGAAATCCCCCTTGTTCCCCATCCCAATTCACCCCCCGAGACGGCGTGAATGTCCCGCAGGGGGGCGATGGCCTCGCAACGGCCCCCGAAAGGACCGTCCACAGGCTTACCCCTCGGCCCCGCCCAGTTCCCGGTTATGGAACGACCACATGCCCACGGCCAGCGCGCAGACGCTGTAGGCGATGGCATAGAGCAGGGCGATGCCCACATACCCCCAGATGACCGACTGGCTGACGGCGTTGGGATCGCCCGAAAACATGCTGCCGGCCCATTTGATCGGGCGATAGACCGTCAGTTGCCGCAGGTCAAAGGCCTCCAGATAGGGGAGGATCAGGCTCACCACCCATGCCAGTCCCTTGACCAGTCCCGAGGAATCGGCCAGCGGCGCGCCGGGGGCGCTGAGGGGGAAGAGGAACCGCGTCAGGTTGCCTGCGATATAGAGAAGGATGACCACCGGCAGGTTGACCACCAGCGACACCCGCGTCGAAATCGCCACGCTGATCGCCGCCAGCACGCTGATCTGCATCCAGATCAGGAAGAGGCTGGGCACCAGCCCGGCGATGTGCATCCAGCGGTAGTCAAAGAGCTGTTTCAGTTCCCGGTCGTCCAGCGAATGGACGTTGATCCGGTAATCGGCCGGCACGCGGTACCAGGTGCACAGGCAGAGGATCAGCCCCAGGATCGCCACCGCCAGCAGCGCCGCCAGGATGATCCCCAGGTACTTGCCCACCAGCACCTGCCATTTCTTGACCGGCTTGCTCATCAGCGTGAGCATCGTGCGGTCCTCGATCTCCTCGTAGATCGAACGGCTGGCCGCGAAGAGCGTGGCGATCAACGCCAGCAGCAGGATCACGTCCAGCGACACCGCCTTGAACATGATCGTGTCCTCGCCCAGCGTGAAAAACGGCAGCAGCGCAAAGATCAGCACGATGGCCGCGCCCAGCGCAATCAGCAGCGAGTAAATCGGCTGAACCACGCTCTCCCGAAACGTGTGACGGAGAATGACCAGCAGACGATCCATGACCGGAAATTGTACCGGTGGGGGGGCGGATTGCAATTTTGCAGCGTCGAGGCGACGGCGGAATGGCCCATTACGCCGCTTCCACGGTGATTTTCAACCCCACCGCCCTGGCAACGGCCTGGAGAGTGGAGAATCTCGGATTGCCCTCCTTCGAGAGCGCGCGATACAGGCTCTCCCGTTCGATGCCTGCTTCCTTGGCCACTTTGGCCATGCCGCCCCGTGCCTCGGCGATCCGCCGCAGCGCAATGAGAAGAACCCGTGGTTCCTCGGCGTCTTCCATTGCTGCCTTGAGATACTCGACGGCGAATTGGGGATTCTCCCGGAGTTTCTGTTTCATCACCTCATCGTGAGAGACATGGGTTGGCGTTTTCATGGGGTGTTCCGTTGTCGATAGTCCTGCCAATACTGAATCGCCTTGCTTATATGTGACGACTGCTGCCGCTTGTCACTTCCACAAAGCAGCAATACACACCTCCGGCCTATCCTTCCATAATAGATTCTATATCCGGGGCCATGGTCGATTCTCAATTCCCAAACGCCTTCCCTCACGGACTTGCAGTCCCCGAAATTTCCGGCGATCAGTCGATCCACCCGCTGGGCAATTTTTGCCGCGGCGGCGATGTCCCGTTTCTGCAGCGTTTCCAGCCACTCAAGAAAAAAATGTTCTTTCCGGCTGGTGAGATGTTGTGGAAGATGTCCATCGCCAGGGTGTATCCTATAAATTACATGGGCGG
>JBIQLO010000293.1:0-3787 GCA_044464175.1 Planctomycetaceae bacterium | reverse complement strand
GCCCCCACCCAGTACGGTGACTGGGCCCGCCGCAGCCGCCAGGCCGCCTGTGGCTATGGCGGCCACTCGGGGCTCATCCTCAAATCCCGCAAAACCCATCCCGAATGGTTCGCCCTTATCGACGGCAAACGCCAGAACGAAGCCAAAAACCCCAAGCTCTGCCACTCCAATCCCGCCATGGTGAAGCAGGCGATCGCCGATGTGCTGGAGGGGATCGCCCAGGTGAAGCAGAGCGACCGCCCCATCAACAACCAGTGCCCCATCGCCCCCGCCTCCACGGGGTACGTCTACTCCATCAGCCCCACCGATGGGGGCGGCTTCTGCCGGTGCGCGGATTGTGAGAAGATGGGATCGGTCTCCGACCGCCTGCAGATCTTCGCCAACACCATCGCCGCCGCCGTGGCCGAAAAATTCCCCGGCGAATACGTCGGCTACTACGGCGCTTATTCCGAAGCCCAGTCCCCCCCGACGGTGAAGGCCGCCCCCAACGTGTTGGTCTTCGCCACCACCTGGACCAAGAACTACTTCCAGCCGCTCGATTCCATGAAGAATGCGGCGTTCCGGCAAAAGATCGAGGCCTGGTCGGCCATGTGCCCGAACATGGGCATCCGCGACTTCGACGGCATGCCCGTCTGGTGGGGATACGGGCCGGTCTTTCTGGGGAATGTGCATGCCGCCGATTACAAGCGGTATGCCGCCCACCATGTCCGCGGGTTCATCACCGAAGGGCAGGACCACTGGGCCGGATTCGGCCTGAGCTACTATGTCATGGCCCGGCTCTGGTGGAATCCCAACGCCGATGTGAAGGCGATCGAGCGCGATTTCGTTCGCAAGGGTTTTGGGGCGGCCTATGAGCCGATGACGCGGTACTACGAAGCGATCGAGAAAGAGCAGGGATTCCTCCAATCCAGCACGCTCCTGGCGATGCGCAACGATCTGGAGCAGGCCGAATCGCTGGCGGTCCGTCCCGATGTGAAACACCGAATCGACTGCCTGCGCCTCTACCACCTCATGCTCGCCACCCTGAACGACGCCCAGATGGGCCAGGCATCCGACGCCCAGCTCCTGACGGCCGCCCGCGTGGGCCAGTCGCTGGTGGGCAAGAACATCGTCAGCAGGAAAATGGTCGAGGCCCTCCTCAAGCTCTACCAGGGCCAAACCGCCGCGAAGGACGAGGTCCAGCCGTACACCGCGGCCGAATTGAAGCAGGTGCTGGCGCGGATGAAGCTGCCCGCCGCGCAGTCGCCGCTGGCCGACTGGGCGCCGCAGAAGGATCAGCAGCTTGTCCCGGCCGACACAAAGCCCGCGCCCTTCAAGCCGACGCTCAACGCCTCTTTCCGGTACGGTCCCAGCACCGTCCTGATTTACGCCAAACCGGGCGAACCGATCCAGGCGTCGCCGACGAATCCCAACACCGCCGTGCGCTATGAACTGCGCGGCCCGGAGCAGGCGGTCGTCGCCTCCGGCGCCTTCGATGCCGCCCATCCCCTGCGCCACGTCGCCGGCAGCGGCGGCATTTACAAACTCGAATTTTCCGTTGAAGGACGCTGGACGCAGTTGGAGGTGACCAATCGCTACGCCGTCATCAAGGCGGCCTCGCCGGGCGAAAAATTGCACCCGATGGGCAAATGCTCCCTCTATTTCCAGGTTCCGGCCGGAACGAAGGAATTCGCCGTCGTCGCCCGCTCCGGCGGCGAGAAGTACACGCTGGGCGTCTGGGGACCCGCCACCGCCGCCAGGCCGCTGCTGCAGACGCCCCTGTCGGCCAACGAGAATTTCGCCGCCTATCGCATCCAGGTCCCCCCCGGCGCCGACGGCCAGGTCTGGCGGTTGCAGTTCAACGGGGAGGACAAGGAGATCTTCCTGCGCGGCGTGCCCCCCCTGCTGGCATCGGACCCGGCCCGGCTGCTGCGCCCCGGGCAATGAGCCGGTGCGCCGGAGGCTCAATCCGCCAGGTGCACCGTCAGGAGCATCTCGCTCTCCTGCTCGGCCGAAACGCTGTGCTCCACGCCGGGGGCCAGGATCAGCAGCTTGCCCGCCCCCAGGTCATGCACCTGCCCCCCCGCCGTCACCTTCAGCCGCCCGCGCAGCACCTGAATGGCGACCACCCCGTTGGCCTTGTGCTCGGCCAGGCCGGTGAAGCGCTCGAAGGTGAAGAGGGCGGTCGTCATCCCGTGGGCCCGGTAGAGCGCTTTTTGGCGGTGCCCCCGCTCCCCCGCCTGCGGCTCGCGGCGAAGCTCCTGGGCCACGGCCGACAGATCGATCTCATGCTGCGGGGGGGCGAACCGCGATTCCGGATGGGGCCGAAGGCGGCCGGTTGTCTCCTGACTCATGATGCTAAGGTCCTTTCGGTTAGCCGTTTCACCGGACCGGTCCATTAAACCATCTCCTCCCGCCCAGGGCCACCGCCATTTTGGATCGCCCGCCGATTGGCGATCGGCCCCCCAAAGCCTAAAATGCCCGCTTCAACCGAAGAAGGAGCCCTCGTGAGGACTGTTCAATCGTACAAAGTGCTGGTCGGGATGGAGATTCACGTCCAGCTGGCGACCGAATCCAAAATGTTCACCTCCGCCCCCAACGGCTCGGGCAACCTGCGGGCCGCCGATGTGCCGCCGGAGCCCAACACGCTGATCGATCCGGTCGTGCTGGGACTGCCGGGGGTGCTGCCGGTGATCAACAAGAAGGCCGTGGAATGCGCCATCAAGGTGGGACTGGCCCTGGGGTGCCAGATCGCCCGCCACACCAAATGGGACCGCAAGAGCTACTACTACCCGGACCTGCCCAAGAACTACCAGATCAGCCAGTACGACCAGCCCCTCTGCTCGGCCGGGGTCTTCGAGCTGGTCTGCGAGGATGGCTCGACCAAGCCGCTGCGCATCCGCCGGGCCCATCTGGAGGAGGATGCGGGCAAGCTGATGCACGAGGCCCCCGGCGGCTACGCCATCGACCACAGCATCGTGGACCTGAACCGCGCCGGCACCCCCCTGCTGGAGATCGTCACCGAGCCGGATTTCTCCTCGCCGCGCGAGGTGGCCCTCTTCGCCCAGGAGTTGCAGAAGCTGGTGCAGTTCCTGGGCGTCAGCCACGGCCAGATGCAGCTGGGGCAGATGCGCTTCGAGCCGAACATCAACGTCCACATCACTGACGGCGACGGGAACGTGCACAAGACCGCCGTCACGGAGATCAAAAACCTCAACAGCTTCAGCGTCCTGGAGCGGGCCACGCAGTATGAGATCGAGCGACAGATCCGCCAGTGGACCGAGACCGGCGACCTGGGGCGCAAGGGAACCTATGGCTGGGATGAGCCCTCGGGCCGGACCGTCCACCAGCGCGACAAGGAGGAGGCGCACGACTACCGCTACTTCCCCGATCCCGACCTCGTGCCGGTCAACGTGGATGAGGCGTGGCTGACGGAGTTGAAATCCCAGGTCGGGGAGCTGCCCCAGGCCCGGCGCAGGCGCTACGTGGAGGCCCTGGGCCTTCCCCCCGCCGACGCCGCCACGCTGGCCGCCGAGCGGGCCCTGGGGGACTATTACGAAGAAGCGATCGCCGCCGGGGCCCCGGCCAAGCGGGCGGCCAACCTGATCATCCATAACCTGGGGCAGCTGGCCAACCGCCGCGCCTGCCCCATCCCCGCCCTGGGCCTGCCCCCGGTTCGCATCGCCGAAACCGCCGCCCTGATCGATCAACAAAAACTGGCCGCCGCCAACGCCCTGCCCCTGTTCGAGAAGCTGCTGGAGACCCCCGACGCCGCCGCCGAGGCGACCGCCGCCAAGCTCGGCCTGGT
>JBIQLO010000292.1:0-3811 GCA_044464175.1 Planctomycetaceae bacterium | reverse complement strand
GCCGCCAGCAGCTTCACGTCGCCCCCCCCCAACCGCTCCCAGGATGAACAGGAAAAGCAGCAGCCCAAAGCCCGTCAGCAATCCCAGGAAAGAGGACCAGGGGCTCACCGTTCCCCAGGCAAAGCAGCTCTGGACCAGCCCGCCGACCGCCAGCCCCAGCGTCAGCCAGTTGGGAATCCGCCGCCCATGCACATCCAGCGCCGTGGCCGTGGCCAGCAGCACCAGCAGGGGCAGACACGCCAGTAAATCAAGGGAATGCAACATGGCAAAAGTCGCGCCGGTGGAGCAATCTCCACCGGCGCGAACCAAAGACGCCCACGCGGAGGTCGCGTTTACCGTGGAACTTAGCTGGCGGGCGTCATGCCGGCGTCCATACCCTCCCAGAATCCCTTGACTTTCCCGCCCACCGACACGATCGCGGTGATCGCCAGCACGATGATCAGACCGGCGATCAGGGCATACTCCAGCACCTCGCCACCCTGCTCATCCTTCACAAGCTTCACAACCAGAGTCTTCAGCGCCTTCATAATTTTCTCCTTCGCAAAAGGCGTCCCTTCTTCCGGAGGCGCCCACACGGGCCACCACACCGGAGCGGCCGATGACACATCGGACCCGCTGGTTATTTTTTCGGATCGGCGTGAGGGGGACTTAACTGAAGAAATGGAAAAATTCGCCGGATGAGGAAAACCCGCCACTGTTGCGGTGGCCGCCCTTCCTGGCCCCCTTCCGACTTAATGAAGACGTCTGCAGGTCACATCCACCAGTTCAGGTCAATCTCCTGAAAAATCACATCGTGCGCATCCATGTCCGCCAGCTCCGCTTTTTCCACCGGCGTCAATTCCCGGCCTTGGCTCACCCGCTCGGCCATCCGGCTGGCCCGGTCAAAGGCCGTCGCATGTCCGGCAAACCGCTGAATCCCGTAATCCACCGCCCCCTGCGTATGAATGACAAACGGCCAGTCGCTGGCCTGCAGCAAAAGCAACTCCCGCGCCGCCCGCTCCATCAGCCCGCGCACCGCCTCATCCCGCTTCCACGGCAGCGCGTGCAGCAGGCGCAAAAACGTCCCCTCCGCCCGATATTCGATCTCCCACATCCACCGCGTCTTGTCGTTGATCCAGACGCTGTGGTTCCCGTTCTCCCCCCAGCTCCCCTCCGGCAGGCGCATCACCTTGTCCGGCGGATAGTGATACAGCGCCTCCTCCGCCGTCAGCAGCTTCACCTCCGGATCGTTGTTCAAATTCAAAATCACATTCCGCAGGAACAGCGGCCCCTCAAACCACCAGTGCCCGAACAACTCCGCGTCAAACGGCGCCACCACCACCCCCGCCCGCCCCGTGCCGTCCCGGTGCTCGCGCAACGTCTGCCGCACCACGTCGCAAAAATGGGCCGCGTGCTCGAACAGTTTTCGCTCGATGTCGTCGGGATAGTACGGATGCTTGTCCGACAGCCCCGTCTCCACGCTGGTCACCTTGTGATACCGCAGCCCCCGCTCCCCGTGCTTGCGGTGAAATTCCAGGTACTCCCCCGCCCCCGGATACCCGATCTTCCCCGACCAGACCTGCTCGCTGACGCGCGGGTGCCGGGCAAAGGCAAACACATGCGGCGCCCGCGGCTCGCTCGCCACCCCCACCCCCTCCAGCGGGCTGCGCCACCCCCGCCGGGCATCCCAGTATAGCTGCGCGGGGCTCGTCTCCTTAAATACCCCCTTCTCCAGCGTCCCCAGCGGCGTTCCATCGGCCACCTCGTGCGAATCCACAAAAAAATGCGTGATCCCCGCCTGCTCGATGAACAGCTCCAGCCCGGGACGATACCGCGGATTGTCATACAACACCGCCGGCATCCAATGCTCCCACGTCGGCCGATACGCGCACTCCGGCAGCCACATTCCCCGCGGCGCGATCCCCAGCCGCCGCCGGCTCACCCCCGTCCCGCACGCCAGCTGCGCCCGGATCATCTGATCATTCAAAAGCAGCGGCGTGTAGGCGTGCGTCGCCGTGCTGGTCAAAAGCTGGATATGCCCCTCCTTGAACCGCTGGGCAAACTCCCCGGGAATGTCCCGCCCGATCCGCTCAAATTGCTTGAGCCGATCCGTGTGCCACTCTTCCCATCGCCCCGCCAGGTAGGCGAAATGCCCCTCGTTCCCCTTCTCAAATTCCATCCGGTCCCGCCGCGACCGCTCAATCCGCTCCTCCAGATATGCCACAAACCCGCTCTTGAAATCGGCATGGGCCAATTGCTCCAGCAGCACCGGCGTCAGCCCGATCGTCAACGCGGGCCGCGCCCGGTTCAGCGCCGTTCCCCCGATCACATCCAGCAGCGGCAGATATGTCTCCGCCGCCGCCTCATACAGCCACGCCTGCCCGTGCGGGTATTCCCCGTGATGCAGCACGTACGGAAGATGCCCATGCAGCACGATGCACAATGCGCCCAGATTCTCGGCCATATCCGCTCCTTCGCCGCTCTCCCCGCCCAATCCACTCAACAAGGCCCGCTTCAACGAACCCGGTGATTTTGGTTACAATCTACACCATGCCCACCGAACTGGAAGCCAAGATAAAAGTGGCCGATCTCGCTCCCCTTCGCGCCCGCCTCCGATCGGCCGGCGCCCGCCCCATCGGCCAATACCATGAAACCAACCGCTTCTTCGACACCGCCCCCCCCACCCTGGCTCCGGCGGATCGCGGCCTGCGCCTCCGCACCAGCCGCGACACCCAATCCGGCCGGACCACCCACACCCTCACCTACAAAGGCCCCCGGCAGCCCGGCCCCTTCAAACAGCGCGAGGAAATCGAATTGACGCTCGACGACCCCGCCGCCGCCCAATCCCTGCTGGAAGCCCTGGGCTTCACCCGCGGCCTGACCTTCGAGAAACGCCGCCAAAGCTGGCACCTGGGCCCCTGCCGCATCGAACTGGATGATGTCCCCCCCCTCGGCCAATTCGTCGAAGTCGAAGGCCCCGCCCAGGACGCCATCACCGCCATCCTCCAAGCCCTGAACCTGGAAAACGAGCCCCCGATCCGCCAGTCCTATCCGCAGTTGCTGACCGAAAAGTAATCCCCCCTTCCCGCCTCTCCCCTCGGGGAGAGGCCGCCCGCGCAGCGGGCGGATGAGGGGAGAAACATCTCTTGAAAGTTGCCTGGCGCGATTCAGATCTTGGACGAGATCAACGGGTAGCGTATTCTTCAGCTCATTGCACGTAGAAAGGCGGTTGAAAAATCGACCCTCACTCGCCGGTGCAACAGGTCACGGTACTTCGTGACCTGTGCGATTCCCACTCCGATAGCAACCGTCCCCAAAATGCCATGGCGAAATGCGCCCTGCGCTCTAAAATCCCCCCATGCTCACCTACCGCACCGGCAACAACCTCGATCTGAACCAGGTCCGCGACCTCTACGTCGCCTCCACCCTCGGCCAGCGCCGACCCATCGACGAGCCCCCGCGCCTCGCCGCCATGATCCGCAACGCCAATCTCGTGATAACCGCCTGGGACGACGACCTGCTGGTCGGCATTGCCCGCGCCATGAGCGATTTCGCCTACGTCACCTATCTGGCCGACCTGGCCGTCCGCCAGTCCCACCAGAAACAGGGCATCGGCATCGAGTTGATCCGCCAAATCCGCCAGGCCGCCCCCAAAACCATGATCGCCCTCTTCGCCGCCCCGGCCGCCGAAGATTACTACCCCCGCATCGGCTTCACCCACCGCCCCCAGGGCTGGATTCTCCGCCCCGGCGACCCCTTTCCCGGCCCGCAACCCATTTGAATGGATGGCCCCGCTTCTCCCCCACCGCCGGCCGCCCCCCCCGGCACCCCA
>JBIQLO010000291.1:0-3815 GCA_044464175.1 Planctomycetaceae bacterium | reverse complement strand
GACGTCAGCGTACGCGCTGACTCGTGCCGATTGAAACCTCCCTCCCTCCGCGCTGCGCGTTTTGGCGCCAAAACGCGCAGCGCTAAAGATCGGAAAAATCCCAAAAAATAAAATTTTTTTCTGCGTTATTTCCTCAAAAACGCGGTTCCCAACAATAGCGCTGCGCCCTTTGTCGCCAAACCGCGCAGCGCCCCCCGTCAGGGTAGAGGAGCTAATAAAATGATCCACCCGCTTCTGCCTACTGCCTACTGCCATCTGCCTACTCTCTTCGTCGCTCCGTCGCTCCGACGCTTCCTCCTACAAACGAACCCAATTCAACCCATTCCAACCCGCCCAAAAACCCCGCTGGCGCTCCAGAATCGCCGATTTCGCCGGATCGAACCCAAAATTCCTGATTTCCAAACAAACCCATTGTCCCGCGAATCACGAATCCACATTCCCCATATTTCATCCCTCGCCTATTCTCAATTCATGCGCCGGCTTCTGTCCCAGTTCGTGCTCCTGTTTCTCCTCTACCTGCTGCTGGTGGGCAAGATCGCCTGGCCCGAACTCCTCGCCGGCGGCCTCATTGCCGCCGTCGCGGTGACGGCGCGCGAGGCCGCCTGCCGCTGCGGCGGCGCGCGGCACCTTTTCATCTCCACCTGGGCCGTGCGTTTCATCCATCTGCCCTGGCAGGTGGTCACGGACAGCGTGCGGGTCTTCGCCGTCGCGGCCCGGGCGCTGGTTCAATCCCGGGGGCGGGGGCAATTCCTGCACGTCCCCTTCGATCCCGGCGGCGAGGACCCGGCCTCGGCCGGGCGGCGGGCCCTGGTGGTGGGGGGGCTCTCGGTCACCCCCAACGCCATCGCCGTGCAGGTGGAGCCGCACAAGCGCCGGCTGCTGGTGCATCAACTCGCCCCGGCCCCGGCACCGGGAAAGGGGGATCGACAATGGCCGCTTTGAATATCTGGTCGATCGCCGCGCTCTTGCTTTTGCTGGGGCTTATCCCCTGCGGCGCCGGGCTGCTGCGCGGCCGGACCGTCGCGCGCCTGGTGGCGCTGGAGCTGGCCTCATGCGTGACGGCGCTGATCCTGGTGATCCTCGCCCAGCAGTCGCAGGAGGCCTCGTTCTACGATGTCGCCATTGCCTTCGCCGTCCTGAGCTGGCCGGCGGGACTGATCTTCGCCCATTTCCTGGAGCGCTGGATATGAGCCACTGGATCGCGGGCATCCTGCTCTTTGCGGGGGTGGGGGTGGCGCTGCTCTGCTGTTTCGGGCTGCCGCTATTGCGCGGACCGTTCAACAAGCTGCACCTGGTCGGCCCCGCCTCCACGCTCGCCCCCCTCCTGATCGCCGCCGCCGTCGTCGCCGAGGACGGCTGGGCCGTCACCTCCGCCAAGGCGGTGCTGGTTGCCCTGATCCTGGTGGTCGTCTCCCCCGTCCTCACCCACGCCACCGCCCGCGCCGCCCGCCGCCGGGAAAAGAGCTGACCCGTTCACCGCTCCATCTTTAGCCACAGATGGGACACAGATGAACACAGATAAACGCGCAATTCACCACAGAGACACAAAGGACACAGAGAAAAAAAACAAATAAAATTCTCCGTGTTCTCTGTGGTGAATTGTATTGGAAGCGCTGGATTTCGATTGCATCCATCTGTGTTCATCCGTGCCCCATCCGCGGCAAATTCCAGACGCTTGGCGTTGGCTAAAGACCGGGCCATGCGTTACCCTCTGGGCCGATCCGATCCGAGGCGGCCCATGCTCAGTTACGTGATCCGACGCCTGCTGCTGATGATTCCCACGCTGCTGGGGATCACGGTGCTGGTGTTTCTCATCATGGCCCTCTCCCCCGGCGGGCTGACCACGGCGATGCGCTCGGCCGAGGGGAACATGCGCCCCGAACAGCGGCGGCAGATCGAAGCCTACTTCAACCAGCGTTACGGGCTGGACCGGCCGCTCTACGAGCAGTATTTCCGCTGGCTCAACCAGGTCTCCCCCGTCGGCTTCAAGAACCAGCCCGGGATCGACGGCACGGTCCAGCCGCAGGGGTGGCCCCGGAGCTGGAAATTCGGCCTCAAGACGCCGGACCTGGGGGAGAGCTTCCTGAGCCATCGCCCCGTGCTGGACGTCATCCTGGAGGCCCTGCCGATCACGCTCCTGCTGAACTTCCTGAGCATCCCGCTGGTCTACGGCATCTCCATCACCGCCGGGATCAAGGCCGCCCAGAAGCGCGGCGGCGCGTTCGACACCACCAGCGGGCTTCTGTTCATCGCCCTCTGGTCGCTGCCGATCATGTGGGTGGGCCTGATGCTTCAGGGCTTCATCGCCAACAAGCAGTACCGGGCCTGGTTCCCCCCCGGCGGCGTCCATTCCACGCTGGCCGACCAGATGACCTTTTTGCCTCACTACATGGCCCAGGGGGGGTGGCAGCCGGGGTGGCTGGGGGACATGCTCTGGCACCTGGTCCTGCCGGTCGCCTGCCTCACCTACGGCGGCTTCGCCTTCCTCTCCAAGCTGATGCGGGCCAGCGTCCTGGAAAACCTCTCCAGCGACTTCGCCCGCACCGCCCGCGCCAAGGGGCTTAAGGAGAAGGTCGTCCTCTATCGCCACGTGGTGGCCAACAGCCTGCTGCCGATGATCACCGTCGCCGCGGGCATCCTCCCCGGCCTGCTGGGCGGCTCGGTGGTCATCGAGAAAATCTTCAACATCCACGGCATGGGGCTGCTCATGCTCAACGCCATCTACATGAAGGACCGGGAACTGGTCATGAGCGAGACGCTGGTGATCGGGATCATCAGTTTGCTCAGCCTGCTGGTGGCCGACCTGCTCTACGCGGTGGCCGATCCGCGGGTGACGTATGAGTAAAGGGAAGACGGCAGGAGACAAGGGACAGAATTGGCGTCAGTTTTTCTCCGGCGTTGATCTCCTAGGGAGTGTCGGCGTCTTCAGGCGCTGCCGAGGGACGCGTAGCGCTGCGGGTTGGGGGTTCTTCCGATGGCCGGGAGGCGGATTGGCCTTCGGCGGCCAGATCGGTCACGTCCCTCGCGTCCAATGTGTTATTGTAAATCTCCAGCTTACTCAATATTCCATTCAGTGCGCCGCCATTGCCGGTGTCATATCCGCCGATGACAATGGGAGCACTAGACGCGGCCATGGGAACTGCCGCATCGCCGCGGGCGGCAAAGGGATGCCCATCGACATAAAAGCGGATGCCGTGCCCGCGGCCTGCCCCGCTCGTCTCCACCACTGCCGCGACATGAATCCAGCGGCCGGTGGGCAGCCGTTCGACGGTCGATTGTCCCCGGCGCGCCCTGGGCAGGGAGGCCGGTGTGAAGGAGAACTTCAGATGTCCATCCTTCACAAAGAGAAACCAGAGGCCCTCTTTGCCCCTCTTTGAGACGATGACACGGTCGCGGGTCTTTTTCTCATGGCGAAGATAGAGCCAGGTCACGATCGTCATCGCCTGGCCCTTTTGATCCAATCGGAACCGGTTCCTGCTCTCGGGCAGCACCAGCACCGGCCCGCCAGAGGGGTTGCCGAGGGGAAAATCGGCCGCCAGCCCCAAGTTCCTTGGCGCATTGCTCACAAAGGCAATTTCGGGAATGACCGACCCCTTCCGTTCGGCGTCCATTGTGGCAGCGTCCCTCACCTCACCCATACTCATGAACGGGGCCACTCCCGAGATGTTGTTAAAGAGGAAGCCATAGACCACCCCCCCGCGCGCAGAAGGAATCACCAGCGCCCCAGGCAGGAGAATCATTCCCAGCCCCATCCATTTCTTCATGGCGTTCTCTTACGCATCGCTTCTTCCTCGGCGGTTTCGGGTTTTCGGTTG
>JBIQLO010000290.1:0-3828 GCA_044464175.1 Planctomycetaceae bacterium | reverse complement strand
GAATTGCTGCCGGTGCTGAACCATTATCTCAACGCCCCCTATTTCCTCCTTCGCTCGGCCGCGTATCTGATCATCTGGTGCGTCATGGCCTGGGCGCTTTACCTCTGGTCTCTCAAACGCGACCTCACCAGCGACCGCCGCCTGACCGTCCGCATGCACAACCTCAGCGCTGTCGGCATCGTGATCTACTTCTTCACCGTCACCTTCGCCGCCGTCGATTGGGTCATGTCCCGCGACGCCCCCTGGAAATCCACCATCTACGGCTTTGTCATCACGATGGGCCAGGTCCTTTCCGCCGTCTGCTTTCTCACGATCGTGCTGGGGCTGATCTGCCGCTACAAGCCTTTCAAGGGACGCATCCTGCGCGGCCACTTCAACGACATGGGCAACCTGCTGCTGGTCATGGTCATCCTCTGGGCCTACATGAACTTCGTCCAGTACCTGATTGTCTGGACCGGCAACACCTCCAACGAAATTCCCTGGTTCGTTGCCCGCTCCAATGGCGGCTGGATGTGGATTTCCATCATCCTGATCGTCTTCCACTTCTTTGCCCCCTTCTTTCTCCTGCTGATCCGCGGCGCCAAGCGCCGCATCGGCGTGATCGGACTCCTGGCCGCGATTTTGCTGGGGCTGCATCTGGTGGATGTGCTCTGGGTCGTCGCCCCGTCGGGGGTCTTGGGCGAACCGGAGGTGCGCTGGCTTTGGATTGATCTGCTCACCCCCGTGGCGGTGGGGGGGTGGTGGCTGGCGGCCTGGTTCTGGCTGGCCGCCTCCCGACCCATCCTGGCCGACCGCCCGCCGGGCGAGCCGGTCGTAATGCCCGGCCGCTATCACAACGAGTACGAAACCTGGGAGGCCATCTGACCCTTGAACGAGCCGTAAACCATGCAGGAGAAACCGCACAAACCGACCCGCCCCCCCGACCAGACGATCCGCCGTGGCTACGAAACCGGCAATCCCACGGTCAAGGGAATGGTGATCTTCACCATCAGCTTCGTGGTGTCGGTGGCCCTGTGCCTGCTGGTGTTGTGGGGCTTTTATTGGCTGCTCTGGGGCACCCTGCCCGACCGCCCCCGCTCACCGCTCCTCGGCGACCGCCGCCCCATTCCGGCCGAGCCGCTCAAGCAGCCTCCCGCCCTCACCCCGCCGCCCCCCCGGCTCCAGCCCTCCGGCAGCCTTGGCCAGGCGCCGCCGCCGGCCAACACGCCCCCCATGGATTTCAAGACCTACCGCCAGGCCGAGGCGGCCCTGCTCAACGGCTGGTCGGTCGATCTCTGGAGCGGATCGATCACCATGCCTATCGGCCAGGCCATGCAACTGGCCCTCCAACGCCTCCCCCAGGACCCTCGTCCCCCCAAGCGCCTGCCCCGACCCAACGACAGCGGAGGATTTGAGCCATGAATGTGATGGAAATTAGAAAATGGGGAATGAAAAAGCGAAGTGCGCCGAAAGCGGCCCGCCCGCCCATTTTCCATTGGCTGCTGACCGCCGCTTTGATCTGGATGGCCTCCTTTTCGCCCGCTTCCGCACAGCCCAGCTTACAGCCCGAGCGCGGCGACCCCAACATCCGGCCTGACTTGCTCAAGAACGTCGGCATCGACCAGCATCTGGACGCCCCTATCCCCCCCGATCTGGTCTTTCAGGATGAACATGGCAAGCCGGTGAAGCTCGGGCAGTTCTTCGACGGCACCCGCCCGGTCATCCTGACGCTCAATTATTTCCAGTGCCCCATGCTCTGCACCGTCGAGTTGAACAGCCTTCTTAAAACCCTCCAGGCCCTCACGCTGAAACTGGGCGATGATTTCGTCATCGTCACCGTCAGCTTCAACCCCCGCGAGGGGCCGAAGCTGGCCCTGGCCAAAAAGGCCCATTACCTGGCCGGCTATCCCCGCCAGGGGGCGGCCGACAACTGGCACTTCCTCACCGGCGATGAGGCGTCCATCCAGCGCCTCACCCAGGCCGTCGGGTTCAGATACCGCTGGGACCAGAAGACTCAGCAGTTTGTCCATCCCGCCGGCATCACCGTCCTCACCCCCGAGGGCAAAATCAGCAAGTACTTTTTCGGCATCGACTACAAGCCCAACGACCTGCGCCTGGCCCTGGTCGATGCCTCCAGCGGAAAGGTCGGCAGCTGGACCGATCAGGTCCTCCTGTTCTGCTGCACCTACAACCCCGCCAAGGGAACGTATCAGTGGAAAATCGCCAACGCCCTGAGAATCGGCGCCGGCCTCATTATCGTCGCGCTGGGAACAACGATCTTTTTCCTGTTCCGCCATGAGCGGCGAGGCGTGAGGGTAAAGGATAAAGAATGAAGCGGTGTTATGGGTTGGTTGTTGCTTTCGGAGTGTGCCGCAAACAACAATCAACAAATAGCAAACAACAAATATCACCATGAACTGGCATTTTCACCTGTTTCCCGAACGCGCCAGCACCATCGCCGGGTCCGTTGACGGTCTGGCCTGGTATCTGTTCCTCTACTCCGCCTTCTTCACCCTCCTGATCTTCGTCCTGATTGTCTACTTCTGCCTCCGCTACCGCCGCCGCAACGAAGCGCCCCCTCCCTTCACCCCCTCCAGCTACAAGCTGGAAATCGCATGGAGCGTCATCCCCTTCTGCATGGCCCTGGTCGCCTTCGTCTGGGGCGCACAGGTCTACATGGACGAGCAGCACGTCCCCCCCGATTCCATGGAAATTGACGTCATTGGCAAGCAGTGGATGTGGAAAATCCAGCACCCCCAGGGCCGCCGTGAAATTGACGAGCTGCACGTGCCCGTCGGCCGCCGCGTCATGCTCAAAATGACCAGCGAGGATGTCATCCACTCCTTCTATATCCCCGCCTTCCGCATCAAACAGGATGTCCTGCCGGACGTTTACACCTACCAGTGGTTTGAGGCGACCCATGTCGGCGAATTCCACCTGTTCTGCGCGGAATACTGCGGCGATTTCCATTCCAGCATGGTCGGCCGCGTCATTGTCATGGAACCGGCCGCATACCAGCAGTGGCTCCAGGCCGCCGTCGACGCCCCCACCCAGGTTGAGGCGGGACGCCAGCTCTTTGAACGCCTCGGCTGCGCCACCTGCCACGGCCAGCAGGCCCCCACCCTCGCCGGCGTCTACGGCAGCCGGGTCCAGCTTTCCGATGGCCGCACCGTCACCGCCGATGACAACTACCTCCGCGAGTCCATCCTCAATCCCTCGGCCAAGATTGTCGCGGGCTATCCCCCCATCATGCCCACCTTCAAGGGGCAGATCAGCGAAGGGCAGATCCTGCAGCTCATCGCCTACATCCACTCCCTGAAGGAGGCCAACTCGCCCAACGCCCCCGAAACCGGCGGCGCGAGCAAGGCCAACGTCGCCCCCAGCCCCAACTCCACCGAAAGAGAATATGGAGGAGGAGGATAGGCAGGGTGAGGGATTTGAGATGAATGATCCAATCCCGAATCCCGGAACCCGAAACCCGAGCAAACCATGAGCACACTCTCCTACACGCCGCCCGAAACCTCCCGGCCCGACTACATCGGCTGGATCTCCACCGTCAAAAGCTGGATGCTGACGCGCGACCACAAGCGCATCGCCATCCTCTACATGGTCTCGATCACCGGCTTCTTCGTCATCGGCGCCGTCGCCGCGCTGCTCATGCGCATCGAGCTGCTCACCCCCCAGGGCGACCTGGTCGGCGCGGAAACCTACAACAAGCTCTTCACGATGCACGGCATCATCATGGTCTGGTTCTTCCTGATCCCGGCCGTCCCGACGGTTCTGGGCAATTTCCTGGTCCCGCTCATGATCGGCGCCCGCGACCTGGCGTTCCCCCGCCTCAATCTCCTC
>JBIQLO010000289.1:0-3838 GCA_044464175.1 Planctomycetaceae bacterium | reverse complement strand
CCGGGGCCATGGTCTAACGGGATGACGGCTGAATCGCATTCAGCAAATCGGGGTTCGATTCCCCGTGGCTCCATTGCGTGAAGACCCCCGGATTTTCCGGGGGTTTTTTGTTGGGCACGGTGGCCGGGGGTGGCGTCAGCGCATAAAAAAACCGCACGTTCCGATGGAAAGTGCGGTTTTGAAGTAGCGGGGGGAGGATTCGAACCTCCGACCTCCGGGTTATGAGCCCGACGAGCTACCAGGCTGCTCTACCCCGCGATCGTTTAAGGGATTGTAGGCCGACGGCGGGTGATGTCAAGGCGCGGGCGGCTGGATTTTTGAGGTGTTCTGCCGCACTGTGGGGGACATGACTTCATTGATCCTCAAGGGTTTGGCGGCCGGGGCGGTGGTGGTGGTGGTCAGCGAGATCGCGGCGCGGTTTCCGCGGCTGGCGGCGCTGATCCTCTTTGTGCCGATTGCGGTGCCACTGGTGTTCATCGCGATGTATATGAAGGAGCCGAGCGTGGGGCCGATCGCGTCACTGGCGCGGCAGTCGCTGCTGCTGATTCCGCTGAGCCTGCCGCTGTTCGTGCCGATGGCGCTGGCGGATCGGCTGGGATGGTCGTTCTGGGCGGCGCTGGGGGTGGGGCTGGCGCTCCTGGCGGGGACGATCGGGGCGTATCTGTGGCTGTCGGCCAGCTGAGGGAATTTTTCATTAACAGCGCTTGTATTTGCCGACGGTTTAGACCATCCTGTTAACGGGTCATTTTCTAAGGAGATCTGATGAGACACGTTTTACGCATCATCGTGGTGGCCGGCGGGGTTGCCGGAATGGGTCTGGCGGTCGGGTGCAACACGGACAAGCTGCACCAGGCCGAGAGCCGCAACACGATGTTGAGCCGGCAACTGGAGCAGTCGAACCAGCAGCAGAAGCAATTGCAGGCGTCGACTGAGAAGCTGCGGGCGGAGCTGGCGCAGTCGCAGCAGCAACTGGATCAGACCAAGGCGGAGCTGGGGCAGACGAAACAGCAACTGCAGACGGCGCAGGACACTCAGAAAAAGACACAGCAGCAGCTGGATGAGGCCAAGGCGCAGCAGGAGCGGAGCGACCAGGAGCGTTCCGAGCAGTTGAAGGCATCGCGGGCGCAGGCGGCCGAAAGCCAGAAGGAAGTGCAGTCGCTGCAGAAGCAGATTCGGGAACAGGAATCGAAGGTGAAGCAACTGCAAAGCCGGGTGGAGGAGCTGGAAAAGCAGAACCACCAGTTGCAGGAGGCCAACCGGGCGGCGCAGCAGAAGCTGCAGGCGGCGCCGACCACGGCCCCGACGGCAGCCCCTGAATCAAAGTAAGCCTTTGAGTGGGTTGGGTTCGTTGGGAAATACAGAGCATTGGGTTTGACCCTGGAAACCGCGTTTCTAAAGCAGGAACGCGGTTTTTTGTTGGGTTGGGTTGGGTTCGTTGGTATGGGGGGAAGAGGTGAGGGAGGGTGTAGGTCATGACGGATGGAGGTTAGAGGATGGGGAGTATAGCATTTGTTTGGTGTTTGTCAAGTAGTTTTTTAGCCCTCCTGCCATTTTGCCCACTGATCGAATTGACGCAGTGACGGTGGAATTCTGATGGGAATATGCCTCCGGGGTAGGGAGGCCGCCCTACGGGGTGGGGAGGGTTGGGTTTATAATGGGGGGATGAAGATTTTATTGACGGCCGGGCCGACGTGGGAGGCGGTGGATGCGGTGCGGTATATCGGGAACCGGAGCAGCGGGCGGATGGGGATCGCGCTGGCGGAGGCGGCGGTGCGGGCGGGGCATGGGGTGACGGCGATCGTGGGGCCGGGGGTGGGTGCGATGCCGGAGAGGGTACGGCGGATCGACATTGAGTCAGCGCGGCAGATGTATGAGGCGGTGATGGAGGCGTTTCCATCGCATGATGTGCTGATTATGGCGGCGGCGGTGGCGGACTATCGCCCCAGGACGGCGGTGGCGGGGAAATTGCCACGGGAGAAATCGCTGGTGATTGAACTGGAGGGGACCGAGGACATCGCGGCGGCGGCGGTGGGGATTCGCCGGCCCGGGCAGCGGGTGGTGGCGTTCAGCCTTGAAGCGCCGGGGGAGGTTGAACGGGCGGCGACGAAGATGGAGCGCAAGGGGGTGGATTTGATGGTGTACAACCCGATCCAGACGATGAACAGCGACCAGGTGGCGGCGGTGCTGCTTTGGCCGGGGGGGCGGCGGGAGGAAGTGGGGTGTCGGGGGAAGGGGGAGTTTGCCGATGTGCTTTTGCAGCGCGTTGAGAAATTGTGAGCCCATCGCAAGCCCCAGGACCCTCACCCCAGCCCTCTCCCAGAGTACTGGGCGAGGGGGAGCCGGGTACCGGGCGAGGGGGAGTCCTGGTTTTTGGAGAATGAGTCTTGGATCGTCCGATAATGGTAAAGATCAAGCGCCTGGCCCATGGGGCGGGTGTGCCGCTGCCGGTGCGGATGACGGAGCATTCGGCCGGTTTTGACCTGCATGCGGCCGTGGAGGCGGCGGTGAGGCTGGAGCCGGGGCGGGTGGCGGTGATTCCGTGCGGGTTCGCCATGGCGATTCCGCCGGGGTTTGAAGCGCAGGTGCGGCCGCGAAGCGGCTTGTCCAGCAAACATGGGATCGCGCCGGTGAACACGCCGGGGACGATCGACAGCGACTATCGCGGCGAGGTGCGCGTGCCGCTGATCAACCATGGCACCGAGGCGTTCACGATCGAGCGGGGCATGCGGATCGCGCAGATGGTGATCGCGGCCGTGCCGCCGGTGGAGCTTACGGAGGTGGAGGAGCTGGATGAGACCGCGCGGGGGGAAGGTGGATTTGGACATACAGGGACGTAGGGTCCGCCTCGCGGACCTTGCGGCGAACATGGTCCGCGAGGCGGACCCTACAATATGCAACGTTCCAATTTATGGCGTACTGTGGTTTTGCCGATCGGAATCGGCGTGTGGGTGTTCCTGCTGCTGTCGGTGGGGAGCTTTCACGCGACCGACTGGCCGGCGCATGGCGTTGCGCCGTACGGGGCGGTGAAGAACGTGTGCGGCAGCGCGGGGGCGGCGGTGGCGTATTACGCGATGTATGCGATGGGGCCGGGGGTGTTCCTGATCCTGTTTTTCAGCGGCATCTGCCTGGCGATGTGGCTGTTCAAGAGCCGGGTGGCGGATTTGTGGCTGCGGGTGATCGGGCTGCTGCTGTTGAGCGCGGCGTTTTCGGCGGCGGTGCATTATCTGCGGCCGGGGACGGCCACCGGGTTTCCGGAAGGATCGGGGGGGATCGTGGGGATCGCGGGGGCGCATTTCCTGGCCGGGCATTTTGGACGATGGGGGACGCCGCTGATTCTGCTGGTGTCGGTGCTGATCGGATTGCTGCTGACGGCGGATGAGCTGGTGCTGCGCACGCCGGTGGTGGTGGGCGGGGCGCTGGGGACGGCGAAACAGGGGGCGGAAAAGATCAAATGGAATTTCCCGGCGCTGCCGAAGCTTCCGGCGCTGCCCAGGTTCGTGACGCAGGAATCGGCCGCCGCTGGGGCCAGGAAGACGGTGGTCGCGGTGGAGTCGCCGGCCAATCAGGCGATTTCGCACGTGGCGTCGCGATGGCAGGATGAGGATGACGAGATAGAGCTGACCTATGCGCAGGATGAGCCGGAGGCGGCGACGGAGCAGGCGTTCCAGGCCGACTCCGACCCGCAGCCGGCGGAGCAGGCATCCATTCCGGAGCCGATGGAGGAGGAGCCGGAGGAAGCGCCTCAGCGGGAGCCGACATCGGATGTGGCGGTGGATGGGAACATCGCCGACCACCTGCATGCGCCCCCCGCCGCCGAGACGGTGGCCGAGCGCATCCG
>JBIQLO010000288.1:0-3850 GCA_044464175.1 Planctomycetaceae bacterium | reverse complement strand
CGGGGGCCGGGGAGGGGCCGTTCCGGCTGTCGGCGCTGGATGCCCAGGGGCGGACGCTGGCCGAGCAGTACCTGTTTCACCGGCAGACGTTCAGCTTTCCGGTGGCGTTGAAGGGGGGGGAATTGCAGCGGGTGCTGCTGCATGCCGACCGGTTCACCAACCCGCCGCGACGGATCGCGCCGGACCCGCGGCTGCTCAATTTCCTGGTGCGCCGAATCGAGGTGACGCATGCGCCGCCGGCCCAGTCAGCGCAGCAGACGGACGTCACGGGCGAGCGGGTCAAGACGGGGCGGGGGTGGCATGTGCCCGAGCGGGTGGACCAGACGCTGTTTCGCTGGCTGGGGACCGAGGCCGACCTCTGGATCGAGCCCAACGCCCATCGTTATGTGCGGGTTGAGCTGGAGCCGGGGCCGAGCGTGGACAACCTGCCGTTTTCCCTGCAGGTTGAGCCGCAGGGGGGGGAGGCGATGGAGATTCTGGTGATGGGGCGGCGGGTGATCTCCATTCCGCTGGAGGCGCATCCGGGGGAGGGGCTGCGGCGGCTGACGCTGCGGGTGGAAGGGCCGCGCCGGGCGGTGCCGGGGGACACGCGGATTCTCAATGCCAAGGTGTATGGAATTGAGCTGGCGGATGAGCCGGCGCCGCAGGCCAGGCCGGCGGAGGATGTGCCGGCGACGGGGGTTGATGTCGCCTTCGGGCATGGATGGCATTATCCGGAGCAGATCGGCGGGCAGTGGGCACGCTGGGCGGACAACGATGCGGAGCTGATGGTGGCCGCCCCGGCGGGGGGGGGATGGATTGAACTGGAGCTGCGCCCGGGCCCGAGCCAGGGGCGGGAGGCGGCGGACCTGCAGATCCGCAACGCGGGGGGGGAGCGGCTGGCGACGCTCATGGGGAGCGAGGGAACGATCCGGGTGCCGGTGAAGGGGCCGATCGACCGGCTGATCCTGCACGTGGACAGCCCGGGGCTGCCGGTACGGAAGGATGCGCGGATTCTGAATTTTCTAGTGCGGGGGGTGAGCGGGGGAAGCGAAGAAGGGAGGGAGGCGAGGCACGGAGGCACCGAGGCGCGAAGGCACGAAGGGGAGTTAACGAAGAAGCCTGTCGACGCGCCGGCGCTGCCGGCCCTGCTGCCGGCGCATCTGCACACCAACGCCTGCGGCGATTTCACGCTGTTGCACCGGGATCACTGGTTTGAGTTGCGGGGGTACGCCGAGTGGGATGTTTTTTCCTTGAACATCGACTCGCTCTTTTGTTTCACGGCCCATCACGGCGGCGCGCCGGAGGAGATTCTTCCCGAACCGATGCGGCTGTATCACATTGAGCACAGCGTCGGCTCGGGCTGGACGCCGGAGGGGCAGCAGCTTCTTTTGGACCGGATTCATTCCAAGGGGATTCCGGATGTGCACTGGACGGAGGTGATTCATCTGGGGTCGCTCATGAATGCGTATGAAGCGCCGATCCTGTTCTGCCGGGAGGATTGGGGGTTGGTGGGGGATACGCTGCCGGAGGAGATGGTCGGGTAGGGTCCGTTACAGCGGACCGGTTGTTTCGTTATTGCCACGGATGGACTTCGGCGAGCTCAGTCGAGCCGGGCACGGATGGACACAGACTTTTTTTAACCGTGAATGACTCTCGTTCCCTTGGGTTTTTCGACTCCCGTCCCCTTGGGTTTTCCCCACGCGTCATCGTCCGGCGTGGTCAGGCGGGATTTTTTTTACAGCTTTCGCAGGTGGGCCTCAAGTTCCTCCTCCTCGGCCCAGCCGCTGAAGTTCGAAATGGTCCGCACGGGGTGCGGACCCTACCCGCTACTCTGCTTTGACCATGGTATATACGATTTTTCTCTGGACATCATGGGGAATAGCGATTGGGGGGTTGGAGGATGCCGGATATCCAAATGTTGTGCGCATCCCACTACCCTTATCTTTTAATTTCCACCCTGATTTTTCAATGGCCACAATCTCAAGATACGTTCCTCTGAAGGCATGAAAATTGAAATTTCCACCTGCGTCCGTGGTGGTTGTAATCGTTCGGCGACCGCGAACTACATGGAATGGAGCGGGGATCTGGATAAATCGATTCCAAACAACTTCTGCCCTGATCTGGACATTCTCAATGGCCTTTCCATTTGAATCCACAACACGACCGTAAAAGCGGATGGGAACATTTCCAAGAAACCGATCCCATGCCAGAGCCATCAGGAGCAATAGCACAATGACGCCTAATGCCCAGGCGGTTCGTCTGATTGTTTGTCTCTTGAGTGCCATCATCATTGAATGTGAACAAATGGGGGCAGGGTGCAATGAATTGCACCCTACGGCTTTCCAGGGGACGCGCGGTTGCGCAAAGCGGTCCGCGGGGCGGACCCTACATTTTTTATGCGCCCCAGACGCGGGGCATGCGGGTGGGTTCCCGTTTCATTTCGGCTTGGAGGAATTGGTGGTAGAGGGTCATTTTCACCTCGTCGCAGGCGGGGTCATTCCAGCGGTTGTGGAGTTCGTTGGGGTCTTTTTGCAGGTCGAAGAGTTCGCCCCAGTCGCGGTCTTTGTAGAGGGTTAATTTGCATCGCTCGGTGATGTAGCTGCGGGCGGTGAAGCGGTGGGTCTGGTGGCGGTGCTCGGCGATGACGTCGGTGCGGGCGGTCTTCTGCTGGCCGGACCAGACGGGGAGCTGGTTGACGCCCTGCATCTGCCCGGGGGTGGGAATGCCGGCGGCACAGAGGAAGGTGGGGGCCAGATCGACGAGGGACTGGAGGGCGTCGGTGGAGGTTCCGGCGGGGATTTTGGCCGGCCACTGGGCCAGGAAGGGGAGGCGGAGGTTGTCATCGTACATAAAGGCCTTGGCGATCAGGCCGTGCTGGCCGAGGAAGTGGCCGTGGTCGGTGGTGAAGACGATGAGGGTGTTGTCGGCGATGCCCAGTTCCTCGAGTTTGTCGAGCATGCGGCCGATGTGGTGGTCCATGAAGGAGACCATGCCGTAGTAGATGGCCATGTCCTTGCGGAGTTTTTCGGGATCGTGCAAGTGGGACATGAGGCCGTGGTTGGAGAAGCCATCTTCATCCATCCACTCGGAGAAATCGGGGTTCTCTTTCTGCGTCTCCTTGAGCAGGGGGCTCATGGATTCCAGTTCGTGGGGGGCGAGCTGGCCGATGGGCATGTCGGCCGGGTCGTACATGGAGGCCCAGGGTTCGGGGACGAGGTAGGGGGGATGGGGGTCGTGGAAGCTGGACCAGAGGAAAAAGGGCTTGCCCTCTTTGTGGGCGCGTTCCATGTGGGCGATGGAGCGTTCGGCGGTCCAGGGGGTGTAGTGGTATTTCTCGGGCAGGTCCCAGGTGTAGTGTCGGCGGAGGGCGGGGTTGGCATCCTGCCCGGCGGGGCAGTAGTAGTCGGCCCAGTTTTTCAATCCCTGCTCCTCCATCCAGAGGGCATAGTGGCCGCCGGCGTGGGATTCATCGGCGTGGTTGCGGCAGGTTTCCACGTGCTGGAAGCCGTACCAGGGGCAATGGTTTTTCTCGAAATCGCGCCAGAAGTCCAGGTCGCGGAGGGTGGGTTGGCGCTCGAACGACTCGCCTCCGGGGACGGGAGAGGATTTGAGGGGATGGAAATGGGCCTTTCCGACGAGGGTGGTGTCGTAGCCGTTTTCAATGAGGGCCTGGCCGATAGTGGGGACATCCTCGGGGAGCTTGACGCCGATGGTCCAGGCGCCGTGCCAGGCGGGGTATTGGCCGGTGATGATGGTGGCGCGGGAGGGGGTGCAGACCGGGTTGTTGGTGTAGGCGCGGGTGAAGTTCATGCCGCGTCGGGCGATACGGTCGAGGTTGGGGGTTTTGATCCTGGGATTGGCGAAGCCC
>JBIQLO010000287.1:0-3886 GCA_044464175.1 Planctomycetaceae bacterium | reverse complement strand
AATCTGCACATACCCCCCCAGCCCGCTCTGCAGCGCGACCGCAACATAGGCGAGGATGAAAAAAGTGAACCACCGCACTGAATAGTTGCTGGTTGCTGGTTGCTGGTTGCTAGTCGCTGACAACTGGCAACCAGCAACTGGCAACTACTCCTTGTTCATCACCATCACTTCCCGCAGCTCCATCAGCTCGCGGGCCGGACGCACCTCGATCAGCGCGAACAGCGGCGCGCTGGGGCGGGTTTCGACGCTGAGAATCTGGCCCAGCTTATACCCCTGCAACTGCAGCGGCCAGTCATGGTCGGCCAGCACCACCCAGTCCCCCGCCGCCAGATGGTTCGCCTTGGCATCCTTCATATCCACGTTGGCGATGGTCATCGTGCCGCGCCCGCTCCCCTCCAGCAGCGGCGGCTGCGAATGGCTCATCTCCAGCTTCTGAAACACCACGTGCCCCGCCTCATCCCGCTTGAACCGCCCGAAGCCCCCGGTGATCCTGAAATTCCGGTCTGTGATCAACCGCACAATGGCCGATCCCGGCCCTGTCTGCTCCACGCGCCCGGCAATGCCCCCGGAATAGAGCGCCGGCTGCCCCCGGACCACCGCTCCGCGCCCGATCGTCTGGAGCACCAGCGCCTGCCGCGGCCCGCTGTCGGTCCCCACCACCGGAAACGGCTCGCACAGCGGCCGCACTTCCCCCAGCATCTGCCGGTCCGCATTGAGCTGTTTGAGCGAATCGAGCTGGCTGCTCAGGCTCGCCACGGCCAGCCGCAGTAGCTCATTCTCCCCCCGCAACTGATCCAACGTCCGTGCCTTACCTTCCCCCATCGCCGCATCATCCACCGCCCGGTTGCCGCGCACGCCGTCATGGATCCACCCCGCCAGCGCCCGCGCCGGCCACGACACCGGCGCAAAGACTCCCGCCACCAGCGCCCGCGCCCCATCCCCCGCCCCCACCGGCACCACAAACGCCCCAATGGCCGCCATGAACAGCAGAAGCGCGAAAATGTGGTTGAAGCGAAGCATGGGAGTCGTGGTCCGTGGTCCGTTGTCCGTGGTCCGTGATCTCGGACCACGGACAACGGATCACGGACCACGTGCTATTCATCGGCATCACTTTCCATCGTGTCCTTCCAGAGTTCCAGGTTCTCCAGATAGACCGCCGTGCCCCGCGCCACGCAGGTCAGGGGGTCCTCCGCCAGGCGCACGTCCAGGCCGGTGGAGTTGCTGATGACCGTGGTCAGCCCGCGCAGGAGGCTGGAGCCGCCGGCCATGGTGATGCCGTTGTCCACCAGGTCGGCCGCCAGTTCCGGTTCGGCCAGTTCAAGCGTGCGGGTGACGGCTTCGATAATGGCGGTGACGGGTTCCTGGAGGGCTTCGCGGATTTCCTCGCTGGTGATGGTGGTCTTTCGCGGCAGGCCGGAGATCATGTCCCGCCCGCGCACTTCCATCGTCGGTTCATTGTCCCCCTGGGGGGAGGCGGAGCCGATTTCGATCTTGATCCGCTCGGCCATCTGCTCGCCGATGGCCATGTTGTAGGTCTTTTTCATGTGGTTGACGATGGCTTCGTCAAAGTCGTCGCCGGCGACGCGGACGGATTCGCAGGCGCTGATGTCGGCCAGCGAGATGATGGCGACTTCGGTGGTGCCGCCGCCGATATCGACGATCATGCTGGCGGTCGGTTCGGTGACGGGCAGGCCGGAGCCGATGGCGGCGGCCATGGGTTCTTCGACAAGATAGACGCGACGGGCGCCGGCGCGTTCGGCGGAATCGAGCACCGCCCGCTTTTCCACGGCCGTGATGCCCGAGGGAATGGCGATGACGACGCGCGGGCCGATGAAATGCTTGCGCCCATGCACGCGCCGGATGAAATAGCTGAGCATCGCCTCGGTGACTTCAAAATCGCTGATGACGCCATCCTTGAGGGGGCGAATGGCGGTGATGGAGCCGGGCGTCTTGCCGAGCATTTCCTTGGCCACCAGCCCCACCGCCTGCCCGTTCTGCAGCACGCGGTTGGTCCCCTTTTTCACGGCGACCACGCTCGGCTCGTTGAGAACGATGCCCTCTCCCTTGACGCAAACCAGTGTGTTGCACGTGCCCAGATCGATCCCCATGTCGATGCTGAACATGCCCAAAAGTGAATCAAAGATCACCGCGACTCCTTATTGCGCCCGCCCTCCGGCGCCGCGACGCGGCCCGGAGACGACGCCTGACGTGGGCCGGCGCCCCGCTTGCGTCGGGGCCGGACAATCCATCCTGAATTGCTCCGATTCCTCACCACAGCCCGGCGGGCGTCAAAATAGCGTCCGGGGGGGGATTGTGCAAATGAAACGGCTCCCCCGAAGCCTTCCCGGAGCCCTCGTGCCCGACCCGGCCGCGGCCTCCCCGCAGCCGCCCGAAACGTCCAACGCCCCCGTCACCGGCGCCGGGCATGCCCAAACCGCATCGCCATGATGCCTTCCAGCGCCACCAGCCCCAGAAGCCCCAGCATCAGTCCCCGGCTCCAGTCGCTCGTTCCCCCCGCCCCGCCCGACGGCGGCGGCAATTGATCCCCCAGCAGCCGCAGGTCCACCCCGCCCAGCGCCTGCCGCAGCGCCGGCCCATCCAGCGTGCGCACATCCGCCTCATCGGCCGGCAGATTCACCGCGATCGGATACCGCCGCTGTCCCGTCTCCAGCGTATACACCCCCGGCCGCTCCAGCGGCGACGACTCATAACGCACTGCCCCGTCAGCCGACACCTGCACCAGCGGCACGCGGCCCTGCTGCGGATCGACTAATACCGGCACACCCCGCAGCCCGATCGACGCCGGAGGAATCACCCGCTGCCCCACCTGCCGGTTCATCCACTGGTCATCCCCCCGGATGCCATGATTCACCAGTTCGTTCATCAGCGCCACATAGACAGGTTTGGCCGGAAGACTGGTCCATTCCGCGTTGGCCGTGGTGGAGATAAACAGCACCCGCCCGCCGCCCAGGGCGTGCACCGTGATGGCCGGGTCCGCCCGCCCGCCATGGGGTTGGTAGTTGAGGATGCGCTCCACATGCAGTTCCGGCCGGGGGTCCAGTTGCCAGTATGTGAAGACCCGGGCCGTGTTCAAACCCGATTTCTCCTGATTCTTAAAGAGACTCAGGTACGGATGCACCAGCCCATTCGGGTTGAAGTCGAACAGATAGCCGTTCTGGTCCGAACCGGAGGTGATCCGCTTGGTCAGCGTCCCCGGCATCAGCCCCAGCGGCAACAGCACTCGGTTGTAATTCTCCCGCTCCACCTGATCCCCCATGAACCAGAGGATCGTCCCGCCCCCCTCCACGTACTGCTTCAAGCGCTTGGCCTCCGCCTCATCCACCCGCGCCACATCGGCGAAAATCACCGCCCGATACTCCGGCAGCGCCTGATTGGGCAGTTCCAGGTCGCTGATGAGGCGGGGCGCGATCTCCCCGGCGCTCTGGTCGGCCCCCGCTCCCGTCGGCGGAGCCAACGCCAGATTCAAAAAGGCGGCCGAGCCCGACATCGGCGTCAGCCCGCGCCGTCCCTCCACCAGAAGCACCTTCACCTGCGCCATGACGTCCACCGCATGCCATCGCTGGTCATCCTGCTTCAGCCTGTCGCCGGCCGAGAGGGTTGCCGAGAGCACATGCGTCCCGGCTCGCTCAAATCGCACCCCGGTGGTGTCCAACTGGCTCGACCCCTCGGCCGAGACCGACTGCGCCCCGCCCACCACCCGCCCATCGAGCATCCATCGCACATCGGCCGATCCCCCGGCCCCAAACGCCCCCACCGTCGTCTTCACCTCGGCTTCATATTTCGTCGTCGCCAGATGCCCCGCCGGGGTCAGCGACGACACCGCCCGGTTGGATTGCTCCGGCCGCACCAGGTTGAACAGCGCGAT
>JBIQLO010000286.1:0-3922 GCA_044464175.1 Planctomycetaceae bacterium | reverse complement strand
ATCAATCCCAAACCCCCTCACCACCAACACCACCAACCCTTACGAGTTGGTGATGCTGGTGTAGTAAGCGTTGAGGCTGGGCGCCTCGCAGGCCACGATCAACTCCGTGCGGAGCATGGACTGCCGGGCGTCCTTGCCGCCCTCGGTCTGGCTCAGGTCGAACGGCTTGGACACGGTGAAATTGGCCTTGGGGCTGATCGCCACCGTCCAGGTCGCCAAATTCAGCACGGCCAACTCGGTCGCCGGGCACTCGGGGTCGAACACGCAGTAGGTGTTGTTAAAACGGATGATCGGCCGGCGGAAACCAAACTCGCCCATCTCGGGCAGGCCGTTGTAGACCACCTGGCCACCCTTGGCGACCGCCTCGGCGGCGAAGATCGGGAAGCTGGTCATCGAGCAGATCACCAACTCCGCTCCAGCGCCCTTCTTGGCCATGCCCTTCGTGTAGGCCGCATCGTTGATGATGTCCTGCAACACCGCCGGGCGGGCCGTGGTGTCGTAGTTGCCCCTCCACCAGGAATTGGTGGACACGGAGCGATCCACGCCAGCGTAGACGTTGTCCGTCTTCAGCGCGCTCTTAATCGAGTAGATGTTGTCCCAGGTGTCGGCATCCACGTTGGACGGCGCGCCCGTGCCGGTGGTGCCCCACAGAAGCTGGTTCCAGCGCTGCAGGTGCGTAGACAGCACACCCTCGGTCTGGACCTTGAACAGGTCGCCGATGGCGGCGTTGGCGCTCTTCTCGTTGGGGGCGGCGCTCTCCGTGCGCCGAATGTCCTTGTTGGCCACAAGGATCGGGTCGGCGTACTCGCACCACTTGAAAAACGGGCGGGTGAACTGGGTCGTCACCCCGGCCGTGTTCCAATTGCTCATCGTGGGCACGGTGTCATACATCCCCATCACCTTACCGTCGCTGGCGGCGGGCGCGGAGACCTGCACGATGGGCATGTATTTGTCGCTGTTCAGAATCGTCTCGCGCCGGGGGCGGGAGATGGGGATGCCGCTGAACAAGCTGCCCGTGGCCGGTCGGCCCAGGCCGTAGAAGCCGTCCGTGGTGCCGCCGGCCAGGTTGTTTTTCTTCTGGCCGTCTTTGGCCAGAAGAAAGTAAATCAGCGGCATGGTGTTGAACAGCAGGCTGACCACCTTTGACGAAAGGTGGTCCTGCATCAACCCGGAAAGACCCTTGCGAATTTTGGCGCTGTCGGCCATGACTTAATCTCCTTTGGTCGCGCTGCTAGTCATGGCTGGCGTTCTGCCCTGTTATTCGATGCTCGATTTACAGGCCCAATTCCTCCCGCAAACTGCCGTATTCCCCGGCTTCGATCGCATCGTCGATGCTTCGCGGCTTGGGCTTGGGTGGCGTGGTGCTGGCGCTGGGCGTCACGCGCGCCCCGCCCTTGCTCACCGGCGGCGATTTGATCGGTGTCTTGGTCGCCGGCGGTGCGGCCTTCATCCCCTCGATTCGCCGCTCCCACGCCACCGTCGCGGCGGCTTGCAGCGCCTCACCCTTGAATCCCCGCTTGCTCAGGGCGTTCACTTCGGCTTGAAAAAGCTCCTGCCCCTGCTTGGCGCCGATGTGCGGGTGCTGGGCCTCGAAGTCGGCCCAAAACCGCTGGGCGGCGGTCTGCTGCTGCTGCTGGGCGTGCTGTTGGCGCACGGCCCCAATTTCGTTGTTGAGCAGTTCCAGGCCCTTGGCCAGCGTCTTGAATGCCTCCGCGCCATCGTCGATCGCGTCAAACGTGCCGTCAGTGATCTTCTTTTGAAGGGTGGCGTAATCGGTTTGGAATTGCTGAATGGCGGCCTGGCGGTCGGTGGTGGCCTTGTCGTCCTGGGGGGCGGCCGGTTCGTCGGCGGGCGGTTCCTCGGGCTTGGCGGGTTCCTCGGCTTGCGCCGGCTCGGGCTCGGCCTTGGGTTCCGTGGCGGGCGGAGTGTCGGTCGCCGGCTCCTGGGCCTCGGCGGATTCGGTCGGCTCCCCTTCCGCCGCTTCGGCCTCGACGGCTTCGGGTTCTGGTGCTTCCGGCTCCTGCGAGAAGTCGGCGGTGTCCAGATCAATCGGCTGATTGATGTCGGTGTCGGGAATAGCCTCGGCGGGCGGGGCGTCCAATACGGGGGTTGTCGCGTTGCTCATGCCCCGTTATTCGACGCAGACTTTTCGGGCTGAACCGGCTGTGGCATCATGGCCGCCTGCTTTCGCATCTGCGCCTCGATCCGCCCCTCCTCCTGCTGATTGTCCTCGCCCAACCGTTCGCGCAGGGTCTGCATCGAGATCGCCCCCGTCTGAAACTCCTGCATCGCCTCTTGCTTCCGGGCCTGCTGAATCTCCCCCGTGCCACTGGTAATCTCCACCTTCACGTCCCACTCGATCTGTCGGGCCCGGTGCATGATCGCCTGGAGCACTTCCATCGGGTATTTGCTGACGATCCGCCCCACCTCCGGCTCGTCCAGTCGCCAGACCAGCGAGTGAAGCATCAGATTGGCCAGACGGCGCACCACATCCTCAGTGCGGCGGGCCTTGAAGCCGATCAAGCTCGTGGCCCCCTGCTGGAGCGTGGCCAGCGCCTTGCCGCTCATCCCGCTGCTGGGGGCGATGCCTTTGAGTACGTCGGTGTGCCCCGACTGCTCATTGATCTCCTGTTTCAGCACCCCCTGCATCTCCACCAGCGCCGGGGGCGTGGTCGGGGGGTCGGCAATGGTCATTACCTTGCCACCGGCCTGAATGTACAGGTCGTCGGGCACCACCAGCACCATGTTGGGCTTGACGTGCACGCCGGTTCGGAACTCATCCGGCAGTGCATCCCACATGCTCTGGCTCATCGTGACGGCGGGCGACTTGAAGTACTCGCAATGCGTCACCAGCGCATCGAGCATCCGACTGCGGGCGTGCTGGAGCGATTGAAGCCGGAACGGCTCGCCCAGGCCCCACGGGCGGCCGGGCAGGGGCAGGTTGACGTTGTGCAGTATCGGGATATCCCAATGCTCGCACTCCCGGTCATCGGCGACCGTCTCGGCAATCACCGTGATTTGGCGGATACCGCGGCGGGTCGGCCAGGCGGGATCGCCGGGGGCAACTGGAGCGCCGGTAGCAAGCCGGTATGAAACTCCCCCTCCCATGCCGGCGGGAACGTCGCCCATATCCGGGCCTGCCACGCCTCCCACGTCTTGGTCGGCACCGCCATCGGCCGTCCCTCCATCGCCGGCCAGTGACAGGGCGTTGCCAGCAGACTGTAAATCATCGCTCACCTCCGGTTCCGCCGCGCTGTCCAGCGCCGGTGCGCCCTGACCCATCGGCGGCTGCGCCGGCTCATTCGCCATCGGACCCATTGGATTCGCAGGGATGCCGGGAGCTTCATGGGGAACCTCCTGAATGTGCCCCCCTTGAATCGCCTCCTCCACCGTCAGCGGGATGGGCTGATCGCGGAGCCAAAACACCCGCATGACGATCATCGGCCGCTGGAAGTCGCGGTCGAATGCCTGCCCCCAGTTGGTGGTGGAGTCCGGCGACGGGGGCAAGCCGCGCTGCGCGGCGGCGTCGATCTGATCGGCCAGCAGCGGGTAGAGGCTCTTGGCCTGGTCGGCATCCAACACCACGTCCATGCCGACGTAGGCCGCGTCGGCGATGTCCTCGACGGTTGGGTCGATGTAGACCTGCCGGATCGACTGATTGCGCAGAAGATGCTTCTGGGCGTCGTCGTCGAACTCGTAGAGCGCGAACGTCCAGCCCTGAATGTTGGTCGTCAGCAGGTTGGAACGGATAAATCGGTCGGCGCCCGAGCGTTGCCAGTAAACGTCAAAGACGGTCTGGTAGGTCTGGGTAATCAGTCGGTCGTCAACGTCCACCAGCCATTCGGGCTTGATCGCCTGGGCGTTGGCAAGCTGGCGCAGTTGATCGGCGACGGTGGGGTCCAATGGCTGGCCGGGCATGGGC
>JBIQLO010000285.1:0-3942 GCA_044464175.1 Planctomycetaceae bacterium | reverse complement strand
CATCCCACCCCACCGACGCGTCCGTCCCCTTGTAGGCGTAAAACCCGCTGTTGGTCGTGTTCCGCCGCAACTGCAGCCCCGCGCTGGTCAGCGTGCTGTGCCCCTCGTATTTGAGAATCTCCGCCGCCCGGACCGCCGGGTCCGACACATCGTGAATCGCCACATCCTCCCCGCGCAGCGTCAGCGTCGCCGACCAGATGTTGTCAAACCGCTTGCCCAGCCCGATCTGCCCCCCGCCCCGGCGCTCGTCATAGTGTTCCCGCTGCCGATCCCGCAAATACGCCTGCGAAGTGAAGCTGTACGGCCGGTCGAACAGCCACGGCTCCCCGAACGCCACCGACGCGTTGGTCCCCTGCGTTCCCGGCTCGAACGACGCCCGGAAATACTGCCCCGCCCCCGTGAACGCCCGGTCCGAGAACAAATCCCGGAAGCTCGTCGGCCAGTTGGCGATGTCGAAGTTCATTTGCTGGTACGTCAGCGCCCCGGCCACGCCCCCGTTGGAGTTCACCCCCGCTCCGATCGTGATCGACGCCGTCCGCCGCTCGCTCACCTCCACCAGCAGGTCGCGCGATTCCGGATCGTTGCCGATCGGCGTGATCGTCGCCGACATGAAGTACGGGCTGCTCCGCAGCCGCTGCACCGCGTCGCTCAATTCGCCCGCGTCATACATCTGCCCCGGCGCCACCCGCAGCTCCCGCAGTACCACCTTCTGCTTGGTCTTGCTGTTCCCCTTCACCAGAATCCGCCCGATCCGGAACGGCTTGCCCTCGTGGAGGCTGTAGACCAGCTCCACCTCGCCCGGCGCTTTGAGAAACACCGACCGCTCGTTGATGTGCAGGTATTCCGGGTTCTGCGACTGCGGGGCGTAGATATACCCGAACGGGCTGTACGCCCGCACCAGCTCCCGAATGTCCCGCTGAAGCAGGTCCGCGTCGTAGTACGTCCCCTCCGTCAGCTTCAGACGCTCCCGAAGTTGCTTGTCGCTCAGCCGCTGATTCCCCCGGAACAGCACCTTCGTCACCTTGTACCGCGCCCCCTCCTCGATCAAAAACCGGATCTCCAGCTCGCTCATGTCCGCCGACCAGATCAGCTTCCGGCCCACCCGCGCGTCAAAAAAACCGTGCTGGTTGTAATACTCCCGGATCGCCGCCACATCGTCGTCCACCTGGCGCGGCCGGTACGTCCCCGCCCGGAAAATCCAGATCCACGGCTTGCTGGCGATCTGATCCCGCAGCCGCCCGTCCGGATAGCTCGAGTTCCCCCGGAACGACACATTGCGAATCCGCACCTGCGGCCCTTCCACGATCTGGAACACCAGCGTCCCCGTCTCCCGCAGCGCCGTCTCATCCACCTTCACATGCGCGAAGGAGTAGTTCTTGTCGTGGTAGTAGTTCTCAATCGCCAGTCGTGCCAGCGAAATCCGGAACGGATCGATCGCCTGACCTTCCCCCAGGTCGATTACCCCCTGAAGATCCGCCGTGTCCGCGTGCCGGTTCCCCTTGAACGCGATCGCCCGGATCAGTCGCTGCTCGTTCACCTGAAAAACGACGATCACCCCCGTCCGCGTCGGCTCCACCTTTGCCTCCACGTTCGAGAATTTCCGCATCGCGTAAATCCGCTGGTAGTCCCCCTCCACCGTCTGCGGGTCAAACGGCTCCCCCTCCCGCGTCCGCACCACCTGCAGGATCACCGAGCTGGGCGTCCGCTCGTTCCCCACGATCCGCACCCCCTCCACCGTCCGCCCCTTCAGCTCCGGCGCGGCCTCCACCGCGTCCCCGGCGCGTGCCGCCCCCCACGCCGAGCGGCCCGGCCCGATTACCCCGAGCACACCCGCCAGCAAGATCACCAGCCCCGCCCAGCCCGAACTTCGCCATCCCACGCGCTTGAGCCGTCCTCTCTTTCCCACAATCGCGGCCCCGGCCGCTTAATTCGGCCAAAGTCTAACGGACCAACCCCCCGTGTCAAAACGACCTTATCTTCCCCAGACTCACGCCCTTGAAGGCGTGCCGGACTATTTTTGAATTTGAATTACAAGCTTGCCTCAATTCCACATTACGCCCATGTTCGCGGCTTGCCTGGATTTCCAAATCCTGCACCCTCACCTCCCCCGAACCTCCGCTGTCCTACCCCGTACTCCCTGCTATAATGCCGTACGTGGGCTACAAAGATCCCCCCGTTCCCGATTCCACCCGCACGGCGCATGGCGCCGCTACTTCGCTTGCGCCCTCCCATTTTAATGAGGCCGAAACCCTCAATGAACTGGCCCGGACCCTCACCGCCGACCTGGACCTCCAGTCCATCGTCCAGAAGGTGACCGACGCCGGCACCCGCCTCACCGGCGCTCAATTCGGCGCCTTTTTCTATAACACCACCGATGCCGCCGGCGAGACGCAGCGGCTCTTCACCCTCTCCGGCGCTCCCCGCGAAGCCTTCGAAAAATTTGGCCTGCCGCGCAATAGCCGTGTCTTCGGCCCCACCTTTCGCGGCGAAGGCCCAGTCCGCTCCGATGACATCCAGCTCGACCCCCGCTACGGCCATAATCCGCCCCATTACGGCATGCCCGCCGGCCACCTTCCCGTCCGAAGCTACCTTGCCGTCCCCGTCCTCGCCCGCGATGGCTCGGTCCTGGGAGGCCTCTTCTTCGGCCACCCCAAACCCGGCGTCTTCACTCCCGCCGCCGAACGCCTGGCCATGGGCATCGCCGCTCATGCCGCCATTGCCTTTGACAATGCCCGCCTGCATGACCAGAACCGCCGGGAAATCGACGCCCGCACCCGTGCCGCCGACGCCCTGGCCCGCCTCACCCGCCTGGCCGACCGCCGCCGGCGCCTCTACGAAGCCATCCTCTCCAACACCCCCGACCTGGCTTATGTCCTTGACCTCAACCGCCGATTTATCTACGCCAATGAAATCCTGCTGAAAATGTGGGGCAAAACCTGGGACCAGGCCATCGGCAAAAACTTTCTTGAACTCGGCTACCCACCCTGGCACGCCGCCCTGCACGACCGCGAAATTGACCAGGTCATCGCCACCAAAAAGCCCACCCGCGGCGAAGTCCCCTTCACCGGCACCTTCGGCCGGCGCATCTACGACTACATATTCGTCCCTGTTTTGGACGAGAACGGCAACGTCGAGGCCGTCGCCGGCACCACCCGCGACGTCACCGAACGCGCCCAGATCGAGGATGCCCGCGGCCGGCTCGCCGCCATCGTTGAATCCTCCGCCGACGCCATCATCTCCAAGGACCTCAACGGCGTCATCCAGACCTGGAACGTCGGCGCGGAACATCTTTTCGGCTATACCGCCGACGAGGCGGTCGGCCAGCCCGTTACCATCCTCATCCCGCCCGACCATTTGGACGAGGAACCCGACATTCTTGCCCGGATCCGCCGGGGTGAGCGCATTGAACATTATGAGACCGTCCGCCGCCGCAAGGATGGCAAGCTCCTGGACATCTCCCTCACCGTCTCCCCCATTTTCGATGTCAATGGCCGGATCGTCGGCGCTTCCAAGATCGCCCGCGACATCACCGAACAGAAAAAAGCCGAGGCAGCGCTTCGCCACGCACAGGAACAAAGCGCGGCCATCGTGGACAATGCCCCCGTCGGCGTTTATCTGGTGGATTCCAGGATGCGCCTCCAGCGCGTCAACGACAAGGCCCGCCCCGTTTTTGGGGATGTGGATAACCTCATCGGCCGCGATCTGGGCGAAATCCTCCGCATCCTCTGGCCCCCCCCGTTGCCCAGCAGCTTCTGGAACGCTTTGAGCACACCATGCGGACCGGCGAACCCTACGCCGAAACCAATTTCGCCGCCGACCGCGTGGATCGGAACGTGCGCCAGTTCTATGAGTGGCACATCCACCGCATCACCTTCCCCGATGGCAGCCAGGGTGTTGTCTGCTACTTCGTGGACATCTCCGCCCACATCCTGGCCCAGCAGA
>JBIQLO010000284.1:0-3984 GCA_044464175.1 Planctomycetaceae bacterium | reverse complement strand
CTGGCCGGCGGGGCCGTCCTTCTTGATCGAGCCGGCGGGGGAGATGTGGTCGGTGGTCACGCTGTCGCCCACCATGACCAATACCCGCGCGCCCGTGATCGGGGCGATGGGCCTGGGCTCGGGCGAGAGGTTCTGGAAGAAGGGGGGGTCCTGGATGTAGGTGCTGGTCTCATCCCAGTCGAACAGCTCGCCCCCCTTGATCGGGATGGCGTTCCACTGCGGGTTGCCCTGGTCCACGTTGGCGTACTGCTTGCGGAACATGTCGGCCGAGAGGCAGGCGGCGATGGTGTCGTTGACCTCCTTCTGCGTGGGCCAGATGTCGCGGAGGTAGACGTGTTCCCCCTTGTCGTTGCGGCCCAGCGGCTCATCCATCAGGTTGAGATCGACGCTGCCGGCGATGGCGTAGGCGATCACCAGGGGCGGGGAGGCGAGGTAGTTGGCCTTCACGTGCGGGTTGATCCGGCCTTCGAAGTTGCGGTTGCCCGAGAGGACGGCGGCGGCGACCAGGTCCCCTTCCTCCACGGCCGCGGCGATCGGCTCGGGCAGCGGGCCGGAGTTGCCGATGCAGGTGGTGCAGCCGTAGCCGACGGTGTTGAAGCCGAGCTGGTTGAGGTAGGGCGTGAGGCCCGCCTTGTCCAGATAGTCGGTGACCACGCGGCTGCCGGGGGCGAGGCTGGTCTTGACGATCGGCGGCACTTTGAGGCCCTTTTCCACGGCCCGCTTGGCGACCAGGCCGGCGGCGACCATGACCGAGGGATTGGAGGTGTTGGTGCAGCTGGTGATGGCGGCGATGACGACGTCGCCGTGGGTCATCTCCACCTCGCGGCCCCCCAGGCGGGCGACGGCCGTCTGCTTGTGGTCGGCCAGGTGCTCGGCGGTGGCGGCCTCGCGGGCGTCGTTGTCGGGGGTCTCGGGGGAGACGGGGGCCTCGGCGCTCCAGCGATCCAGCCGCGGGGTGGCCGAGTGGCCGACCGACTTCTTGAAGGTGTCCACCAGGGCCGACTCAAAGCTCTGCTTGACCGAGCGCAGCTCCACGCGATCCTGCGGCCGGCGCGGGCCGGCGACCGAGGGCATGACGGTGCTCAAATCCAGCTCCAGCGTCTCGGTGAACTGCGGGTGGGTGTGCTTCTGCCGCCAGAGGCCCTGCTCCTTGGCGTAGCGCTCCACCAGGTCGATCTGCTCATCGGAGCGGCCGGTGAGGCGGAGGTACTGGATCGTCTGCTCATCGACCGGGAAGAAGCCGATGGTCGCGCCGTACTCGGGGGCCATGTTGCCGATGGTGGCGCGGTCGGCGACGGTCATGGTGTCCAGCCCCTGGCCGAAGAACTCGACGAACTTCTCGACCACGCCGTGGGCGCGGAGGATCTGGGTGATGGTCAGGACCAGGTCGGTGGCGGTGGCCCCTTCGCGCAGCTGGCCGGTGAGTTTGAAGCCGACGACCTGGGGGGTGACCATGTAGATCGGCTGGCCGAGCATGCACGCCTCGGCCTCGATGCCGCCGACGCCCCAGCCGACGACGCCCAGGCCGTTGATCATGGTGGTGTGGCTGTCGGTGCCGACGAGGCTGTCGGGCATGGCCACGCCCTCCTTGTTCATGACGACCTTGCCCAGGTATTCGAGGTTGACCTGGTGGACGATGCCGATGGAGGGGGGCACGACGCGGAAGTTCTTGAAGGCGGACTGGCCCCACTTGAGGAACTCATAGCGCTCGCGGTTGCGCTCGAACTCCTTTTCGGTGTTGAAAAAGAGGGCGGCCTCGGAGCCGTACTGATCGACTTGGACGGAGTGGTCGATCACCAGGTCGACGGGCACCAGGGGGTTGATCTTCTGGGGGTCGCCGCCGGCCTTGCTCATGGCGGTGCGCATGGAGGCCAGGTCGACGATGGCCGGGACGCCGGTGAAGTCCTGGAGGATGACGCGGGCGGGCATGAAGGGGAGTTCCTCGGCCTTGGGGGCCGCGGCGTTCCAGCTGGCCAGGTTGGCGACATCCTTCTCCGAGACGATGTAGTTGTCGCAGTTGCGCAGGACGCTTTCCAGCAGGACCTTGATGGAGAAGGGGAGGCGGTCGATGGCGCCGATCCCCTTCTGGCTCAGGGCGGCCAGACGAAAGAGCTTGACGTCTCCGCCGCGGGTGGTGAGGGTTGCTTCAGCGCCGAAAGGGTTTTTTGTGTTGGGCATAGTGTTTCAGGTTGAATTCTCTCCGTAGGTTAGGCGCAGGCGGCGGATCGTCAAGCAGGGGCGGGCCGGGGGCGGATGGAATTGGATTCGTCCGGATGACCGGCCCGTTGGAGGGGGCCGCCGGCCCGCGCCAAACCCGGCGGCGATCCCTGCGACCGACCTACGCCAGCGAGCGTTTGAGTTTGGCGACTTCGATGTCGGCTTGGCGGGTGGGTTCGGGGAGGCGGTAGTGGGTGCAGCAGGCCAGGACCAGGCGCTTGGCGGAGGGCAGGTCGATGCGGTGGCCGACGCTAATGTAGAGGGGGCGGGTGTGGGGCTGGGTGCGGAGGGCCAGGCCGATGGTTTCGCCCTTGTCGAGCAGGGGCGCTGAAGCGCCGGCTTTCTGGCGCGGCTCGGCGTGGGTGCCGATGAGGCGGCTTTTGCCGACGCCGACGGCCGGGACGTTGAGGCTCAGGGCGACGTAGACCGCCAGCCCGCAGCGGCGGGGGTGGGCGTATCCCTGGCCGTCGAAGCAGATCGCGCCCCAGGGATGGGTGAGCTTGCCGATGGCGTCCAGGAGGACGGGCGCTTCGCGGAAGGCAAGGTAGCCGGGGATGTAGGGAACTTCGTTGGGCCGGATGGCGTGGACGATCTCGACGATGCGCTGGGTGCGGCGGTCATAGACGACGGCGGCGGCCAGGACCCGCTCCTTGTCGCGCGAGAAGGCGACGTCGGCCCCGGCGATGAAGCGGGGCAGGGGGCGCAGGGGCTCGAGGCGCATCCGGGCGCACAGCGCTTGCTGGCTCGCTTTCCACTGGGCGATCAGGCGGGATTTTTCATCGGCCTGGAGGGAGTGCCAGGTCATGCGCCGTTTCCCTTGACGGCCAGGGGGCGCGAGGCGGGGGCGGTGGCCGGGCCGGTGGCCGGGGGGGCGGGCGGCGCCGGCGGGGGGGCGGGGCGGCCGATCGCCTTGAGGATCACGTTGTCGTAGAAGAGATAGCCGCCGTTTCTTTGCCCGCCGAGCTGGATTTTGAGGATGCGGATGGGACTGGCCGCCTCGTCGGTGGTGAACTCCTGGCGCAGGGTGGTCCACTGCTCCTGGGGCGGGTCGACGGAGAGATAGCGCCACTGGCGCACCTCCTTGAGGGCCGGCTCTCCTTTCTCATCCCGAACCGTGGCGTAGCCCCGGACGATGACCAGGGGCTGGGGGCCGCTGGTGCGGAAGCTGAGCTCCAGGCGGTAGTTCATGTCGGGCACGACGCGGATCTCGGGGGATTCGCAGACCGCGCGCCGGACGCGGGTCTGGGCGCCGTTGAGGTTCATCGCCAGGACGTTGCGGTAGCGGCCGTTGCCCTGAGGCTGGCGGTAGATGACGATGCGCCCGCCGGTGGGCAGGTCGTCGGCCAGCGAGGGGAAGGGGTCGTCCCTGCGGCGTTCGGCCAGGAGCCGCCAGGAATCGGTTTTGGCGAACTTGCCGTCGGGCACGAGATTCAGGCCGGTTTTCCAGAGTTTCTCCGCGCTGGGCTGGGCGGCGGCGGGCGCGGTGGCCAGGAGCGCCAATCCCAAAAGCAGCAGCGGCACGATGAGAGGTGAAGTGCGATGGTTCATGGCTGGTGGGCCATTATATCATCGGCGGGGAAATTGGAATGCCCTCAGCAGGACTCGAACCTGCACGCCTTTCGGCAAAGGCTCCTAAGACCTTCGCGTCTGCCAATTCCGCCATGAGGGCCGGGAAGGAATGCCGGCGTGGATGATCTTCGGGGATGGGGGGGGAATATGCAATGCCCGGGCTGGGCTAGAGGTTCAGGAGCAGTTGTTCGCCGGGGC
>JBIQLO010000283.1:0-3985 GCA_044464175.1 Planctomycetaceae bacterium | reverse complement strand
GAACCAAACCCAAATTCTCCCTGGCGCTCCAGAAACCACGATTTCCCCCCCCGAACCCAACACGCCGTATTTCCCAACGAACCCAACCCACCCGAATCCCGAATCCCGACTTCCTCCCCCTTGCGCCTCCTGTCTTCAAACTCCTTGCCGCCTTGTCGTCCCCTCCATCCCTCCGTCCCTGCATCCCTACGACAAAATGTCATCCAAACCCAAACGAATCAAACCCAATCCCCCGCTGGCGCTATCAAAAGCGCGGTTTTTCACCCCATCGCCACTGCGACAGATTACGAAACGAACCAAACCCAATGTTCATTTACCCCGACGCCCGCCCCGCCTGCAGCAGCGTCAGCGGCTGGGTCAACGCGGTGCTTACCGCCGGCCACAGCGCTGCCAGCAGCGCCAGCCCGACGACCACCCCCGCCCCCACCCCGATAATGCCCCATGGAATCACAAAAGGCGGGTTGTACCCCAGCGTGCTGATGGTGAACGCCTTGGCATCCAGCGCCAATTCCAGCCCGGCCACCAGCCCCATCGCACACCCGGTCAGCGCAAGCAGCAGCGCCTCGGCCAGCACCAGCCGCAGCAGTTGCCAGCGCGTCAGCCCGATCCCGCGCAATATGCCAAACTGCCACCGGCGGCTGCGCACCGCCGCCATGATCGTGTTGGTCACCCCCAGAGCCGCCACCGCCATCGCCGCGAACGCGATCGTGCTGCACAGCAGCAGCAGCGTGTGAAACCCGGAGAGAATGTCATGCTTAATCTTCCGTACATCCCCCACCTTCAATCCCCACGCCCCCACGGCGCCCTGGATGCGTTTGACCAGATCGTCTTTGCTCAGCCCGTGGACCGCATCCGACGTTGTGTCAAGATTGGCCGCCAGCAGATGCACCTGATTCACCCCGAAATCCCGCCGGGCATCGGCCAGCGAACCAAAGACGCAACTCGCCGTCCGCTGCTGAAGCTGTCCCCCCAGATCAAACAGGCTTACGATCACATCCATCCCCGGCGACCAGACCACCCCCGCCACTTTGTAGTCCACCACCCCATGCGTCGTCTTCAACGGAAATGTGCCGCCCAGCCCCACGTGCTTGAGTTTGGCAAATTCCGCCGTGATCAGGATATGCCGACCCTGTTTCAGCAATTCTCTGGCCTCCTGCGGGTTTCCCTGCCGGAAGTCCAGGTCCACCATGTCGAACGCCTGATCCGGCGGCACGCCGAAAAAGAGCGTCGCATCCGGAATCGCCACCGCCATCAGTCCACCGATCCCGCTGCCCAGTTGCGGCGAGGCCAGCGCTACAGGCATGACCTGCTTGAGCCCCTGAATTCGATTGATTTTGCGAATGTCCTGCTGGCTCAATCCGCTCAATGGGCTCAGGACAAACACATCGGGGAACTTGTCCGGCAGTTGCCACCCGGCCAGCAGGCTCGTCCCCTGCGTCTGCATCGCCACCAGCGTCGCCATCCCCACCATCAGCGCCGCCGCCGTCCCTGCGCTGCGCCAAATGCCCCCCGACAACTGCTGGCGCAAGAGCGCGAATCGCAGCCCCATCAGTGTGGCCACCAGCCGCCCCAGCACCGCCTCCACCAGCCGGATGAATAGCGGGGAAAGCAGAAAAAAGCCGATCACAATCGCCGGCAGCCCGATCCCCAGGTGCAGGTAAAAACGCAGATTCCGGGCCGCTTCTTCCGGCGAACCGTTGCCCAGCCACTGGAGCAGGTCCGGCACGGGGCCCCAGAGCAGCAGGGGGTCCAAACCGATCAGCAACAGACCGATGCCCGCACACACCCACGTCGAGATCGACCGCGCCGGAGTCGTCGCCGAGACCAGCGCCTCCAGCGGACTGACGCGCATCGCCTGCACCGCCGGCAACAGGCTCGCCAGCAGTGCGGCGATTACCGATCCACCCACGCCAAACGCCACTCCTCCCCAACTGATCGTCACCCCGGCCGAGAAGAAGGCATGAAACACATCCACCGACGCCAGCCAGAGTACCCATCCAATCCCCAGCGGCACACCGATCCCCGCCCCGATCAACGCCAGCAGCGTCCCTTCGATCAGGACCAGCCGCCCGACCTGTCCCCGATATGCTCCGATCGCCCGCAGCATTGCCAGCGTGCGAATCCGTTCGCTCACCCCCATGCTCAAAGCCGAGAAGATGATGAAGGCGGCCGCCAGCATCGATACCGCGCCTCCAAGATAGCTGAGCAGCTCCAGCGTCTGAAGTTGCTGGTCCATGCTTCGCTGACGCTCGCTGGCCAGCGTCAGTTTCAGCGGCGGCGACTGTTCGCCCAGTTCCTGTTGCCAGCGCCGGGCAAAGGCGGCCGCATCGGTTCCCGGTTTAAACTGGATTTCAATCTCACTGATCTGCCCGATGTGATTCGTGAAGGGCTGGAGTGTTCCCAGCGGCACATAGAGCGTCCGCCGCAGGTGCATCGCCAGTGCTTCGGGCTTGTGCACGATCCCGACGACGGTCAGTTCCAGCCGCCGGCCCACGCCCGGCAGGTAGATCGGGTCACCGACCGTCACCTCCAACTGATCGGCCAGCACCTGATCCAGCACCACCGCCCGCTCGTTCCGGCCAAACCAGCGCCCCGCTTCAAGATGCAGCGACTGAATCCGCTCATCTCCCGGCAGTTCAACCCCCACCACGCGCACCAGGTGACCCGGCAGCGGTTTCCCCTCGGCGTCCAGCAGCCCGGTCTCGCTCTCCAGTCGCCCATGGGCCGACCGCACCGCCGTATCGGCCGCGATGCGCTCCACCCATTCCTGCCCAAAGACACTTCCGGTCCCCGCCCGCCGGACAGTCGCATCCGTCCCGCTGAGATAAATCCCCAGCAGCTTGTGTGCGGCCGCGGAGGTGGAGGCATACCCGCTCGTTACCGCCACCACCAGGCTGACCGACAGCGCAATCGCCGCCAGCGTCAGCGCTACACGGATTTTGTGCGTGCGGAGATGGGCGAAGGAAAGCCGGGCCAGGATCATGCGACAGAAGAATACCCCAGACCAGACGCAGACGGTAGGGTGGGATTTGCCCCGCTGCCCGTCCGAAACGATGCTCCGTGGCGCAAAGGTCAGCCTCCAAATGCCCGCCCTGTCAGGCGCTCGTAGGCTTCCAGATACCGTCGGCGCGTCCCCTCGACCACTTCCGCCGGCAGAGCCGGTGCCGGAGGGGTCTTGTCCCAATCCAGCGTCTCCAGATAGTTGCGGACAAACTGCTTGTCGAAGCTGGGCTGGTCGTGCCCCGGTTCATATCCGTCGGCCGGCCAGAACCGCGAGGAATCCGGCGTGAGGATTTCATCAATCAGGATCAGCTCCCCCTGCGGGGTGTGCCCAAACTCAAACTTAGTGTCGGCAATAAGAATGCCTCGGCTCCGGGCGTAATCGGCCGCCGCCGTGTACAGCCCCAGCGTCCGTCCCTTCAAGGCTTCGGCCGTTTCCCGGCCCACGATCTGCACCATCCGCTCAAAGGAGACATTGACATCGTGCCCGCTGGCTTCCTTCGTGGCCGGCGTGAAGATCGGTTCGGGCAGTTGCTGACATTGCCGCAGCCCCGGCGGCAGCGCCACGCCGCAAACCTGCTGGTTATTCTGGTATTCCTTCCATCCCGATCCGGCCAGATAGCCCCGGGCGACGCACTCAATGGGCACTACTTGCGTCTTTTTCACCAGCATCGAGCGTCCTTCCAACTGGTTGGCGAAGGACTGCAACTGGGCAGGATAGTCCTTCACGTCATGCGCCAGCAGGTGGTGATCAAACTGATCGCCAAATCGCTCGAACCAGAATAGGCTCAGGGCGGTGAGAATCTTCCCCTTTTCCGGGATGCCGTTGGGCATGATGCAGTCAAAAGCGCTGATTCGGTCGGTGGCGACGATCAGCAACTCGGTTCCCAGGTCATATACATCCCGCACCTTCCCCCGGCGAACGGGCAGCGGCAGGTCCGATTGAAGCAGGGCGTTCATCGTTTTGAGAGTACGCGCGGGCGGG
>JBIQLO010000282.1:0-4011 GCA_044464175.1 Planctomycetaceae bacterium | reverse complement strand
GGTGCTGGTGGGCCAGGGTCAGGCGGGGTTCCAGGCGGGGATCGGTGCAAAAGAGTTGCCACAGACGCCGGGGGCAGTTGCACTGGCGGGAGCGGTGCAGGAGCACGATGTGGCTGGGCAGCGGGGAGCGGTCGGTTTCGTGGCGGTCGAGGATGCGCTGGACGGCGGCCAGGGCCTGGTCGTTGGAGAGGTGCCCGCGGCCGCCCATGATGCGCTGCTTGAGAAAGGGGGGGCGGGGGGAGGCCAGTTGCATGGCGGTGTCGTAGTTGGATTCCAGGGCGAGGATGTCCAGGCGCTCGAAGGCGCGGAGCAGATGGTCGGGCACGCGGCCCAGGTCGGTGGCGTAGCCCAGGCGGGCGTCGAAGCCGGTGATGAGAAAACCGTGGGAGCCGGTGTCATCATGGGCGAAGGGAAGGGGGCGGGCCTCCAGGCCGGGCAGGGGGGCGAAGGGGGAGGTCTCGAAGGGGCGGATCAGCGCGCGGAGGCGGTCGGCATGGGGGATGGCGGGTTTGGACTGGCGGATGAGGTCCAGCAGTTCCGGGCGGCGGGCGGCGTGGAGGTGGATGGCGATGTCGTATTTGGCGAGGGTGGCCAGCCAGCCGGGGGTGAAGTGGTCGCGGTCCAGGTGGGTCAGGAGGATGGCGCGGAGCTGGTCCACGCGGCATCCGGTGCCGGTGAGGCGCTGGGCGGTGGTTCGGGGGCCGATGCCGGCGTCGATGAGGAGGCAGCCGGCCGGCGTGCGGAGCAGGGCCGCGTTGCCGGAGGAGCCTGAGGCGAGAATGCACAACTCGAGGGCCATCCGTGGGGGCGGGCGGCCTGCGGGGGCGACCGCCTTGGGGAGTGAATTCCTTGGAATAGCAGCGACAGGACTCGAACCTGTGACCCGGGGCTTATGAATCCCCTGCTCTGCCAACTGAGCTACGCTGCCGTGTTCGAACGCAGGGAATTTTAGAAAGAAATCGGGCCGGATCAAGTTGGGCGCGTTGAGCGGGGAAAATTCGGGGGTTGGCACGGGGGGTGGGGCGGGCGTAAGGTAAATCACACATTTCCCGGGATGGAGGCGCTCATGAGGAGGTGCAGCCGTCAGGCGGGCGGATTCACATTGAGCGAGTTGCTGGTCGTGATCGGCATCATGGTTGTGCTGATCGCCCTGTTGATGCCGGCGTTGCGGCGGGTGCGGCGGGCGGCGCAGGGGGTGGTCTGCCTGGGGCGGCTGCGGCAGATCGGGCAGGCGATGCGGCTGTACGCGGCGGAGAACCGGGGGGCGATCGCCGGGTCGGGGCTGACCAGCGGGCGGCATCTGTGGACGGTGGCGGGGGACCGGTGCGTGGCCGCCCACGGGTACACCATTTTCGATTGCCCGCTGGTGAACGAGCCGTGCGACTATATCGGGCCGCTGGCGCGGGAGATGAACATTCAAGCGCCGGAGCTGTGGGGGAATGACGGGGTGGCGCGGTTTCGGCTCTACCGGCGGCTGAAGGTATTTCAATGCCCCAGCTACGCGGGGGTGATGGCGCGGGCCGATCCCTCGGGGCAGGCGGATGCGGGGCAGGGGCCGGCGCTGAGCTACAACACCGCGCTGGCGTTTCTGGACGTGGCGTGGGAGCGGCATCCGTATCTGGCGGACAACGGGTTTGCGGGGAACGTGACGATCCCGATGCCGTTGTACGATGCGGAGGGGCGATTGCGGCATGGGCCGTTCTGGAGTGCGCCGGCGGGATATTTTCCGAAGGTGACGAAGGTGGGGAATCCAGCGCGGAAGATCTACGCGGCGGACGGGGCGCGGCGGAGCATTTATGCCCGGCCGCCCAATGCGGCGGTGGTGCTGGGGCCGGTGTATGTGCTGAGCAGCGATCCGCCGAAGGTGAAGTGGAGCGACACGATGTTCGCCGATTACGGGGCGTTCGGGGGGCTTTCGCAGTCGTACAACCGGGGGGCGGTGCCGGGGAACGCGGCGGCGGGGGATGAGTATCTTCAGGATGCGCGGCTGCTGGCGTACCGACACGGGACGGATCGAGCCTTTGCGCCGGCCGGGATGTACCGGCTGAACGCGGTTTTTTATGACGGACACGCCGAGTCGCTGGATGACCTCTCGGCGAGCAACCCGGCGCTGTGGCTGCCGAAGGGGTCGATCCTGTGGAACCCGTCGGCCGGGGCCAGCGGCACGGCCCGGCGGGGGTGGAAGGTGGTCTGGAACGATTACCAACAGCGGTATCTGGCGGGGGAGTGGGGAGCGGGCCGGGGATATGTGGTGCCGTAATTGGGTTTGGTTCGATTCGTAATTTGTCGTAGTGGCGACGGGGGCAAAAACCGCGTTTTTGATAGCGCCAGCGGGGTATTGGGTTTGGTTCGTTTGGGTTTGGATGACATATTGTCGTAGTTGTCGGTGGGCAGAGAGAGGGGGGGAGGGTGAGAAGGGGAGAGGGTAACAGGGTGAAGTTGGGCATGATGAAGAGGGGTTGAATGATGGCGTTAGCTTAACAAAAGTTTGGTATTTGTCAAGGAAAATTTTTGGAAAATGTTCATGTGGCCTTGGGGGGACTTGGGAGGGGGGATGAGAGAGGGAGGAGGTCATTCGGGTGGTGGGGCATCGTCTCCTCACCCGCCTGCTGCGCGGGCGGCCTCTGGCTTCGGGGGGCGGGGGCGGGAAGAGGCGGGGGGTTCGGAAGAGAGGGGGTGAACTATGACGATTTGCTGAAAAAAAGATGGTCGCCTGTCCGGGTCGCGGTAAAGTGTTTAAATACCGCGGGGCGGCTGGTCGGTCGCCGCAGGCATGTATGGGAGGCGGATATGTCGTTTTTTTCCCTGGGTCGGATTTGGGCGGTTGTACTGCTGACGGGGGTGGGTGTTCCCGCCTTTGCCGCCGGGCCGGCGACGCGGCCGGGGTCTGTTCCCAAAGAAGCCCTCATTTCAAAAGACCCCTTTTGGCGGGCCTGTCAGATCGGGACGGCGGGGGAGATCAAGGCGCTGATCGAGGGTGGGGCGAATGTGAACGCCAGGAACCAGGATGGTTGGACGCCGCTGATGGCCGCTGCCGCATACAACAGTCAGGCCGACGCGATTTCGGCGTTGCTGGCGGCCGGGGCGAAGGTGAACGCCAAACGTCCTTCGGACGAGGTGACGCCGTTGATGTTCGCGGCCGGGAGCGGTTCGAGCAACGAAGTGGTTGAAAAGCTCATCAAGGCTGGGGCGGATGTGAATGCGAAGGACAGAGTCGGACGCACGCCGCTGATGTGCGCCGCGCAGAACAATCAGGATGTGGCGGCCATCGAGACGTTGCTTCAGACCGGCGCGAGAGTGGATGCCAGGAACGTATTCGGGGTGACGCCCTTAATGTATGCGGCGGCGAAAAACACCCACCCCGAGGCGATCTCTCTTTTGATTAAGGCGGGGGCGGATGTGAATGCGACGATTCCCGGCGGACGCACCGCCCTGATGATGGCCGCCGCGCTCAACTCCAATCCGGAGGTGATTGATGCGCTGGTGAAGGTGGGGGCGAAGGTGAACGCCAAAGACGAGGCGGGGAACACGGCGCTGATCTGGGCCGCGAAGGAGAACAGTGAGAATCCGCAGGTGAGCGAAGCGCTGAAGAAGGCCGGGGCGGAAGTGAATGCCCGAAACAGCGCGGGGCAGAGCGCCGCCGACATCGCTCAAGCGAAGAAGCAGGGGTTGATCCCGGTATTGATCGGGCCGGCAACGCGGATCGCGCCGACGACGCGGCAAGCGGTGGTTCCGTCCGGGGCGCGGGTGATTGGGGGCGGGTATCGCATTTTTTACACGGCCCCGGCGGATGGGACGTTTTATGTGGTGGATGGCAAGACGGGGCGGCTGCTGACGACGTGGCATCGTAAGAAGGGGGATTTGTTTGAGATCACGCAATCGACGATGGCGGATCTGGCCAAGGCGCTGGAGGTGCCGCTGAAGGCGCTGGAGCCGGTGGCGTATTTTGTGCCGGATGCCGGGGGTGGGGCGGGGGATCAAGTCGCTGGTGCCGCTGATGATGGTGCTGAC
>JBIQLO010000281.1:0-4028 GCA_044464175.1 Planctomycetaceae bacterium | reverse complement strand
CGCGTAGGCCGCGGGCCGATGCGCCGGTGGCGGCGGCGGTCTGCTCAAGGGTCTTGGGCCCGGCATCCAGCACATCGAAGACGCGATGGTGGATGGCGGCCTCGATGATGAGGGTGGGGGCGTAGCCAAAGGCGAATTGAAAGATGCGTTGAGGGGTGGGTGCGGGCATGTGTTGTTCCTTTTGGGTGCTTAGCGTAGCGTCCGGCCGCTTTTCAGGCTAGAGGCAGGCGATTGGGTTTGGTTCGTTTCGTAATTTGTCGCAGTGGCGATGGGGTAAAAAACCGCGTTCTTGATAGCGCCAAGGGGGTATTGGGTTTGGTTCGTTTGGGTTTGGATGACATTTTGTCGTAGCTGAGAATGCGCGGTGGGCGATTGGCAGGTCGAGGAGAAGGGGGAGTTGGATAGGAGGCTCATGATGGGGAGCATAGCATGTGTTTGGTATTTGTCAAGGAAAATCTCCAAAGACAGTTCCGGCCGCCGACAAGGCGATGGTAGAAGCGGAAACACGTTTGGTTTCTCATATGGATTAGCCCGCCAAAAAAAATTGGCGCCACGTAACGACTACAATCTCCGGGACCGGCGCGGGGCGGAGGGCGAATGAATGGGAAACCAACGAGGCTCCATCATGAGCAACAACAACAAAGCGATTCAGGACAGCTACGCGGCCGTGGCACGGAGCGGGCGGTCGAATGAGGATGCGGGCGTGCAGGCGGTGGCCCGCGCGTTCGGCTACACGGCGGAAGAGCTGGCGGCCATTCCGGCCGAGGCGAACATGGGGCTCTCCTGCGGTAATCCGACAGCGTTTGCCTCCCTGCGGCCGGGGGAAACGGTGGTGGACCTGGGGTGCGGGGGCGGCCTGGATGTCTTCCTGGCAGCGCAGAAGGTGGGACCGGGCGGGCGGGCCATCGGCATCGACATGACGCCGGAGATGATCGACCGGGCCCGCCGCGCAGCGCAGGGAGGAAACAGGCGGGCGGCGATCACGAATGTGGAGTTCCACCTGTCCACCATCGACCGGCTGCCCCTGGCGGACGGGTCGGTCGATTGCGTCATCAGCAACTGTGTTATCAATCTGGCGCCGGACAAGGCGGCGGTCTTCCGGGAGGTTGCCCGCGTGCTCAAGCCGGGAGGTCGGCTGGCGATCAGCGACATCGCCCTCAAGCAGCCGCTGCCGCCGGAACTGGGCCGCAGCATCGCAGCGCTGGTCGGATGCGTGGGCGGGGCCATTCTGATTGAGGAGTACGCACGACTGCTGAAGGCGGCGGGCTTCAGCGGGGTGCAGGTGGTGGATTCGGGCAAGGATTTGAACGCCTACGGGCAGGCGGAGGGGGAGTCCGGCTGCTGCTCGCCAACGGTCCAGTCCTCGACGCTGCCGATCGCCGGCGGAGGCGGGGGCGGGGGTGAATCGGATGAGGGATTGCACAGGCAGCTGGCGGACCTGCTGCGGCGGTATGACATCAATGCCTATGCGGCGGGGGTGGAGGTATACGCACGGAAGTAGAGCGGCGGGGTGACAATTTTGGGTGAATCGGCCACAATCCGGGCATGGTACATTCGATCGTGATCATCGGCGTGGGGGCGATCTCGGACATCATCGCGCGGGCGATCGGGGAATTGCCCAATGCCAGGCTGGTCGGCGGAAGCTGCCGCACGCAGGAGAAAGGGGAGGCGTTTGCCAGGAAATATGGGTGCCAGTGGTTCGCCGAGTATGAGCGGATGCTGGATGAGCTGAAGCCGGAGGTGGCGATTGTCTGCACGCCCAGCGGAGCGCACCTGGAGCCGGTGGCGGCGTGCGCGCGGCGGGGGATTCATGTGCTGTGCGAAAAACCGCTGGAAATCAGCGTGGATCGGGTGCATCGGATGATCGACGCGGCCGAGCATGGGGGGATCGTGCTGGGGGCGATGTTTCCCCAGCGGTTCAACGGGGCGGCGGTGGCGATCCATGAGGCGGCCAGGGCCGGGCGGTTTGGCACGCTGGCGGCGGTGCAGGCGGTGGTGCCGTGGTGGCGGGAGGATGCCTATTACGGGGGCGGGCGCTGGCAGGGAACGGCCGCGCTGGATGGGGGCGGGGCGCTGATGAACCAGTCGATCCACTATGTTGACCTGATGCAGTGGATGGCCGGGGCGACGATGGGGGAGCTGGCGCCGGAGGTGAACCCGGTGGCGGAGGTGTATGCGTACACGGCCAAACGAAGCCACGACCCCTCGCGGATCGAGGTGGAGGACACGGCGGTGGCGACGATGCGGTTCGGCAACGGGGCGCTGGGGGTGATTCTGGCGGCGACGAGCCTTTACCCCGGTTCGCTCCGGCAGTTGCGCCTCGGGGGGCGGGACGGGTCGGCGGGACTGATCGAGGAGCAACTGCTGCAGTTTGACTTCCGCACCCCCCTGCCGGTGGATGAGACGGTGCGGAAGCAATTCGGGTATAAAACAGCGCATGGGGGCGGGGCGAGTGACCCGATGGCGATCAGCCACGAGCCGCACCGGCGGAACATCGCCGATTTCCTCCAAGCATTGGAGCAAAACCGCCCGCCGCTGCTGTCGGCGTTGGAGGCGGGCAAGGCGGTGGCGATCATTGAGGCCTGCTACCGCTCGGCGGCGACGGGCGAGCCAGTGCGGATCGGGGCTCAATAGGCGGCCTCGCCGAGGGCGCGGCGGGGTCAGCGAAGAGCGCCTACAAGGTGCGCTCCGTTGCATCCGGGCGGGAATTTCCTAGGATATGCGGTTCTGCCTGCCCGGGCGAGCGGCCCGGGTGTGGCGTTGTTGAATCTTGGAATGGGATCATACGAGGTCTGTCATGAGCGAAAATCAAGCCACCGTCGCGGAGCCGACGCAGGAATTCATTTACCCGGTGAAGGTTGAGGATGTGGGCCCGGCCGCCAAAAAGGTGACGGTGGAGATTCCGCAGGAGCGGATTTCGGCCAAGCTGGCCGAGCAGTTCAAGGAGCTGCGCCAGCACGCCCAGGTGCCTGGGTTCCGCATCGGGCATGTGCCGCAGAAGCTGCTGGAGAAGCGGTTCCACTCGGACGTGCGCGAGCAGGTGCGGCGCGATCTGCTGGATGAGAGCTACCGGCAGGCCATCGAGGACAACAAGATTCAGGTGCTGGGGGAGCCGGAATTTGAGGATGTGGAGTCGATCAAGCTGCCGGAAGAAGGGACGATGAGCTATTCGTTCCAGGTGGAGGTGCAGCCGGAGATCACGCTGCCGGAGCTGGGGAACCTGAAGGTGAAGAAGCCGAAGGTGGCGGTGACGGAGAAGAACATGGAGGCGGCGATGCAGAGCCTCCGGGAGCAGAACGGGACGCTGGCGCCCGTGGAGGACCGGGGCGTGGAAAGCGGGGATTACCTGATCGCCGACGTGCATGTGAAGGTGGGGGACGAGGTGGTCACGCACCAGCACAGCGCGCAACTGGTGGCCCGGCCGGGGCGGATCGCGGGGATCCAGATCGACGACCTGGACCAGAAACTGGCGGGAATGAAACCCCAGGAGACGCGGACGATTGACGTGAAGGCGCCCGAGACCCACCCCAATGAGCAGTTGAAGGGGAAGGATGCGCAGGTGGAGGTGAAGCTGCACGACATCAAGACGATGCAGCTGGCCGACATCGACGCGGGATTCCTGGAGGACCTGGGCTTCACGACGGAGGAGGAGCTGCGGACGGCGCTGAAGGAGCAGATGGAAGCGCGTCTGAACAGCGATGTGAAGCGGGCGATGCACGACCAGGTGCGGAATTACCTGCTGGAGAACACGCAGGTGGCGCTGCCGGAGAAGCTCTCGCACAAGCAGACGGACCGGATCATCAACCGCCGGCGCATCGACCTGCTGATGCGCGGCGTGCCGCAGGAGCAGCTGGAAGGGGAAGTGGAGAAGCTGCGGGGCGAGGCGCAGGAGGAGGCCGGGCGGGAACTGAAGCTGTTTTTCATCCTGCAGAAGCTGGCGGGCGACCGGAACATCGACGTGGACGAGGGAGAGCTGAACGGGCGGGTGGCGATGATCGCCGCCCAGCGCGGGCAGCGGCCGGAAAAGG
>JBIQLO010000280.1:0-4097 GCA_044464175.1 Planctomycetaceae bacterium | reverse complement strand
CATCTGCTCGTAGAGATCGGGCGGCACAATTTCCAGCGCCCGGTAATAGTTCTGCGGATCACCGGGGAGCAGAACGCGCAATCGGTCCTTGATCGTGATTCCGGGCGTGACAATGAGGAACGTATCGCTGAAGCGGGCATCCTGCGGATTGGCCAGCTTGTTGAGCGTGTGCCAGGCGATGATCATCGACATAACAGCGGTCTTGCCGCTGCCGGTGGCCATCTTGCAGGCCATGCGGAACAACCCGGGATTATTTTCCTCGTTGCATTCCCGCAGATCGTTTTCGATCCAATGGTCGCCATATTTTCTGGCGACCTCGGTGAGGTAGATCAGCGTCTCCAGCGCCTCAACCTGGCAGAAAAAGAGTCGGCGGTAGCGGTCGGCGCTGATCCAGTGCTCCAGCAGGCGGCTTGTGGTACGTGTCACGTCGGGGTATCGCCCCTCGCGCCAGAGTTTTACCCGCTGGCGGATGCGGTTGACATTCTTATTCTCCTCGATCCGGTCGGCGGTCCAATACTCGAATGTCTGCTGGATTTCCCGGCTTTTCTTCCTGGGCTTGGCGATCGGAATGAAATAAGAGCTTGCCCGGCGGCCCGATATGATTTCATCCGTGATCCCATCGTCATTAAACCTGAAGTGTCGGCGCGGCTCTTCGAAGGGGCTGTTAATGACCGGATTGTCGATGACCACTGGCCGCGTTGTTTCCATTCGTTCCTCCCCGAAGTGAGGCCTTGACACCATTGCTGCAGGAGTTGCGGGGTCCGGTTCATTCCGAGACGGCGCGGGCCTTCCAGTCCTCGCCGCGGCTGCCCACGATGAACAACTCATTTCTAGTCCTGCATTCATTCGCCGACATGACGGATTCTTCGGTTAATCAGCCTCCTCGGACCAATCCGGCTCAACTATAACGACTGCACGGGCTTTGACCATAGATATCCGCGATGCTCGACAATCGCCCGGTTGGAGTGAGGACATGTCGCAACGGACGCCGCTTGGCTGAAGGGCCATGATTCCTTGGCAGAGCGGCGTCGAATAACCAGATGACATGACCACAAATACACCATCACCAAAAGGCGGAAATGGACGCACGGCCGGCGGGCGCTTTGCTAAAGGGTACAAGGGCGGCCCCGGCAACCCCCATGCCCGGCGGGTGGGGCAACTGCGGGCGGTGCTGCTGGGTGCCGTGACGGATGAGGACTTGAAGGCGGTGATTGCCGCCCTGCTCAATCAAGCCAAGGCGGGCGATATAGCCAGCATCCGGGAACTGCTTCAGCGCCTACTCGGGCCACCGGTGGAGTTAGACTTCATCGAGCGGATGGAGGCGCTGGAACAAAGGATCGAGGACCTCTCCCAGCCGAGGTAGGCCATGCTGAAGGCGAGATTGTCAAAAGTTGAGAAGGCGCTGGCGGCGATCGGCGGGGGCAAATGCCCGGTGTGCCATGACTGGCCATTTATGTCGCTGGGGCTGGGTTGGCCTCGCCCCGAGCATCTGACCGAGGATTTGCATTGCCGGCGATGCGGTCGCCAAGCCCATGTGGTCCGGTTCCATTTTCCCTCGATCCCAGGAGATAAGGATGTGGAATCTTGCCACCAGAATCAAACGGCTTGAAGTAGTCCTGGCCAGTCGGCCATGCCCGGCATGCAGGGATACTCGTACGATTGCCTTCGTCCACAACGGGGCCGATCAGGAAGAATATGATCGGCGGATCAGAATTCATGCCGAGCAATGCACCTGCGATAAGCCCGTTCCATGTGAAGCGGGTCATCCTGAGGGATGATTGACCGGCATGGCCAAGGCCGAAATCATCCCCAGCACAAAAACGGAAATCTTCCGTTTTTGCATTTTCGACCTCTCATTTTTCCGAGAAAAAACGCGAATAAATGCGATTGACTGCAACAGCCGATACCTATAGCATATTGCTTGATTTTACGAAGGTTTTGGGGTTTTCCGTTGGAATTTTGTGAATTCTGGGGGTCTAGAGGTCGCAGGTTCAAATCCTGTCGCCCCGATTGGCAAATCAGCACATCCTGCCCATCGCCGCCAATTGATTGATTCTAGCTGTAGGCGGGGTTGTTGACCCCGTGAGGGCCTCAGCGAGGCCGTCTACAGGCCGGTTTCCTCACTCCTTCATTGGGGGCTATTAAGGCGTCTCACTCCGTTTAAATTTTCCTTGACAAATACCAAACAAAAGCTATACTACCATCATGCGCTATACTGTCTTCTCCGCCTCCCGTCGTCTCCGTGCCTTCGCCCCAGCACCCCTCCCCCACCACGACAATTTGTCATCCAAACCCAAACGAACCAAACCCAATCCCCCGCTGGCGCGATCCAAACGCGGTTTTTAGTCCCCAATCGACTACGACAAATTACGAAACGAACCAAACCCATTGACCCCAAACCCCTCAATCATGCCAACCCCCTCCGCCAACCTTCCCGCCCTCCGCGGCTTTCTCGCCGATCATCTGTTTCACAACATCCTTCCCTTCTGGATGAAATTCGGGCCCGATGCGGGCGGGGGGATCAACACCTGTCTGCGGGATGATGGGACGCTGGTCAGCCGCGACAAGTGGCTCTGGAGCCAGTGGCGGGCGGTCTGGGTGCTGAGCAAGTTGTGCAACGTCTTCGGCCCGCGCGCCCAGTGGCTCGACTGGGCCAGGGGGATTTACGAATTCTGCATCCGCCACGGGTATGATCCGGCCGAGCCGGGGTGGAAACTTCGCCTCGACGGCGACGGCAACACGCTGCAGGGGTGTGAAAGCATCTACGCCGATGCCTTTGCGATTTACGGGTGCGTGGAACTGGCCCGGGCAACCGGCGAGGCCGAACCGGCCCAGTGGGCGCGGCGGACGGGGCTGGCCATGCTGGAGAAGCTGCGCCGGCCCCACGACCGGCTCCCTCACTTTCCCTACCCCGTACCGCCGGGGGCGAAGGTGCATGGGCTCTATATGAACAACCTGATTTTCTGGGAGCTGGGGCAGTTTCTCGACGATGATGCCTTCCGCCAGGCGGCCCTGGTGATGAATGAGCAGACCATGCGCCATTTCCTGCGCCCGGAGTTTGGGCTGGTGGTGGAGCGCATTGCAGAAAACAATGAGCTCTATCCCGGCGCACTGGGGACGGCGGTCGTGCCGGGGCATGTGATTGAGGATATGTGGTTTCAGATCCACATCCACCGGGATCGGGGTGAGAAGGACCGGATCGCCCAGGCCTGCCAGGTGATGCGGCGGCACATGGAGGCGGGATGGGATGACGCGTTCGGGGGCCTGTTTCTGGGGATCGACGCGGCCGACCCGGCCGCGCGCGGGGAGGCGGTGGGGTGGAAATTCGCCGACGCCAAGCTGTGGTGGCCGCACACCGAGGCGTTGTACGCCCTGCTGCTGGCATATGAACAGACGGGGGAAGCGTGGTGCCTCCAGTGGTATGACCGGGTGCATGAATACGCCTTCTCCCATTTTCCCCAGCCGCAGGGGGAATGGACGCAGCGGCTGGATCGGCAGGGCCGGATCTTCAACGAAGTGGTCGCCCTGCCGGTCAAAGACCCATTCCACCTGCCGCGAGCGCTGATCTACTGCATCCAGACGCTGGACCGCCTGATCGGCGCGGGTTCAGCGCCGCGGGCGCAAGCGTGAGGTTTCCATCCAGAGGCGCCAGCGCCTAACATCCCTTCCATGGTTCGACTGGGTTCCATTTCGATCGAGGCCCCCTTCTGTCAGGCGGGCCTGGCCGGCTACAGCGACCGGGCGATGCGCGTGGTGGCCCGCCGGCGCGGCTGCCCCTACGCCGTGACCGAAGCGCTGCTGGACATCATCCTGCTCAATGGCGGTGAGGGGCTGCGGCGGAGTCTGGACCTGAACGACGAGGACCACCCGGTGGCCGGACAGGTCATGGGCAGCGACCCGGGCGAGATGGCGCGCGGGGCGGCCATCCTGGCGCGGGCGGGGTACGATGTGATTGACCTGAATTTCGCCTGTCCGGTGAAGAAGATCAAAAACAAGGCGCGGGGCGGGCACATGCTCAAGGATGTGCCCCGGGCGCTGGCGATCCTGGAACAGGCGCGGGCGGCGGTGCCCGCGCACGTGCCCCTGACGGTGAGCCT
>JBIQLO010000279.1:0-4128 GCA_044464175.1 Planctomycetaceae bacterium | reverse complement strand
AACGCCCCCATGATGAAGATATAAAACAGCACCCCCGCCGGATCGCGCTCCTCCAGCCGCGCCGGTCCCAGCGGCCGCCGGCCCACCCCCAGCCTCCACGCCAGCGCTGCCCCCGCCAGCACCCACGCCAGCATCACGCCCTGCAAAACCACATATGCGCCATCGGCTTCAATTGACATTCGTTCGATCCGCCCTAAATTCAGGCTGGCTCCGTGCCTCCGCGGCCGTTCCCCCTACAGGCGACGGATTGTAGTCCCGGAGAAAATTTCCGCCATGAGCGACATCCTCCAGAAAATCGTCCGGACCAAGCGCCAGGAGGTGGCCGACCGCAGCGCCCGCACCCCCCTGGAGCAGCTCAAGGAGGCCGTCCCCTCCCTCCCGCGCCCGCGCAATTTCTTCCGCGCCCTCACCGCCGAAACCGCCAAACCCCTCCACCTCATCGCCGAGGTCAAAAAGGCCAGCCCCAGCGCCGGCGTCATCCGCGCCGACTTCGATCCCATCGAAATCGCCCGCCGCTACGAGTCGGCCGGCGCCGACGCCCTGAGCGTCCTCACGGATGAACCCTACTTCCAGGGCCGGCTCGAATACATCCAGGCCATCCGTGCCGTCGTCAAGCTCCCCGTCCTTCGCAAGGACTTCATCATCGACCCCTGGCAGGTCTATGAATCCCGCATCGCCGGGGCTGATGCCATCCTCCTCATCGCCGAGTGCCTGGAGACCGCCGAGCTGATCGACCTGCAGATTCTGGCCACGGAACTGAACCTCACCTGCCTCATTGAAGTACATAGTGTGGAAAACTTCATGCGCGTGCGCGATCACGTGATCGGCTTGCCCCACAAGAGCTACAGCCTCCTGGGGATCAACAACCGCGACCTGCGCACCTTCAAGACCGACCTGGGCGCCACCCTTCGCCTGGCCGAGCTCGTGGATGACCGCTCCATTCTCGTCAGCGAAAGTGGCATCCACACGCGTCAGGACATCGAAAAACTGGCCCACGCCGGCGTCGGCGCCACCCTCATCGGCGAAAGCCTGATGCGCAGCGACGACATCGAGGCCAAGATCCGGGAACTGTTTAAAAGAATGTAAATTGTAATTTGTTTTCGGCCGTTTGTTATTTGCAGGAGACAGCCGGCATCAAATAACCAAAAACAAATAACAAGAGACAAATATCAGATTCATGTCCACTCCCTCAACAACCATGCCCATCCCCACGGCGTTCCACGTCATGACCAAGCCGATTGGGCCGATCTGCAACCTCGATTGCAAATACTGCTTCTACCTCGAAAAGGAAAAGCTTTATCCGGACGAACGCAAGTGGAAGATGTCGGATGAGGTGCTGGACAAATACATCCGGGAGTACATCGAGCAGCAGTCCGCCCCGCGGGTCGATTTTGCCTGGCAGGGGGGGGAGCCCACCCTCCTGGGCGTCGGCTATTTCCGCAAGGTCGTCGAGCTCCAGAAAAAGTACGCCAACGGCAAGGAGATCCACAATGCCTTCCAGACCAACGGCACCCTCCTGGACGATGAATGGGGCCAATTCCTGGCCGAGAACCAGTTCCTCGTCGGCCTGAGCATCGACGGCCCGCGCCACCTCCACGACCATTACCGCGTCGACAAAAAGCAGAATGGGACTTTTGATGAGGTCGTCCGCGGCCTCAATGTCCTCAAAAAGCACCAGGTCGAATTCAACACCCTCACCGTCGTCAACCGCGTCAACAGCCGCCATCCCCTGGAAGTCTATCGCTTTCTCCGCGACATCGGCTCCGGCTTCATCCAGTTCATCCCCCTGGTCGAGCGCCAGGCCCCTACGCGCTTGAAAGTCCTCGGCTTCGATCTGGCCGACCCGCCTGAACCCGGCATGGAGCACGACCCTGACTCCCCCGTCACCCCGTGGAGCGTTGAATCGCATCAATACGGCCGTTTCCTCTGCGACATCTTCGATGAGTGGGTCCGCACCGATGTCGGCCGCGTCTTCGTCCAGCTCTTCGACGTCGCCCTGGGCAACTGGATGGGCTTGGGCGCCAGCCTTTGCCTCTTTGCCGAAACCTGCGGCAGCGCCCTGGCCATTGAGCACAACGGCGACCTCTACGCCTGCGACCACTACGTCTATCCCCAGTACCGCCTGGGCAACATCATGAACCAGTCGCTGGGCCAGATGGTCCAGTCCGAGCAGCAGACCAAATTCGGCCGGGACAAGCGCGACACACTCCCTGAGTATTGCAAAAAATGCGAAGTCCGCTTCGCCTGCAACGGCGAATGCCCCAAGCATCGCTTCATCAAAACCCCCGACGGCGAGGATGGATTAAACTACCTCTGCCCCGCCTACAAAAAGTTTTTCAACCACATCGACCCCTTCCTCCGCACCATGGCCCAGCTCCTCCGCGCCGGCCAGCCCGCCGCCGCCATCATGCCCCGCCTGGCCGCCCAGCGCCACAGCGTCCAAACCACCGCCGCCCCCCCCGGCCGCAACGACCCCTGCCCCTGCGGCAGCGGCAAAAAATATAAAAAATGCTGCGGGCAAACCTGATTGCGAACATCGGAGCCGCGAGCGTGAGCGAGCGGATTTCTGCAAGAGGCGTTTTCGATAAGCCCCGCTCGCTGACGCTCGCGGCTCCATAACGTCTTGCTGAGTGAACGGACCGCCCTTACAAATAAAATACCATGAAAAAAATCGCCATCATCGCCGCCAAACGCACCCCCCAGGGCCGCTTCCTCGGCGCGCTTTCCAAATATTCCACCCTCGACCTGGGCGTCGCCGCGGCCAACGCCGCCCTGGACGGCATCGACCGCAAGCTGATCGACCTCACCGTCGTCGGCCGGGTCATGCCCCCCGATTTCAATGTCGCCCGCCAGATCGCCCGAAAACTGGAACTCCCCATCACCAGCCCCGCCTACACCGTCAACATGGTCTGCGGCTCCGGCCTCCAGGCCATCCTCCTGGCCGCCGATGCCATTCAGTTGGGCCGCGCCAATGTCGTCCTCTGCGGCGGGGCTGAGTCGATGTCCAACGTCCCCCACGCCCTGATGCGCTCCCGCACCGGCGTCAAGCTCGGCGACCAGAAGCTTGTCGATCTCCTGGTCGAGGGCCTCTCCGACACCCTTATCAACCAGCACATGGGCCAGACCGCCGAGCGCCTGGCCGAGCAATACAGCGTCACCCGCCAGCAGCAAGATGCCTTCGCCCTCCGCTCCCACCAGAAGGCGGTTGCCGCCCAGCAGGCCGGCGAGTTTGACGCTGAACTGGTTCCCCTGCCGGAGCTGGACCGCGATGAACACCCCCGCGCTGACACCTCGCTGGAAAAGCTCGCCACCCTCAAGCCTGCCTTCAAGGCCGATGGCACCGTCACCGCCGGCAACGCCTCCGGCATCAACGACGCCGCCGCCATGCTGGTTTTGTGCGATGAGCAAACCGCCCAAAAGCACGGCTGGACGCCCCTGGCCTTTCTCGAAGCCGGTGCCATCGTCGGCTGCGATCCCACCATCATGGGCATCGGCCCCGCCCATGCCACCCGCGCCCTGTGCCGGCGCAACGACCTCTCCCTGGCCGACTTCGACACCCTCGAAATCAACGAGGCTTTCGCCGCCCAGGTCCTCGCCTGCCTGCGCGAGTTAAAACTCCCCGATGATGAACCCCGCCTCAATCCCCACGGCGGCGGCATTTCCATGGGCCACCCCGTTGGCGCTTCCGGCGCGCGCCTGGTCACCCACCTGGCCCACCGCATTGCCGCCGGAAAATCAAAACGCGCTCTGGCCACCCTCTGCATCGGCGGTGGCCAGGGCATCGCCGCCGCAATCCATGCCTGACCCTCGCTCCGGCGGAACGGTTGCTTGAAAATGTTCCGCGCGGAACATTTCCACGTCCTGACCTGTAGGCGCTCTTCGCTGACCCCGCGCTGCGCTCTTTTGCGCCAAAACGCGCAGCGCAAAATCAGACAAAAAACTTCGTGAAAAAAAGAATTATCGCCCTTGGCGCTCTAAAAACCGCGATTTGAAAAATCGCGCTGCGCCTTTTGTCGCCAAACCGCGCAGCGCCTCCTGTAAGGATAGAGGAGCTAAAAACAATGAGCCAGTTCCGCCTTCTGATGTTCCTGATCCTGCTCGCCCATGTCACGGCCACCCCTGCGCCCA
>JBIQLO010000278.1:0-4158 GCA_044464175.1 Planctomycetaceae bacterium | reverse complement strand
CGGTGGTAGCCGTGAGGGTGGAGGGAGGGGGGGGGGGGGGGGGAGATGCCGGGGAGGAGGCGGCTGGTGGCATGGGCGCGATCGGCGGCGGCGGTGAGGCGCGGCTCCAGAAGATTTTTGCGGGCGGCCATGGCGCGGACTTCACCGTAGCTGACGATGCGGAGGGGGGATTGTCGCAGAAGGGGGCGGAGGTCGGCGGGCTGGGTGGTGATGTCGCCGAGGGTGGCGACGCCGCATCTTATGCATGCGGACAAGGCGGCGGAAAGACCCCCTCCCCGCCCCTCCTCCGGCGTACCGGGGGCGGGAGATTTAGAGGGCGCTGTAGGCGGGGTTGTTGACCCCGCTGCGGGGTCGACGCCCCCGCCTACAGGGGTGGAGCGGGGGGCGAGGCGCAGGAGCCAGTCGGTGAAGGATTTGGGGGGTGGCGGGGGGTGAGGTGGGAGAGTTCCAGGTGGACATGGGCGTTGATGAGGGCGGGGAGGAGGCAGGTATCGCCCAGGTCCTGGGCCAGGGCATCGGGATGCTCGGCTCGCATCTGAGCGGCGGGACCGATGGTCAGGATGCGGTCGGTGAAGACGATGGCGGCATCGCGCTGGGGAGGGGCGGTGATGGGGATGATCCAGGCGGCTTGGAGGAGGCGTTTGGGCATGAGTGCTGAGTTCTGAGCGAGGGGTTAGGGGTGGCCTTGGAGTTGGGCATTTTTCATCTGGATGATCTGATCTTCTTTGAGATTGTAGGTGAGGGACTGGAACCAGCCGCGAAGGGAGCCGTCGGCGTTCTGGAGACGAACGGGCTGGTTGTTTTGGCCGGTAGCGGTGAGCAGGGCGGTGGTTGGGTCATAGGCGATATGCGCGGCATCGACCTGCCGACCCTGAGAGGTGATGTTCACCTGGTCCTGGGCGGTGAGGCGGGTGAGTTGCAGGTCGGCCTGTTCGGGGGCGGTGGATTTGGCAGGGGCGAATTCGGCGGTGACCTTTTGCGCCCGAAGCTGGAACGGGAGGGCTTTGTCGCCGGTGACATCGGGTTGATGGACGATGCGGACGTCGCCCAGCATCTGGGCGCGGTGGGCGGTCTGGTCGAAGGTCAGCTGCTTTTCCCAGGCGAAGGCGGTATTGCCGCGGGGCTTATCCGCGCCGGCGGGCGTGGGTTGATGGTCTTCAACGAGCATCCGGCCGGGGCGGGGGACCAGGAGGCGCTGGTCGGGGAGGTTGTACCGGATGGTATCTGATTCGAGGTAAAGCCGGCGCTGGATTTGGTCGTCGGCGGTCAGGAGCGACTGAAGGGAGGCGTGGCCGGTGAAGATGGCCTGGTGGATCTGTTTGTTCTGGAGGAAGTTGGAATCCGGGATTCGGGATTCGGGATTCGGATGTTGGGGTTGCGTGGCGGGGGCACTGGTGAGGAGGAGGGTGAGGGTGTCGCCGCGGGCGGTGAGGGCGGCGCCGTCGGTGTTGGTGGAGGTAGCGAGGACCTGGCCGGCGAGGGTAATGCGGTTGGTGCTGCCGTCGAGGTTGATTTCCTTCTGCCAGGAGGCATGGAAGGGGCGGGGCTTTCCGTCGGCGGACTGTTGCGTGGCGGTGAGCTGACCTGGGCCCTGGACCGAGGCGCGCTGCTGCGCGGGGGAGTAGTGAATGCGGGGGCCGGTGAGCTGGTCGCCATTTTCGCCGGTGAGGCGGGCGGGCCGGCCGGTGAGGATCACATCGGGCTGCTCGCCGGTCATGGTGACCTGGAGTTCTTCGCCATCAGCGCGGCTGCGGGGGTCCTGAAGCTGGACTTGGCCGGTGGCGTGGAGGGTTTTCAAGGCGATGGCGGGCGTTGCGGGGCGGGTGGCTGGCTGGGCCGTGGGGGCAAGGGTGACGGTGAGATGGTCGGCCTGAAGCTGCTGATCCTGTTGAAGCATCTGGGCGTGGACCTGGCCGTCGGCCTGGAGGATGTGGGGGTAGAGCTGGCCGGTGGGGGAGGCGGCCATGGTGAGCTGGAGGCGGTCGGCCTGGAGGCGTTGTTCGGCGGCGGGGGATGCGGGCGCGGCGGTGTGGGGTTCTGGAGCTTGTTGGAGGCGGGCGCGGACATGGCCGGTGGCCAGGAGGGCGCGGAGCTGGGGGGAGGCGGTGGACGGCTTTGTTGAGGCCGGTTCGGATTGGCGAAGACTGCTGGGGGGCGTTGGGGCGTCAGCGCCCTCGCCCGAAGGGGAAAATTCGAGGTTGAGTTGGTCACTGGTGAGCTGGAGCTGGGGGTGCTCAATGGCGACGTCACCATCCAGATGGGCTGAGGCGATGTCCAGTTGCCGGCGGTCGGCATCGGCGGTGGGACGGAAGTGGATGGTGGCCTGGCGGGACCAAGTGGCGTTAAGGGTGTCGGGATTTTCGTCGTTTTGGGATTGGACCAGGCCGGTGGCCCGGCCCGCGCCGAACAACTCGGCCAGGTGGGCGCGCGGGCGATAGAGCATGGCGTGGGTGGTGACGGTGGCGCCCTGGGCATCGGTGAGGATGACAGGGTTGGGGGCGGTGCCGGTGAGGCGGGCGCTGTCGTCGGCGGTGTGGTAGGTGAGGGAGGCGGCCTGCAGAGTGCTGCCCTGGCTGGTGAGGGTGACGGGGGCGCCGGCAAGGTGAATGGCGGATTGGCCGGGGGCGATTGGCTCGTCGGCGGCGGGGGTGAATGGGATGACGCGCAAGGGGCCGGTCCAGCGGACGATCAGGGGCTGGGCGGATTGAGCGGGTTGGGTGGCGGCGGGAGGTGTCGAGGGTTGGGCGGGGGCGGACGTGGAATGCGCCGGGGTGGCTGGGATGGGCGCGGGTTGGGTTGCGGGCGCGGCGGATTGGGCCCTGGGCATGAAATCGACCTGCATGGCGGCAGCGGTGGCCAGGAGTTGGTCGCCCTGGAAGATGCGGACATTTTGGGAGAAAGTGGCGCGGTAGGCGGGTTGGGGGCGGCTCGCGGTCTGATGCGGGGAGGTGGTTGTTGGCGGCGCTTGGGGAGCGGAAACCTGTTTGGCATTCGCCTGGCCCTGGATCGCCAGGGGGCGAGTCGCGGGGGTGGGTTTGGCTGAACTGTGGGTGAGGGTCAACGGTCCACGGGCGGCGTTCTTGATGACGAGTTTTTCGCCGGTGTGGATTTCCAGCAGTTCCAGGCGATGGAGGCGGTCGTTCCAGCGGACAAGGAGGCCCTGGCCGGAGAAGTCATATTCATCGCCGGTGACCACAACGGGGACTTGATGGCCCGGGACGTGTCGGCCGTCGATGGTGCAGTCATCGGTGTAGATGCGGAAGGCATCGGAGTCGAAGACGGCATTGTTCATGGTGGCGGTGAGGGTGGCGTGGGCGGGGAGGTCCCGGTCGAGGCGGTCGATCTGGTCGGGGGCGAAGAGTTGCAGTTGGACCTCTTCCAGGCGGCCGCGCTGGGGCATCTGGTCGGGGGCGTTGCCTAGGCCGGGTTTGTTGCCGGGGCCGGGCCGGGCGTCGGTGATGACGACACCTTCCCGGCCGGTGAGGCGGAGGATCTGGCCGTCATTCATAAAAAAGCGGGCTTCGGGGCGGGTGACATGGACGGCATTGTCGCCGACCGGGTCATATTGGACGGCGCGGAGCTGGGAGGCGAGGCGGCCCTGCTGGTCGTAATTCTTGACCCAGACGCCGTGGCCGCTGTTGATGATGCCGGAGCGGTCGCCCTCCAGGCGGGGCGCGGGGGCGAGTTCGGCGCCCTGGCCGATGCCTTTAATGCGGGGCTGGAAGGAGAGATAGACGAGAAAGCCGGCGATGAGCAGGAGGAAGGTGGCGACCAGAAAAAAGAGGGGCCGCAAGGCGCGAAGGGACGAGGGCGCGGAGGGGCGACGGGGCGCGCTTGCGGTCCCTTCATCGCTTCGTGCCCTGGTCGCGTCGTCGCTCTTATGCCTCACTTCTCCTCCAGCATTTTAAGGACGACCAGGTCCTGGACATCGATCAGGCCGACGGGATGGTCGTTTTCATCGACAACGGGGAGTTCGTCGATGCGGTGCTGGCGCATCATGGCCATGGCCTGGGCGGCCAGGGCGTCGGCGTTGATGCGTTTGGGGTCGGGCTTCATCACCTGACGGATGGGCCGCTGGAGGGCCGAGCCGTCGTCGGAGGTCACAAGGCGGCGGAGATCGCCGTCGGTGAAGATGCCGCTGATTTTACCGTCGGAGGC
>JBIQLO010000277.1:0-4230 GCA_044464175.1 Planctomycetaceae bacterium | reverse complement strand
AAAGTCAGGCATTGGTGTCGCTCGTTATTCGTTATTCGTTATTTTGTTATTTGTAGTTTGTTGTTTGTCGCGCTTTGCAATTAACCAATAACAAACAACAAATAACAAATAACCATTCTTAAAATTTTCCATCCCGCGCTTCAAAGTGCGTGGGCTTGCCCAGAAGCGCCCCGCCGGAGCGGGTCCACTCGGCGATCCATTGGATCATCTGGTCGGCGCTGACGCGCGGATAACCGTAAAGCCCGTGCGAGAGCTTGGCGTTGTTCAACAGCGCCTGGGGCGCTTCGCTCCCCTCGAACCGCACCGGCTTGTCCAGCAACCGCCCGAATTCCTCGCAAACCCGGCGCACGCTGAGCGTCTCCGGCCCGCTGACATTGAGGATGAACGGCGGCGCGGCCGCCCGGTCAAAGGCCCCCAGCGTCATCGCGTTGGCATCCCCCTGCCAGATCACGTTGAAATTCCCCATCGCCAGGTCAATCGTTTCCCCCGCCCACACCCGCTGCGCCAGATCGACCAGCACCCCGTAGCGCAGCTCGCAGGCGTAGTTCAGGCGGATGATGGCCGTGGGAATGCCCAGCGTGCGGCTGAAATGCTCCAGCATCCGCTCGCGCCCCAGGCAACTGATGGCGTATTCCCCCAGCGGATTGGCCGGGTCGGACTCGATCGACCCGCCGCCGCTCAGGGGGACCAGCCCATAGATGTTGCCGGTGGAGAAGGCGACGATCCGGCTCCTGCTGTACTTCTGCGCCACGCGCCCCGGAAGAAAACAGTTCATCGCCCAGGTCAGCGCTTCCTTGCCGGTGGAGCCGAACTTCATCCCCGCCATATACACCACGTTCGGGCAATCCGGCAGCTTGGCCAGCGCCGCCTCATCCAGCAGGTCGCACCGGATCGTCTCGATCCCCCAGTCATCCAGCTTCTTTCGCTCGGCCGGGTCGGAAAAGCGCGCCACGCCCGTGATTTTGCGCTTCACACCGGCCTTCTGACTGGCCAGTTGCGCCATCCGCGCCAGCGTCGGCCCCATTTTCCCGGCCACGCCCAGCACCATCAAATCCCCGTCAAGCCGCTTCATCGTCTCAACGACGTACGGCGGCGGATCGCTCAATGCCTCATCCAGTTGTTCGGTCGATTGGATCATCATCATTCGTTGTTATTGGTTTTTTGTTATTGGCTGTTGGTGAAATCAAAAAAACAAATTTCCCATGACAAATAACAAGCCCTGCTCACTTACCGAAAAACGCCCTCGCCGCCTCGCGGTCCATGGGCAATTTTACTTCCTTGCCGGTGGCCGCCGAAAGCTGCGCCGCCCAGCCGATTTCCGTGATCGGGGCCGAATTGGCAAAGCTCAGGGGCGACTTCGTCCCGCTCTTGATGCACTCGATGAAATGCCCCGTGCATTCGGCCGTCTGATGGTGAATCACATCCCCGCTGTCCGGCGTCGTCGTGTCGGCCGGCCATGCGAGCTTCTCCACCCCCTCCGCCCTGCATCGCTCCGGATCCAGCGGATAAATCCACTTGCCACCGGTCTGCTGCTCCGACCAGTACCGCACCTTCTGGGGACGGTTGAGCCCCGACTCAAAGACGAACGCCCCCTTGGTGCCCGAGACGTTGTGATAGGCGTCATACCCGTTGGCGCTGTCGATGTTGCCGAAGCAGAAGCCGGTGGCGCCCCCCTCGAATTTCACGAGAATGTTCCAGATCGCATCGGCCTCGAACGGCCGCACCTGCGCCGGCTGGCTGGTGGCATACACCGCCGTCGGCCGGCCCTGCGACGCCATCAGCAACACCATCACCGACAATGCGTGGTTGATCCCCATGCCGATCGCATCCCCCATGATCGCCTGATCCAGCTTCCATGCCTTGTCCCCGGCGATGTTGATCGGATGGCGGTAGTTCACCTGAATCTGCGTGATCTTTCCAAACGCATCCTCGGCCGCCATCTGCCGCAGGTGCGCCTCCATTGAGTCAAAATAGAGAATGTAATCAACGTAGGTGATGAGGTGGGGATTGGCCTTCTCCAGGTCCACCTGCTGCACAAATTCATCAAAGGTCGTGGCCGACGGCTTCTCGCTGAACACGTGCTTGCCCGCCTTCAATGCGGCGATGGACTGGGGACCGTGAAACCGGTTGGGGCTGGCCAGCACCACCGCGTCGATGCTCTTGTCGCTGATGACCTTGTCATACTCCGCGGTGGCCAGATCGGGCGAATGTTTCAGGTCCCCCAGCACCTGCCTGGCGCGGTCGGTGTTCCGCTCCACCAGCGCCCCGATCTCCACGTCCGGGCGCTCGCTCAGCCGCCGCAGCAGCTGCGATCCCATCCAGCCCGCCCCGACGAAACCGACTTTCACCTTCTTCTCTGCCATGGTGCGGCCAGAATAGCCCGGCGCGGCGGGAAAGGCAAAAGCCGCCAGGGCGAGGCTGGTCACAAACAGGCCCGTTTCTCCTATACTTCCTCCCCATGTCCCAACCCAATGACACCGTTTGGACCCACCGCCTCGGCACGGTCACCCTCGAGCCGGCCGCCGACGTTCCGGCCGGAACCGTCGGCCAATGGACCTTTCGCTACACCGTCGGCAGCTACGGCATCGACGAAGGGGGCACGATCAAGCTGGCCCAGCGCTTCGCCAGCGACTGGGAGGTCCCTCAGTTCGACCGCCCCGCCGACCCCGGCTACACCACCGTCACCACCACCGGCCGGGCGAAATTGCGCGTGCGCTACGACCGCAAGGGGCACATCCGCCCCTGGACGAAGTGCATGGTGATCGACGTCTACGACGGCAGCCTCTCCCCCGGCGATGTGGTGACGATCATCCTGGGGGACCGCAGCGCCGGCTCCCCCGGCATCCGCGCCCAGACGTTCCAGGAGCCGGATCACGAATTTCGCTTCCTGGTCGATCCCACCAACGCCTGCCTCGTCCGCCGCCTCCCCACCTCGACCCTGGTCAACGTGATCCCGGCCGAACCCGGCCAACTGGTCTGCATCGTCCCCACGCAGGGGCAGGTCGGCCAACCCGTGGAAATTTTCGCCGGCTGGCGCGACCGGTTCGGCAATCCCTGCCCCACCGGCCCCGAAATCACTCTCACCTGGGAAGGGGAAGGGTCGGCCCGCCTCCAGGGGCATACCCTCACCCCCACCGCCCCCGGCTCCGGCCAGGTCCGCGCTTCGGCCCAGAACGCCTCCGCCGACAGTAATGTGCTGACGATTCTGGCATCAGCTCCTCCCTACAACAAATACTGGGGCGACCTCCACGCCCAAAGCGGTTCCACCATCGGCAGCGGCACGGAGCATGATTACTTCCGGTTCGCCCGCGATGCCGCCCGGCTCGATTTCACCTCCCACCAGGGCAACGACTTCCAGGTCTCCGATGCCATCTGGAAGGAATTGAACCGCCTCACCGCCGAATTTCACCGGGATCACCAGTTCGTCGTCTTCCCCGGCTACGAGTGGTCGGCCAACACCCCGGCCGGCGGCGACCGCAACGTCTTCTATCTCGAAGAAGGGCTCCCCATCCTCCGCTCCAGCCACTGGCAGATCGGCGAGCCGGAAACCGACCTCTCCCCCACCCACCCTGCCGACGAACTGTTTGCCAAAATGCGCCAAACCGTCCCCCTGGAAAAAGTGCTGCTCGGTTCCCACGTCGGCGGCCGCTATGCCGATATCCGCAGCTACTTTGATCAGGAACTGGGCCCCCTGGTCGAGGTCTGCTCCTGCTGGGGCATCTTTGAATGGATGCTCACCGATGCCCTGGAGAAGGGATACATCGTCGGCGTCATGTGCAACAGCGACGGCCACAAGGGGCGGCCCGGCGCAGAAGGCCCTGGCGCGGGCGAATTCGGCATCGCCGGTGGGCTCACCTGCGTGCTGGCCGAGGAACTCACCCGCACGGCCGTTTTCCGCGCCCTGAAGGAGCGCCGCTGCTACGGCACCACCGGCGCCCGCATCGACCTGGATTTCACCCTCAACGGCCAACCCATGGGCAGCCACTTCCGTGCTGCCGGCGAATTGTCCCTGCACGCCCAGGCCAAATGCCCCGCCGCCATCGAATCGCTACAGCTCTTTCAGGACCAGACCTGCATCCAGACCCTTCGCCCGCCCGCCTTCGAAGATGTCAGCCAATCCAGACGGCTGCGCATCCGCTGGGGCGGGGCGAAAATGCGCGGCCGCGGCCGGCGGGTGCAGTGGAACGGGCGAATCCAGCTCGACGGCGCAACCCTCGCCCGCGCCCAGAC
>JBIQLO010000276.1:0-4287 GCA_044464175.1 Planctomycetaceae bacterium | reverse complement strand
GACCACAACATTCCAGGGCCGCATAAGTGGTATGAGCCATTTGCGGTATGGCATGGGGGAATGAGCTTTCATGGGGGGCTGGCGGGGGTGTTGATCGTGCTGATTGTCTGGTCGCGGTGGAAGAAAGCCCCCTTTCTCAATATCGCCGACTGCGCGGCGTTGGTGACGCCGGTGGGGCTGTTCTTCGGGCGGATCGCCAATTTCATCAACGGGGAGCTGGTGGGGCGGGTGACGAATGTCCCGTGGGCGATGGTGTTTCCCGGCTATGGGCCGCTGCCGCGGCACCCGTCGCAGTTGTATGAAGCGCTCTTGGAGGGGCCGATTTTGCTGGGTTTGCTCTGGGCGATCCGGCGGCTGCGGCCCAGGGATGGGGTGATCGCGGCGTGGTTCCTGATTCTCTATGGGCTGATCCGCTTTGGGGTGGAGTTCACCCGCGCTCCCGATGAGCAACTGGGGTATTTCTTCGGCTGGATCACGATGGGGCAAATGCTGAGCCTATTCATGACGGCGTGCGGGGTGGCGTTTTGGAAGGCGGTGGCGGGGGGCGGGAGACTTGAGGCCTGAAGATATGAAACATGAGGACATGAAGACATGAAGGAGGAAGCGACGGAGCGACGAAGGGGAACTCGGTGCTCATGTTTTATGTATTCCCTCCCCAGCGTCCGATAAATAAAACGAGATGCGCGATCGGCTGATCCATGCCCTGGTGCAGAGCAAGAACGAGGCGGCGGACGACCTGCTGCTGGAGGCGCTGCGTCTGGGAAATGAGCCGGAGCAGCAGTCAGTGCTGGAGGCGCTGATCGCGCGGGGAACCAACCGAGGGTTGGGGGGCGTGGTGGGGGTGTATGAGTCGCTGCCGCCGGCGCTGCAGGGGATGGTGCTGGAGCGAATCCGGGCGTTTCACCCGGCGCTGCGCGAATGTGGCCTGGGAACGGATGTGGGCCGGCGCATCGTAGCGATGCAACTGATTGCCCGGGGGCGGCAGGGGCGGATGGCGTATGTCCTGTCGGAAAACCTGCATCACAGCGATCCGACCCTCTCCCAGCCGGCCATGGCGGCGCTGGCGGAATTGGCGCAATGGGTGGCCGAGCAATCGCTGAAGCTGCGGCACATGGAGGAAGAGGAGCGGGCCGAGGTATATCAGCGGCTGATGGAGCAGCGGCCGGAGATCGAGCAGACGGTGGCGCGGGCGATGGACATGCACCGGGGGCGGCACGGGCAGGAGTTGCTGCGGGCGGCGCTGCTGCTGTGCGACCATCCGGATAGCAAGACCCTGGCGATCCTGCGGACGACCAAACATGGGGGGCAAAGCGCGATGGTGCGGCGGCTGCAGCAGCCCCCGTCGGCCGACTGCGTGGCGGCGTTTTTGCTGGGGGCCTCGCACGGGGCGCTGCGGACGCATTTTGGGATTGCCTTTGCCCACATTGAGGAAGCGCCGGTGCTTGATGCGCTGCTTCCGTATACCCACTGGCTGAAAAACCACCAGTTGCGCATCTGCATGCACCAGGTGACGCGTGGGGCATGGTGGAGCGAAGGGGAGTTGCTGCATGATCTGGAGGGGCGCACGCCGGCGGCGGCGGCCAAGATGGGGCAATGGATCGCCGCTTCGGGGCTGGTCGATCGGATGCAGGACTATCGGCTGGGAACGCTGGTGCGGCATGCGGGGGAGGATGTGGGAGCACGGCTGCAACTGCTGCGGGTGGGAATGTCGCGGCCGGCGGGAGCGTCGGTGGAGTTGATCCGGTCGTTTCTGGAGGATCCGGACGAGCGGCTGGTGCGCCTGGCGGCGCGGGAGCTGATCCGGCGGCGCCCGCCGGAATACGAGAACATGCTGCTGCAGCTGATGACCGGCGCGCCGGAATCGGTGCGGAGGGTGATCGCGCGGGCGTTGGGACAGGTGGGGTTCGAGCATTTCTGGCAGCGGTTTGACCGGTTGGACCGGCGGACGCGCTTTTCGGCCGGGCAGGCGATGATGAAACTGCTGCCCGATGCGCCGCAACGGCTGGAGCGAAAGCTGGCGGCTCCGTCGGCCGAGGTTCGCATCAAGGCGATGCAGATCGTGCAGGAGCTGAAGCTGGCGCCCATCATGCAACCGAGCCTGCTGGCGCTGTGTCAGGATCCCAATGCGCGGATTCGCTCCAAGGCGGTCAGCGCGCTGCGCGAGTTGCCGGCATTGCCGTCGGAGTTGCTGGTGGAGCGGGTGTTGAAGGACCCGGATTCGCGGGTTCGGGCCAACGCCGTGGAGGTGCTGGAGGACCGGCCGAACATGGCGTTCCTGCCCTTGCTGGCCCAACGGGCGCGCAGCGCCCATAACCGGGAGCGGGCCAACGCGATCAAAGCGCTGCACCGGATCAAGGTGGGGGTTTTCGCCAAGCAATTGGGCATGATGATGGCCGACCCGCGGGCCGAACACCGGATTTCGGCGCTGTGGGTGCTGAAGCAGGTGGGGTGGTGGCAATTGCTGCCGGAAGTGGGGCAGATGGCGCGGAATGACGAGAATCTTCGCGTGCGGCGGTATGCGCTGGGGGTGCTTCGCGAGGTGGCGGCGAACGTTCAGGAAATTCAGGCCAAGGCGGTGGGATAATGAGCCAGGAGACGCAAAACTGGAGACGCAAGACAGGCGCTTATCGTCGGCGACTGCTTTTGGCGCTGATATTGGGGGGGCTGCTGGCGGGCGGATTTTATCCGGTTTCCGCGCAGGCGGGGCCGACGCTGCAGGACATTTCCAAGAGTTTTGACCACAACGTGTCTCAAAGTCCGGATTCGGGCAAGCTGCTGGCGATTGTGCTGGGGGCGGGGGGGATCATCTGCCTGCTGGTGCTGGCCTCGCAGTGGGCGCAGCGGCGGGAGAAGCCCCGGACGTTGAACCATCCGGGGAAGCTGGTGCGGGAGGTGCAGCGGAAGGTGCATTTGAGCAACGTGCAGGTAAAGCGGCTGACGATGTTGGCCGAGCGGCGGGGGTGTTCCAGCCCGCTGACGGTGCTGCTATGCCCCTCTTTGCTGGCGCAGAAGGGGGAAAGGAAGGAGAAGAGTGCGTAGAGGGCCTCGTTGAGGCCGCGGGGTGGGCGAAGGCCGCCTACAGTCTGCCAAAGCGGGGGTCGACGGGTTTGGCCGCAGACGGTATGCTCCGGCCAAACGGAGTCTATTGCATGATTCGAATCGACTTAAGCGGGCGTGTGGCGCTGGTGACGGGTGCGAGCCAGGGGCTGGGCGAGCAGATGGCGCGGCTGCTGTACGAGGCGGGGGCGTCGGTGGCGATCAACTGCTTTCCGGATGAGCAGGGGGTGAACCAGAAGAATGCCCAGGCGATCGCCAAGGATCTGGGGGACCGGGCGATGGTGGTGGCGGCGGATGTGCGCGATCTGGAGCAGGTCGAGGCGATGGTCGAGAGCGTCGTCAGCCACATGGGGCGGCTGGATTTCGTGGTGAACAATGCGGCGATCCTGCGGGACAAGACGCTCAAGAACATGACGCCGGAGATGTGGCAGGCGGTGATTGACACCAACCTGACCGGCGTCTTCAACGTCTGCAAGGCGGCGGCCGATGCCATTCAGGAGGGGGGGCGGATCGTGTCGCTGGCTTCGATCGCGGCGGCTGTGGGCTTTTTCGGGCAGGCCAATTACGCGGCGGCCAAGGCGGGGGTGGTGGCGATCACCAAGGTGCTCAGCCGGGAACTGGCCCGCAAGAAGATCAATGTCAATGCGGTGGCGCCGGGCGTGGTGCTGACGGAGATGGGAAAGAGCATCCCCGAGGAAGCGCGCAAACAGATGCTGGCGAACATCCCGCTGGGGCGGTTTGGGGAGCCGGAGGAGATCGCCAAGGTGGTGCTGTTCCTCTGCAGCGACCTGGCCAGCTACGTCAACGGGCAGACGATCCACATCAACGGCGGGTGGTACGCGCCGTAGGGGCTATTCCCCGCCCAATTCGCGGAGTTTTTTCTCGACCAGCGCCTCGCGCCGCCGGCTGGCGGCGGCGAGCCAGTCGGCCAGGGCCGGGCCGTCGGCGGCCTCCAGCCACTGAACCAGCCGCACCAGGTCTTCCTGGAGCCGGCGGGCGGATTGGCGAAGGTGGTCGCGATTGTCCAGGAAAATGTCGCGCCACAGCCCCGCATCGCCGCCGGCGATGCGGGTGGTGTCGAGGAAGCCTTTGCCGCACAGGTCCAGGGCGGCGTCGGCCGGGAGGTGGACCAGGGCGGCGGCCAGGGCGTGGGGCAGGTGGCTGACCTGGGCCAGAAGGCGGTCGTGGTCGTCGGGCGGCAGTTGGCGGGTGCGCATGCCCAGAAGTTTC
>JBIQLO010000275.1:0-4318 GCA_044464175.1 Planctomycetaceae bacterium | reverse complement strand
TGGGTGAGCACCTGTCCCTGCTGGGGCAGTTTTTCCCCGGCTATGAAGTGACGTTCATGGGAAGCCTGATCGGCTTTGCCTATGCGTTTCTCGTGGGTTTCCTCTTCATGTACGCCGGCGCATGGGTGTACAATGCCGTGGCGGGATGGAGGAGCAAGGATCAGGCCTGAAGTTGACGCGGCAGGAAGCCTAGGTTCCTGCCCGCCTGATGCCAGATCCTTTGTTTAAATATGGAAGAAACATCGACATCTCCCCTCATCAGCGTGATCGTGCCCGTGCGCAACGATCCCTGGCGGCTGAGCCGCTGCCTGGAAGCGCTGCGCCAGAGTACCTTCAAGGCAATGGAGGTGCTGGTGATGGATGATGCCTCGACTGACCGCACGCCTCAGGTGGCCGAGCAACTGGGAGCGCGGGTGGTGCGGCTGGAGACGTGCCGCGGGCCCGGGCGGGCACGCAACCAGGGGGCGACGCTGGCGCGCGGCCAATATCTCCTGTTCGTCGACGCCGATGTCTGCGTGCATCCCCAGACCGTCGAACGCGTGGTGGGCCACTTTCAGCAGGAGCCGCAACTGGACGCGCTCTTCGGATCGTATGATGACCGGCCTGACGACCGGCATTTCATCTCGCAATACAAAAATCTCTTCCATCACTATGTACATCAGCGAGCCAACGAGCGGGCCACCACCTTCTGGTCCGGCTGCGGGGCGGTGCGCCGCGAGGTCTTCCTGCGCTTTGGCGGGTTTGACGTGGACTATGGACGCCCCAGCATTGAGGATATCGAGCTCGGCGCCCGCATGCACCAGGCGGGAATGCGAATCGCGGTCAAGAAGGATGTGCAGGCGACGCACCTGAAGCGCTGGACGCTCTGGGGCCTGATCAAGACCGATGTCTGCGACCGGGGCATCCCCTGGACGCGGCTGATTCTGGAGCGCAATCACATCCCCGACGATCTGAACCTCCGCCTCTCGCAGCGGCTCAGCGCCGTCATGGCGTACCTGCTGGCCGGCGCGCTCCTGCTGGGCGCGGCCGCCATCTGCGGCTGGATCCCCTTCAAATGGCTTTGGGGTCCGTTGGCACTGGCGCTGCTGGCCGGGATTCTCATCGCCAATCATGATTTTTACGCCTTCCTCCGGCGGGTCCGGGGCGTCGGCTTCGCGGCGGCGGCCGTGCCTTTGCACGTGCTCTATTACCTTTACAGCGGCGCTGCCTTGGGCATCGGAAGTCTGATGCACCTGTTCAGCAAGTCCACCCGCAATCCGCCCGGGCCGCCGTCCAACCACGACCAGGTCATGGACGACCCGCAATCAGGCGCGGTAACCCAATGACCGAAGTTGCATCGACCCTTGAACCACTGGAGCCGCCGGCCCCCTGGTCCTCGCGCCGGCTGATGAGCAACGTCCTGTCGCTCAGCGGCGGGGAGGTTCTCTCGCGCCTGGTGGCTTTTTTCGGCACGGCCTGGGTGGCCCGCCGCGTCGGGCCCGAAGGGTTCGGCGCCATCGGCTTTGCCACGGCCGTCTGCGGCTATCTTTCCATCGCCGTCCTGGCCGGATTCAACGATGTGGGCGCGCGCGAGGTGGCGCGCCGCCCCTCCGAAGCGCCGACCCTGGCCGCCGGGGCGATGGCGATGCGGCTGCTCCTGGCTATCACCGCCTTCGCGGCTCTGGCGGTCATCGTCCCGTTCCTCAATGAGCCGGCCACCGTCAAATGGGTGGTGTTGCTGACGGGTCTCTCCTTCTTCTCGCTGGCCCTGGACGGGGGATGGGTCCTCAAGGGGCTGGAGCGCAACGCCCTGGTCGGCTTGTCTCTCATCGTTGCCCAGTGCGTCTACGTGGCGACGGTGCTGGCCGCCGTGCGACGCCCTGGCGATGTGACGCTCGTCCCGGTGGCGCGATTTGCCGGTGAGATGCTCGCCGCCGGCATGCTCGGATATGGCATTTTGCGGCTGGGCCGCCCGCATGTGCATCTGGCCATCGGCTGGCGGATGCTCAAGGCAAGCGGCTTCCTGACCCTCTCACGGCTGCTGCGGGCGCTGATCTTTTCCTTCGACGTGGTGGTCATCACGATCCTCCTGGGCACCGGACCGGCCGGATACTACACCGCCGCCTACAGTCTCTGCTATCTGCTGCTGGCGATTGCCGTCTCCACCAGTGTCTCCTTCCTGCCCCTGTTGACGCGCGCCCATCTGGAAGGGGAGGGACCGCTGGGCGATGCCGCCGGACGCGCCATCGAACTGGCCGCCGCCATCGGCGCGCCCTTGGTGGTGGGGGGCATGCTGCTGGCCGGACCGCTGCTGCACCTCGTCTTCGGGCCCGGCTATGAGGCGGGCGCTGGGGCGCTGGCGGTGCTCCTGCTGAGCATCGGGTGCATCTTTCTCTGGGGAACGGTGCATAACGTGCTGCTGGTGTGCGACCGCACCGGCGCTGAAATGTGGACCATCGCCGTGGCCGCGATTTTGAACGTCGGATTGAACCTGCTGCTGGTCGGGCGCTACGGGCTGGTCGGCGCCGCCGGCTCCACCGCGCTGGCGGAGCTGCTGATCCTGGTCTCCGGCACCTGGCTGGCCCGGCAGGCGGGCGTGCGCTGGCGCTGGGGCCCGACGCTTCGCCCCCTGGCCGCCACGGCCGTCATGGCCCTGGGTGTCTGGCTGGTCAGGGATCGCTGGCCGCTGGTGATGAGCGTGGCGCTGGGTGGGATCATTTACATCCTGCTGCTGCTGCTGCTGGGCGTGCCGCGCGAGGTGCGGGATGTGCTCAAAGGCGCTGCAAGTTGAAGCTCCCCTTTGCGTTGGCGGCAAAACCGATTAAGACAGGGTCGAAGCGATTGCCGAATCGGGAACTATGTCAGATCCAACCCTCTCCATTGTGGTGGCGGTATGGCGTCGGGCCGACGCCTTGGAGGCATGTCTGCGCACCCTGGCCGAACAGGTCCATCAGGCCGGCGCGGGCGTGGAGGTGCTGATTGTTTCCACCCTGGGCGCCAATGGCTTGGGCGCGGGCGATCCGCGGTTCCGATGGCTGACGGCGCCTCCCGGCTGGCTGGTGCCCCGGCTCTGGGGCATGGGCATGGCCGCCGCCCGCCATGAGATCGTCGCCATCACCACCGCCCAATTCGTGCCCGAACCCGACTGGGTGGCGCGGATTCGCCGGAATTTCGCCCAGTCGCCGGCCATCGGCATCGGCGGCCCCATCGAACCGCCGCGCGGGCGGGGATGGCGCGGCATTGTCGACTGGGCCATTTATTTCCAGCGTTACAGCACCTATCTCGGCTGGGATCAGCCGCGCGCCACCACCGACCTGCCCGGCGACAATGCCGCTTATCGGCGCTCCGCGCTATTGCGGCACCCCCAATTTTTCGATGAAGGATTCTGGGAGCCGGAGTTTCACCGGCGCATCCTGGATGAAGGCGGCGCCCTGGCCTGGCGGCCCGACGTCCGGGTGCGGCAGGGCGGGGGATTCGGAATGTGGCGCTTCATGCGCCAGCGATTCTGCCACGCCATGCGCTTTGGGCGCTCCCGTGCGGCGGGGCGGGGCCTTGGATTCCGCCTGGCGGCCGCGGGACTCTCGCCGCTGATCCCGCTGATTTTCGGCGGTAAGATCGTGGCCCGTGTCTTTCGCGCACGGAAGGACATCGGGCCGTTTGTGATCGCTTCGCCCCTGTTGGCGTTGTTTCTGATCGTCTGGGCCTTGGGCGAGGCGTGTGGCTATCTCCGGCCCGCGCCTCGGCGCGAGCCCTCGCTGTTTGAACGAAAGGGCGTGTCGGTATGAGCAAGCAGGAGCCGTTGGTATCCGTGGTGATTGCCTGCGTGAACGGCATGCCCTCGATCGGGGAGTGCATCGATCATTTATTGGACCAGGAGGGGGATGTTCCGGCCGAGATCATCGTCGCCGACCGCTGCGGCGAATCGGTGCGGCGACAAATTCGAGATCGCTACCCGCAGGTGGTGCTGATCGAGGCCGATCCCGACGCCACAATTCCCCGGCTGCGGGCGATGGGCATGGACGTGGCGCGGGGGCGCATGATCGCCATCCTTGAAGACCACTGCAATGTCGGGCGCACCTGGATGCAGGTCATCCGCCGCGCCCACGAGGCCGGCGAGCAGGCCGTCGGTGGGGCGGTGGAGAACGGGGCGGTGGACCGCGTGGTGGATTGGGCGGTCTTCTTCTGCGAGTATGCCCGCTTCATGCTGCCGGTGGCGCACGGGCGCGTGCCCGAAATCACCGGCAACAACAGCGCCTACGACCGCGAGCTGCTGGCGCGGATCGGCCCGGAATTGAAGGAGGAGGTCTGGGAGTCGTTCCTTCATCAGAAGATGCGCGAG
>JBIQLO010000274.1:0-4333 GCA_044464175.1 Planctomycetaceae bacterium | reverse complement strand
ACGGCGGAGTATGACTCGCTGATCGCCAATTACCTGGCGACGGCCGGGGGGATCGACAGCGCGGGGCTGATCCTGAACCTGCACAAGGCGTTGGATCTGCGGTATGGGGAGAACCCCCACCAGAAGGCAACGCTGCTGGTGGGGAAGAAGCCTCGGGAGGCGTCGGTGGCGTTTGCCAAGCAGCTGCACGGCAAGGCGCTGTCGTACATCAACCTGCTGGACGCGGACGGGGCGCTGGGGGCGGTGAAGGAATTTGCCCGGCCGGCGGCTTGCATCGTCAAGCACACGACGCCGTGCGGGTGCGCGACGGGGGCGGATTTGGCCGAGGCGTTCATCAGGGCGTATGAAGGGGACCCGCTGGCGGCGTTCGGAGGGATCGTGGCGCTGAATCGGGTGGTGGATTTGAAGGCGGCCGAGGCGATCACGTCGATCGACAAGTTGCTGGAGGTGATCGTGGCGCCGGAGTTTGAGGATGAAGCGCTGAAGCTGCTGCGGGGGCGGTGGAAGAACGTGCGGCTGCTGGAGGTGGGGCCGACGGATCAGTATGACCGCGAGGAGTTGATGATGCACAAGATCGTGGGGGGGTATCTGACGCAGCAGCGCGACCTGCTGGGGCTCGACGATGCGGATTGGAAGGTCGTGTCGAAGCGCCCCCCCACCGCCGAGGAGATGGAGGAGCTGAAGTTCGCGTGGCTGGTATGCAAGCACGTCAAGAGCAACGCGATCGCGGTGGCCAAGGGGCATATGCTGCTGGGCGCGGGGGCGGGGCAGATGGACCGGCCCAGCGCGGCGAGGCTGGCGATCGCCAAGGCGGGGGACCGGGTGAAGGGGGCGGTGGCGGCGTCCGATGCGTTCTTCCCATTTCCCGATGCGCCGCAGTTGTTGCTGGAGGCGGGGGTAACGGCGCTGATCCAGCCGGGGGGATCGCTGCGGGACAATGAGACGATCGAACTGGTGGACCGGATGGGAGGGGCGATGGTGCTGACGGGGCAGCGGCATTTCAAGCACTAGGGTGAGGCAAAACATTGGAGGCGATATAACTCCCGTCTCATCAGGAAATAGATTAGATGATTTCCTGGATCGTCACGTGCGGCAACATCGTAAACGAGCCAGCCGATGTGCTGATCTGCTCGGCTAATGTTTTTTTGAATCTTTCCGGTGGCGTGGGTGGTGAGTTGTTGCTGCGATATGGTCCACAGATGCAGCAAGAATTACATCAGTATTTGGCGAAACGGGGGATCCGCCACGTATCCCGAGGAGAAGTGATTGTCACATCCTCGTGCGGCACGACTTTCAGGAAGGTCCTTCATGCGGTTGCGGTAGATGGCGCTTATCAGTCCTCTTCTGGCGTGGTGCAGAATATTGTGGCTCGGAGTTTGGAGATAAGTGCATCGCTCGGAGCCAAGCGAGTGGCCCTGACTGCCTTGGCAACGGGATTCGGAAGGCTGACTCTTCGGCAATTCGGCGAAGGCGTTTTGCCACTGCTGGCGGCCAATTTTCCTCCTATTGAGGAGGTCGTCATCTGCGTGCGACACGAGTCAGACCGGGACGAACTGCTTCGTGTCCTGAAAAACGATCGCTCTTTGTAATGGCTTGCATATCTCATCCCGCCCAGGCATCAGGCGGAAACCTGTGGCACGGGCTCAGGTAGCACTTCAGTTGGTGGAAAAGCTCTCTCCCTGTCTTCACCTCCTGTTCAACGGTGAGGCTTCGCCCCCTCACCCACCCGCTGGCGCGGGTGGCCTCTCCCCCGCGGGGGCGAGGCGGAAAGAGAGGGTCATTTCGAAGAGGGATTGAAGGGTTATGGTTGCTGCCACGGTAATATCGAACGAGCGTGGCTGCCCCCCTGCTACCGCGACGGCGCGCCGGGGTTTGGGGCGTCGGCGGCCAGGATGTAGCTTTGCATTCGTCCCGGTTTTCCGGCGACCTGCTGGATGTGGGCGGCCAGCAGGCGGTTGAGGGGATCGGTCTGGTGGCGGGTCAGGCGCGGCAGCCGCTCGACGGCGCCGTCCACGCGGGGGAGGCGCTGGATCATGGCCAGCAGCCCCAGCAGGCGCGAATCGACGCTGAGCCGGTCCGGCACCCCCGCTTCACAATCGCGGCAGACCGCCCCGCCCCGGGCGGGGGAGAAGTAGCGCCGCTGCTCCAGGCGCCGGCCGCAGGCACTGCAGGTGCCCAGCCGCAGGCCGTAGCCCGCCTCGCGCAGCAGGTCCAGTTCGAAGGCCAGGAAGGCTTCTTCCCGGGCGTCGGTGGTCAGGGCGGCCAGCAGCCCGTGGAGCCGGTCAAACAGGGGCGGGTGGGGGTCGCGTTCCTCGATGAGCATTCCCACCAGCTCGGCGGCATAGAGGCCCAGATAGAGGCCGCGGAGGTTGCGCCGCAGGGCCAGATGCCCCTCGTTCAGGGCCCATTCCGTGAGGGTGCCCAGGTCCCGGTTGGTGTCATGGATATAGAGGGCCTGCCCCTCCTCCAGCAGGTCGATGCCGCCGCCGAATTTGCTTGCCCCCGCCTTGGTGCGGCGATGGGCCCCCTTGGCCAGCACGCGCACGATCCCCCGCTCCCGCCCGAAGAGGGTGAGGATCTGGGAGGTTTCGCTGTACTCGAATTTTCGCAGGCAAATGCCGCGATCGGCGAACAGAGGCATCGGTCAATTATAGCCGCCCCACCGGCCGCGGGACACATTTTAGACGCGTCGTCGCCGCCCCAACACAAACATCAGCGGGGCTGCCAGCAGAAGGGCCGTGGAGGGCTCGGGGACTTTCAGGTCAACTCCCAATACATGGTTAACCGGGTCAAAGACCACCCAGTTGTACGGGGAGACGGTTGGGTTGAAAAGGATGGGAAACGTCGGGTCTTCGATGAGATAGACGCTGCCCACCAGATAGTTCATGCCAAAGATGCCGTCCAGCGTCAGTGTCTGATCCGTAGTGGGGTCGAGAACGGTGATGTCATTGACCAGCACCGGAGCGCCGACATAGTGGAGGATGTCTCCTTCTTTTGTGGGGACGTCGAGGGAATCCAGGAAAAACCCCGCCACCTTCGTCGTTCCTCCGATACCGCCGATCGTCAGTTGGAACTGATCTCCCAGCGGAACGCCGTCGAGCGTTGGATCGTCGGTTCCCTCCGTCCCCGGCGTATAGATGATGCCCAATTTCGCCGCCTCGGCCGTTGAGATCATCGAGGCGGCCGCCCCCGTGTCCAGCAGGAAGCTTCCATCGGTCGAATGGCTGCCATAACTGAGCGTCAGGGGCGGAGTGGTGTCGGTATTGTCGCCGTTCAGCGCCGCGACCGGATTGGGGCCGATAAATGGATTGTTCGCCAGCGTCGGGCCGGGCGCACCTCCTGGAATAACGTTGGTGAACTGGTCGAATGAGGCGAAGCTGAGTTGGATATGCCGGTTCGTGAGGGGAATACCCGGATCATCATGCGTCGTGCCCGAATGAAACTGCGTTCCCGGATCATAAACGAAGGTATGCATCCGGATATCGTTTAAATCGTCGGTTTGGCCCAGCACCACCCGGTCCACGGGGCTCGGGTCCATCACGATCACCTTGTTTGCCATCGCCGGCGTTCCGATCACATCCAGATTCTGCAAATTTGGATCGATCGGCGGAATGGCCGGTCCAATTTCCGTCCGAACCGGCCCGAAGCTCTGGGTGTATACCGTTGAATAGCTCGAAAGGTTGTCGATATCCGCATTAGGAACATAGGGCGCGAGATTAAGATAGACTGGATCGGAGACAAAAAAGTCGCTCGTGCCCGCCACCCCCACATCCTGATAGACGACCTCCTGGCTATTGTAAGTTGAGTGCTCCAGCCCCAGCCCCTCGGCCGTTTCGTTGCTCAGGAGAATGCCGCTGGCCCCCGTGTCGTAATAGGCCTCGATATTGAAATAAGTAATTCCCCCATCCTCCGCCGTTCGAGGCGCGCCGCCCAGCGTGTCGGAGATCATCGCGTTGATGCTGGGCTGATCCAAGGCCGCCGGCTGGACGCCGATAATATCGGAGCCCCACGCTACCGGGACCACGCACAATGCCATCCCCCAACAGATTCCGCGGAGGCTCGACCCATTCATGACTTTTCCTCGTGCCGTTCCAGGTGCCTCCCCCTGTCTTGGTTCGCCAATTTAACTCTTTAGCCGGTTGGGATGCCAGAAAAAAATTCACTTTTTTTCAGTTTCATTTTTCCTCCGGGCCGGGGGAGTGGGGTGGGGTGGGTTCGTTGGGAAATACGAGGGGTTGGGTTCGGGAGGGAAATCGTTGATTTTGGAGCGCCAGGGGGGTTTTTGATGGGTTTGGGTTGGGTTCGTTGGTCGTTGGGGGAGGAATGGAGGGGT
>JBIQLO010000273.1:1603-4350 GCA_044464175.1 Planctomycetaceae bacterium | reverse complement strand
AGAGTTGAACGGGCGGGTGGCGATGATCGCCGCCCAGCGCGGGCAGCGGCCGGAAAAGGTCAAGCAGGAGATGAGCAAGAGCGGGGCGCTGCTGGACCTGTACCTGAATCTGCGCGAGGAGCGGGCGCTGGACAGCGTGCTGGAGTCGGCGCAGATTGAGGAAGTGGAGCCGGAAGAGAAGTAGGAACCAGGAAATGCTGAGTGCCGGGTGCTGTGTGGATTTTTCTACACACGGCACCCGGCACTCAGCATTCAGTACGCTCATGATTCGCGCCCCCAAAGGTTTTGCTGATGTTCTGCCGGCCGAAAGCTGGAAATGGCAGGCGGTGGAGGATGTGGCGCGCCGGGTGAGCGCGGTGTATCACTTCGCCGAGATTCGCACGCCCATCCTGGAATCGACGGAACTGTTTCACCGGGGGGTGGGGGAAACCAGCGACATCGTTCACAAGGAGACGTTCACGTTCAACGACCGGGGCGGGGAGTCGATGACGCTGCGCCCGGAGGGGACGGCCGGCGTGGCGCGGGCGGTGATCGAAGGCGGGCTGCTCAACGATGAAGGGGCGCGGCTGAAGGTCTTTTATATCGGTCCGAATTTCCGATACGAGCGCCCGCAGAAGGGGCGGCTCCGCCAGCACTACCAATTCGGGGCCGAGGCGTTTGGCGTGGCCGAGCCGGAGCAGGATGTGGAGTGCATCCTGCTGCAGATGGATTTTTACCGGCAGTGTGGGTTGAAGGACTTGGAATTGCAGATCAACAGCTTGGGAGACGCCGAGAGTAAGCAGCGGTATCGAGAAGCACTGATTAAGTTTTTGACACCAAAGGCGAGTAAATTGAGTGAGGATTCGCAACGGCGGCTGGAGGAGAACCCGCTGCGGATTCTGGACAGCAAGGACCCGCGCGACAAAAAGGCGGTGGAAGGGGCGCCGCCGGCGGTGGATTCGCTGTCGGAGAAGTCGCGGGCGCACTTTGACCGCGTGCTGGAGCTGCTCAAGGGACGGGTCGATTTCCAGGTGAATCCCAACCTGGTGCGCGGGTTCGATTACTACACCGAGACGCTGTGGGAGGTGACGGCGGCCGGGCTGGGGGCGCAGAACGCCATCGGCGGGGGCGGACGCTATGACAACCTGGTGGCGCAGCTGGGCGGGCGGGCGACGCCGGGGGTGGGGTTCGGCTCGGGCATCGAGCGGCTGCTGATCGCGCTGGAGGCGCAAGGGGCGCTGCTGCCGCGCCGGGAGCCGCCGTTGATCTGGCTGATCTCGCACGGCGAGGCGGCCCGGTCGGCCAACTGGGATTTGCTGGGCGAGCTGCGGGCGGCGGGGTTCGCGGCCGATTTCGACCCGACGGGGCGGAGCGTCAAGTCGCAATTCAAACTGGCCGACCGGCAGGGGGCGGCCTGGTGCCTGGTGCGGGGCGAGCAGGAGCTGGCGAACCAGACGGTGGTCCTTAAAAACCTGGCGACGGGGGAGCAGTCCACGCTGGAACGGGCACCGCTGCTGGAGCGATTGGGTTCCATGCTGAATCCGGCGCAGCGTTCGCCGGCCGCCTGAGGCCGGATCGCTCATCCCCGCCTTGCCCCCTTTCCTCCGCCGCCGTATGGTGAGTTGCGATGGATAAGACCTTTATCAAGTGGTGGCTCACGCGCGTCGAGCCGTTTCGGGATGTGCCGCCGGAGAAGCTGGCGGCCGAGCGCGAGGCGATGGAGCACCAGCAACTCTACAACCACCACTACGCTGAATTTCTCAACGGCGCCATCCTCCCGGCCGTCGATCGGCTGGTGCAGATGCTCACGCAGCACCGCGTCACCCACCGCGTCTCCACCTGGGGCAATCAACTGGCGCTGCGCGTCCATCTGGCGTGGCGCTGGGGCGAACTGGTCATCGTCCAGAGCCACGAGGACTGCGTCACGTTCGAGCACCACATCATCACCGAGGGCGAAAAGCGGGGCGATGATTCGGCCGAGGACCACACGCACGCCTATGACCTGCGCGACCCGCTGCCCCCCGCCGTGGCGGCCACGGAAATGCAGTTTTTCCTCAGCCGCCTGGCGCAGGACCTGGTCGAACAGGAGGAGGAGCCGGAAATTCCGCCGGGGGAGGAGGCATGAGGCGCGATTCACGCGGCCCTCTGAGGATGATAGAGCAGCGGTAGCAACTGCCGCTCATTGAGCGGTAACTGAGCATACGTGCGGCCCTGCTCGTCGCTGAACTCCACTTCAAAAACACCTTCGCCCAATTGCTCCACCACAGTTCCCACCTGTCCGCGCCGCAAGCCATCGTGCGGCCTGTCCTCCGTCAGGGCGACGACGTCGAGCAGTTGAATTCGTTGATCCATTGGATTCTCCGGTTGCCCACGACCTCATTTATAGCACATAACAACTGATGAATCGCAGGTCCTTTTCGTTTTGGCGGACGATCCAGGCCGAACGGATAATCGCCGTTCGCGCCTGAGAGGCCCCCGCCGGACTATGGGTCATTAAGAAATCCAGGCTAAAGCGCTGGCCGTACTGGTCGCTCTGAGTGGGCTGGAGTTGCTCGGGATGGGCCTGAACCGCTCCAATCAGCGCCTGCTGCAGCAATTCCGCATCGTCGTGGGTTAATCCCAAACGGGAACGAAAAATGCGCGCTTTGTGCTTGCCTCGCGGATGCTGGTCGTTGAGACAATAATCCCGCAATTTGCTGATATCCACGAGGATACGGGAAAAAACCATCGCCATGCCGTGAGAAATATGGCAAAATTCAAACCTGCGC
>JBIQLO010000273.1:0-1593 GCA_044464175.1 Planctomycetaceae bacterium | reverse complement strand
GCTCGATGCTCCCGAAGGTCTGTCCCGGCTCCATCTGGCCGAGGCGCCCGATCCCGCGCCGGCCGCCGGGCAGGTGGTGATCGACCTGCAGTTTGCGGCCTTGAACCCCGCCGACCGGTTTCTGGCGGAAAACCAGTATCCGGCCAAGCCCGCCTGGCCGCATGTGCTGGGGCGGGATGGGTGCGGAACGATCGCCGCCATCGGTCCCGACGTCACAGAGTTTCAGCCCGGCGAGACGGTCTGCCTCCTGCGCGGCCCCGTCGGCGTTGAGCAGCCGGGCACCTTCGCCCAAAAAGTCGCCGTGGCGGCCGATTCCATCGCCCGCCTGCCCGACGGCTGGACGCCGCAACAGGCGGCGGCTGCGCCGCTGGTTTACCTCACCGCCTATCAGGCACTGACCGCCTGGGGCGACCTGCCGCCGTCGGTGGTGCTCATCAGCGGCGCCGGCGGCGGCGTCGGGTCGGCCGCGCTGCAACTGGCCAAAGCGATGGGCCACCGCATCGCCGCCCTCTCCCGCAGCGGCGACAAACGGGACCAGCTGAGGCACATGGGCGCGGAGATCGCCCTGGACCCCTCTGATCCCGCCTGGCCCAAGCAGTTGAAAGCGCACCTGAAAGAACATCGCGTCGATCTGGCCATCGACAACGTGGGGGGGACGCTCTTCCCACAACTCATCGAAACGCTGGGCGCTCACGGCAAAGTCAGTTGCGTGGGCCGGTCCGCCGGCGTGGTGCCCCAGTTCAACACCGCCACGCTCTTTTTCCGCCAGCTTCGCATCGGCGGCATCGCCGTCGGGGCCTACACCCGCCCCCAGGCGCAAGGCGCGTGGCAGTCGATCCTGTCGCTGCTGCAAAAAACCGGCGACCGCCCGCTGATCGACGCCATTCTCCCCTTCGACCAGCTCCCCCAGGCCTTCGAGCGTCTGGCCCACAGCCCGATGGGGAAGGTGCTGCTGCGGATAAAGCCGTGACTCGCCCGTGCGTGCCGAAGCGGCCAGAAATTGCCGGAGGCGGCGTTGCCTGATCGCCTCCCGCCTACGGCGCCGGCACCCCGCTGACAAAGACATTCCCGCCGGCCGGCACTCCCGCCGCCCGCAGGATGCGCCAGGAGACCCCATCCACGCGCACCGGCGCCGAGGCGATGTTCTCCAGCACCGCCGCGGCAGGCGGTTTTTCCAGAAACAGGATGCACTGTTTCGTCAGTGAGTTGTTGAACTTGGAGAGCCCCCCGCCGATGTACACCATGCCGGTCTCGGCGCGGTTCCAGGCGTTGCACATGCCGCCGCTCTCCCCGCCGAAGCGCGTGTCGCGGACCTCCAGCCGGCCTTCGTTGTCAAACCAGCGCGTGTTGCGGCTGTAAGGCCAGTCCTTGACGTTCGCCGGCACTTTGCCGCGCTTGCCCGCCCAGAGCTTGGGGTTCCCCAGCATCGCCGTCACCCGCATCGCGCCGCCCCGGTTTTCAATAAAAGCCTGTTCATTGAGGCGCGGATCATTGATGGCCCAGAAATCCTCCAGTTGCGCCCGTGCGGCGTTGGTGATGAGTCCCTGCCGGGCCACCAGGTGCCCCTGGGCAAAGAGCAATTCGGTCCGATTG
>JBIQLO010000272.1:0-4364 GCA_044464175.1 Planctomycetaceae bacterium | reverse complement strand
AGAATCCACACGATGGGCGGCAGCGGGACGCGCGGGGGGTCGGCGGGGGAGGGGCGCAGTTCGACGTAGACCGGGCGGAGGGGCGACTGCGCAGTCAAGCGGTTGCTCTGGGACGCCAGGAGGGGAGTTGGTTCTTGGGGCATGGTCATTCCTTCCCTTGCAATGTACCCCGACAATAATTTGGGGGCGGAAAAGCAAGGAAAATGACAGCAAGAATCGTGCCGATGGGCGTCAAAAGGGGCAATTTCTGGCGAATAAAGGTGTTATTCCATCGCTCTGACGCGATTTGAGGGGCGCGGGTTACCCGTCGGCGCGCTTGAATTCCGGGGGGCGGGAGAGGGACCAGAGGTTCAGTCCCCCCTCCAGCAGGTGGCGGGCCAGCCAGGTGGCCGGCAGCAGGAGCAGGATCAGGCCCGCCAGCGCCCAACTCACATACCCGGCGGTGAAGGCGGCGTTGTAGAGGACCATCCAGAGGGTTCCCAGGCGCAGCAGCCGCTGGCCTGCCTGGCGAGGGGTGGGGCTGGCGCGGTAGAGCCAGAGGGCCAGCAGGAGAAAGAGGAGGGCGCACCCCAGCGGCAGGAGCAATCCCCATTCGAGCCCCATCTGATCGGCGCCGCGGCGGGAGAGGAGCAGGGCGATGCAGACCACGTTGAACAGGACCAGGCCGCCGCCGACGGTGACGGCGTGGAGTCGGGTAAGGGGGGGGCGTTTGTCGCCCCAGAGGTAGACCAGGGTGGTCATGAGCGTCACATGGTCCAGAAGCAGCAGGGGATGCCACAGCAGCGGCACATCGGCGGCGGGAATCAGGGCGTGGAAAAAGCGGATCAGGCCCAGGGTGAGCAATCCCGGGCCGACGAGGTACTTGGCGGCGAGGTCATAAAAGCTGATGAGCGAGCCGCACCAGGCGACCAGCGCCAGGCTTTGCCAGCCCAGCGGGGAGCGGAGGGCGAACCAGGTTCCGCCCCCCAGGGCCAGGGTGGCCAGGAGGATGCACAGCAGGTGGGCGCTCCAGATGCTTATGCGCCCGCTGGGGAGGGGGCGGTCGGCGGCCAGTTGACGATCGCGGCGGTGATCGATGATGTCGTTGAGCGCCATGCCATAGCCGTAAAGGCCGATGGTGATGAGGATCATCGCCGCCACCAGCGATCCGTCGATGAAGTGGGCGATGGGGGCGGCGGGGTCGGTGGCCTGGCGGACGCGCTGGGCCTGAAGAAAGATCGCGCACAGGCCGTCGGCGATGGCGGTGAAGACCAGCGCCATCCGCGTGAGTTGCAAGGCGGGAAGCAGGCGTTGGACAAGCCGGGTGAACATGGCAGGAATGATCTTGCGGTTTGCCGGAGGGATTGCAACGGAGGAGACGGCGCGGGGGGCAATTGCATACGCCTGGGGGGGCGGTATAATCCGGTCCCGTCCCAAGAGGGCTCCATTCAACTGAAAGGTCAACTTGTCCAAACCGTTCAATATCGCGGCCGTGGTGACGGCCTTTTATGCGCGCAGTCATGCCGACGTTCTGCTGACCCGCTGGCTCACGCCGCGGGAAACCGATCCGCAGTGGGGGTGGAATGGGCCCAGGAGCAAGCTGATTTCGCTCTACTGCGCCCAGTTCACGGAATATGAGAAGAAGATCGGGCGCGGGGACATAGGCCGCCAGCTAGCGGCCGAGCATCATTTGCCGATGTTCGACACGGTGCGGGGCGCGCTGACGCTGGGGGGGGACACGCTGGCGGCCGACGCGGTCCTGCTCGTCGGCGAGCATGGGGACTATCCGGAAAACGAGCTGGGGCAGAAGCTCTATCCGCGCAAGGAGCTGTTCGACCAGATCGTCGAGGTCTTCAAGGCCACGGGGCGGTCGGTGCCGGTCTTCTGTGACAAGCATCTGTCGTGGAACTTTGACTGGGCCAAGGAGATGGTGGAGACCTCGAAGCGGATGGGGTTCCTGCTGATCGCCGGCTCGTCGATTCCGCACTGCCGGCGCAGCCCCTCGTGGCCCGATCTCAAGGGGCGCAAGCTGAAAGAGGCGGTGGAGATTCATTACGGCGGGCTGGAAGCCTACGGGTATCACGGCATTGAATACATCCAGGCGATGCTGGAGCAGCGGGCGGGGGGCGAGTCGGGCATCCGTTCCATCACCGCCTACCGCGGCGAGGATGTCTGGAAGCAGCAGGAAGCGGGGCGCTGGTCCAAGGCGCTGGTGGATGCGGCCCTGGCGGCGTGCGATCCGCAGGACATCACGCCCGGCGACATCCGCCAGAACACGACCAAGCAGCCCCCGGCGGCGTATGTGGTGGAGCATTCGGACGGGTTGAAGGTGACGCATCTGAACTTCCAGGGGCACGTGAAGAACTGGACGGCGGCGTTCCAGCCGGCCGACGGTTCACCCATTCAGGCGGCGTCGGCGGTGGGAGGGGGCGAGGAGACGCACTGGGCGCATTTCGCCACGCTGTCGCGGCTGGTGGAGGATGGGTTCCTCAGCGGAAAGAGCCCGTTCCCCATTGAGCGGGTGCTGCTGTCCACGGGACTGACGGCCGCGTTCATGAAGTCGCTGGCCAAGCCGGGGGTGACGATCCCGACGCCGGAGCTGGCGATTGCGTATCAGCCGGGCAAGTGTGCCAGCGTCTGGCCGGAAGGGCAGGCGTAGGTTGGGCTTGGGGGATCGGGTTGCATCGTGAACAGGGAACCGGGTCGGCTGAGGCGGACCCCGCGCAAAAGAGCATTTCTGTATGTCCAGGCCATTCAATATCGCGGCCGTCGTGACGGCATTTTATTTTCGGAGCCACGCGGATGTGATTCTGACCCGTTGGGTGGCGCCGCTGCCTACGGATCCGGATTTCGGATGGAACGGTCCGCGCACCCGACTGGTGTCGCTCTATTGCGAGCAATTCACCGGCTATGAGCAGAAGGTCAATCGCAAGGATGTCGGCCGGCAGATGGCCGCGGAGCATGGCATTCCGATCTTCGAGACGGTGCGCGAGGCGCTGACCCTCGGGGGCGACAAGCTGGCGGTGGATGGGGTGCTGCTGATCGGCGAACACGGGGAATATCCCCTCAATGAGATCGGCCAGAAGCTCTATCCGCGCAAGGAGCTGTTCGACCAGATCGTAGAGGTCTATCGGCAGACCGGGCGGACCGCCTCGGTCTTCTGTGACAAGCATTTGTCATGGAATTTTCAGTGGGCCCGGCAGATGCAGCAGACGGCCCGGGAGATGGGCTTTTTGCTGATGGGGGGCTCCTCCATTCCGCATTGCCGCCGCTGGCCTGAATCGCCGGCGTTGCAGGGGAAAAAAATCAGGGAGGCCGTGGAGCTGCATTTTGATGGACTGGAGGCGTACGGATTTCACGGCATCGAGTTTGTGCAGGCGATGCTCGAACAGCGGGCCGGGGGGGAGCGCGGGATCAAGTCGATCACGGGATATCGGGGCCCGGAGGTTTGGAAACAACTGGAGGCGGGGCGATGGTCCCGGCGGCTGTTCGACGCGGCGATGGCGGCGGCGCCGGAGGACAAGCGGACGCCGGGGGACATGCGGCAGAACACATTGAAGCAGCCGCCGGCGGCCTGGGTGGTCGAGCACCTGGACGGGCTGAAGGTGACGCACATCAACCTGCAGGGGCACCTCAAAACCTGGTCCGCGGCGTTTGATGTGGAAGGGGCCGGCGAGCCGGTGGGGGTGTCGGCGATCAGCGGGGGGGCTGAGACGCATGCCGCCCATTTCGCCACTTTGTCGCGCCTGGTCGAGGATGCCTTTTTGACCGGCAAACAACCATTTCCGCCGGAACGGACGCTGCTGAGCACAGGCTTGACGGAGATGTTGATGAAAGCGCTGGCGCAGCCGGGGGTGACGCTGGCGACGCCGCACCTGGCGATTGCCTATGAGCCGGGGCAGTGCGCCAGCGTCTGGCCGGAAGGAGCGGCGTAGGGCCGCAAATGGTACGGGCGCTTGTGGTGCGGGCGTCTCGCCTGCCCCTAGGTAAGAGCAGGCGACACGCCTGCACCACAAACGCCATTCAGTCATGGAATAACCGGGTGCGCTGAGGCGCATCCCAGGCAAAGGAGTGTTTTTTCATGTCCAAACCTTTCAATGTCGCGGCAATCGCCACGGCCTATTTTGCCGGGAGCCACGCGGATGTGCTGCTGTCGCGCTGGCTGGAGTCGCGGGAGACGGACCCGCAGTGGGGGTGGAACGGCCCGCGGACGAAGCTGATTTCGCTCCACCTGGAGCAGTATGGGGAGAGGGACATCGGCAAGGCCACGGCGGCCAGGCACAACCTGCCGATGTTCGACACCGTGCGGGGCGCGCTGACGCTGGGGGGGGACACGCTGGCGGCCGATGGGGTGATTCTGATCGGGGAGCATGGGGACTATCCGG
>JBIQLO010000271.1:0-4369 GCA_044464175.1 Planctomycetaceae bacterium | reverse complement strand
ACGATGACGTGGTTGATCTGGGTCGGGTGGTGAACTTGGCCGAGATCGCCCTGCCGCCCACGTCGCGCGGGCGACAGGTGCCCGAGCCGCTGCCGCAGGAAATCTGGGTCTCCGCCGGCGACGCCCAGGGCAACGCGCCGCCGGCCGGCAGCCCCCTTTGGCACAAAATTCAGGCCAAGCCCCAATGGGCCGCCGGGGCCTTCACCGGCAACTACGGCTACATCAAACCCTCGCAGCAGTACATGCAGGTGCTGCCCCTGGAAAATATCAAGGCCCGCTACATCCGGGCCAAAGGGGCGGATCGGCTGGTCTTCTTCGATGCCGATCGCACTGGCGCGCCCTTGCCCCTGGAAATCCACCTCACCGGCGAAGCGGATCGCATCCTGATCGCCCCGCACGTCTGGCCCAAATTCGTCGGCATGCTCCCCTACTGGCGCGATCAGGTGGCGATGCTGGATGGGTCCGGCCGGGAAGTTTACCGCTACACCTCCCCCACGCGGATCGAGAATGTGCAGTTGCTCCCGCTGGAGGGTGACGGCCCCCGGTCGGTGGTCATCTCCAGCATCGACGGGCGCATTCGCCAGCTAAAGCCCGATGGATCGGTCGGGCGCGACATGGACCTGTTTGCGATGCACGGGCAATTCAATCAGGACTTCGGCCGTCCCAACACCCGTCAGCCGGCCGGCGGCTTCGCCCGTCCCTTCGCCGTGGGGCTCTGGCATCCCTCCGGCAGCGCTCTCCCGTCGTGGGTGGTCGCGCGATACCACTCCTTCAGCTTCCTCAACCCCGACGGCTCGTTTGAAGGGGTGCTCTCGCAGGGCTCCTATGTCCAGCCGACGATTTTGCCCGAGGGGATCGACTTCGACGGCGATGGCCGCCAGGAACAGGTCTGCCTGGGGCGCGGCGTCCTCCTGAAGCTCAGCGGCCCGCAGGACAAACGCGTGGAGCAGCCGACCGGCCATCTCTTCTATCCGCAGGTCTATCACGCCACCCGCCTGTCCGAACCGGCATGGGAGCCGAACATCAACGGCGCGGCCGTGCGCCTCTTTCAGCCCGTGCAACTGGCCCCCAGCGCCCCTGGCCGCCTGCGTCATCTCGTGTCGGTGCGCGAAAATTACGCCGCCCTCTATGACGGGATGAAAAACAAGTGGGCCTGGTCCTGGGCGCCGCTGGTTTCCATCCGCGCGGCCGCCGTCGTGCAGGATACGCCCCGGGCGCTGCGCCTGCTGGTCGCTACCGACGATGGGCTCCTCTGGACGCTCAATTTCGACAAAGCGCCCGATCGCCCCGCCTCGTTTGACGCCAAGCCCTTCCCCGGCCGGATCAGCCGCCTGACGCCCGACCCGGCCGACACCGGCGGCGCGCTGATCGCCGCCGACACCGGCCTCTATCGGATGGATGCCCAGGGCGCATTGTCGCGCTGCGCGGACGGCGCGTTTGCCGATGTCCGGCGGATGCCCGGCGCTCAATCGATTCTGGCGGTGCAACGCGATGGCCAGGTCCTGCGTCTGGACCCGGCCGGCAAACCCTGACGGTCTTTTTACAGGAGCATGCGATGCGTCAAGTCATTTCTGTCCCGCTCCGCAATCGGCGGCCCGCTTCCCCCGGCTTCACGCTGGTGGAACTGCTTGTGGTCATTGGCATCATAAGCATCCTGATCGCGATGCTGCTGCCCGCCTTGAACAAGGCCCGCGAGGCGGCCCGAACGGTGCAGTGCCTCTCCAACCTCCGCCAGATCGGCATGGCCTCGCAGATGTACGCCCAGGAATACAATGACTACATCGTGCCGCTATGGATCAACAAGCAGGGGACGATCGAGGATTTCCTGGCCAAGTACCTGGGCGGGATGAAATCGGCGAACGTCGCCCCGGATGTGATGTACTGCCCGGCCAACGAGCTCAATGAATCGCCCCCTGCCGGCGGATGGATCGTCGGCGGCAATCCCTACAAGGGGTGGTCCGGCTACATGATCGGCTACATGGTCAACGCCAGCCTTCACCTGATGATCAACCCGGACAGTGCCGCCTCGCCCCAGCCGCTGAAGCGGTCGCAGATCCATCAGCCTTCGGAATATCTGGATATGTGCGACCTGAATCCGCGCGGCCAGTCCTCCGGCCCGCCGACCGCCGGCTTCGCCTCGGGCAAGTATTTCAACCCCAACTACCCCGCCCAATACGCCATCGGCCCCGTCCACAACAAGGCCGGCAACATCCTGCGCCTCGACGGCTCGGCCGGCACCTTCCGCGGCCTGATCCGCGGCATGCGCAGCGTGCCCCCGTTTATGTCCCCGTACCGCGATTCTCCCTGGTATTAATGGAGAACAGGCTTCCAGCCTGTCGCTTTCATCACCCTCAACCCGACAATGACCACCATGAAGATTTTCTCCCTCGCCACTCACAGTGACTGGTTCCACGCCTTCGGCGCTTTTGCCCCCGAAGGCCTTCAACGCATGTGCGACCTGGTCGCCGAGGCCGGCGTCTCGCGCCTCTACCTCCGCTCCCATGCCGGCGGGCTGGCCGAATATGCCTCCGAAAAGTGCCCCCCGCTGGTGGGCCGGGAGGTCGTCAAGCACACCGGCCAGTTCGCCTCCTTCCCCAAGGCCTACTACAACTACGTCCGCCTGCTCGACTACCGCAAATGGGACCCGATCGCCGCCTTTCTGGAGGCCGCCCCCACCGCCGGCGTGGAGCCGGCCATCTGGTACACCATCATGGAGGATGACCACGGCGGGCACGTCAAATCCGACTTCCTGAAGGAGAACCCCCAGTGGCGCTGCGTCAACCGCAAGGGCGAGCCGATCGACGGCTGCCTGGAATTCTTCTTCCAGCCCGTGCGCGACTACAAGCTGGCGATCCTCGATGAGCTGATCGACAAGGGGTCCAAACACCTCCTGCTCGACTTGGTCCGCCGCAACGGCAAGCCCAGCGCCGATGCCCAGGGGTTCTATCACTACGGCTTCAACCCCGAGATCATCGCCGCCTTCCAGAAGCAGGGGGGCAGGGACCCGCGCGACATCACGCCCGGCAGCGCCGACTGGCAACGCTGGATCGATTTCGTCAGCCGCCCCTACACCGATTTCTTCATTGAGGCCTGCCGCCGCATCCACAAGCGCGGCCTCAGCGTGGAGCTGATGACCTGGCCGGTCCATCTGAAGAACTGGATGGCCATTGATCTGGCGGCGATTCTCGACGCCGCCCCCGTCCAGGCGATTCATGTCGCCAGCCATACCTATTCCTATTCCCCGGCCGAGATCGACCGCCAGTTGGGCGCGCTAGCCCCCCAGGTGGGCAATCGCCCGGTGAAGATCGTCCCCTCCATCAGCGGCTACGGCGGCCTGGCCGCGCCCGGCCTGGACACCTTCTTCGCCGCCGCCCACGAGCGCAAGCTCGACACGATCACGCTCCACGAATCCGATGCCCTCTTCCGCAACCGCGTCGGCACGCGCTTCCGCGCCCTGGCCTTTGGCGCGCCCCATTACCAGCGCGTGCTCCATTCCCGCCAGACGCCGGTGATCGACTGGTCCAAAGCCAAACCCCTCTCCGGCTTCCTGCGCGGCTACAACGAAAACTCCGTGGAAACCGACCAGTTGACCCAAATCCAGGCCGCCCATACCCCCCAGGAGCTGTGCATCCGCATCACCTGCCACGAGCGCGACCCGGCCGGGCTCATTCCCGTGCCGCGCTGGCCCGCCGACAACTACAACGTCAACCAGCTCGGCCCCCGCCTCTGGTGGAATCCCAAGGAGAGCGTCCACCTCTTCCTCTCCATGCCCGGCCAATACGGCGACTATTTCCATTTCCTCCTGGACCCTGCCGGCGACGCCAATCAGGAGCGCCGCCTGGATGAATCCTGGAACGGCCCCTGGAGCCATGAGGTCCAGATCGGCCAGTCGGCCTGGGTCGCCACCTTCCGCCTCCCCTTCGCCACCCTGCGCCACCACCCCACGCCGGGCGAAAAAATCGCCATCCACGCCGTCCGCGCCCAGTCCCGCCCCACCCAGATCACCCTTATGAATCTGGCAGGCACCAACGTCATCAACCCCGATGAATTCGGCTTCCTCCTTCTGGAATAACGCCCCGCAACACCCCCTCCCCGCGTACGCGCGGGGGAGGGCAGGAAAAGAGCGGCCTCTGCAGGCGATCTTCGTTGAAGATCGCCACGGCCTCAACGAGGCCGTCTACAGGTGGGGGGGCCTGAACACTTACTAAAATATACCTTGACAAAACCCGAACAAATGCTATACTCCCCATCATGCAAACTCCCCCCTCCATCATGACCCGCTCACTTTGTCCTTCGCCCCCCCCTCCAGGCCCCTATCCCCTCCCCCAACCAACGAACCCAAACGAACCAAACCCAAATCCCCCCTGGC
>JBIQLO010000270.1:0-4443 GCA_044464175.1 Planctomycetaceae bacterium | reverse complement strand
GGCACATACGCCTTCTGGAAGCTGAAATCCCCCCGCCCGTGCGCCATGTTCAGCTGCACCACGTCCTGGTCGTACTTGGTCTCCAGAAACTTGCGGTACAGCACCTCCTGGTTGTAGAGGTACTGCGGAACAATGCGCATGTCCGAGGCATCCATTTCGCTGGTCAGCGACCCGCCGACCATCACCAGAAACGGATAAACCATCGTCACAGCCCCGATCGTCAGCGCGATCGTGATGCCGGCCAGCAGCGATCTGCCTTTGATTCCGCGAGCTTCGACAGGTGAAATAATGGGCATTCAGACCTCGTAGTACTGTGCGCTGAGTGCCCAGCGCCCGGGCCTCGCTCAGCACCCGGCACCCGGCACCCGGCATACTTTTCTATCGTCCCCCGCTGAACTCCGCGTTGGACAGCATCTTGAGCTGCCAGGCCGTGAAGCCGATCAGCAGCGCCCCCAGAATCCACGCCATCGCCGTGCCGATCCCGAAGTCCAGCCCCAGGAACGAGCGGAAGAAGATCTCCAGCGCCAGGATCGTGGTCGAGCCGTTGGGACCACCCCCGGTCAACGCCAGGATGTAGTCGGTCCCTCCCTTGAACGCCCCGATGACGGCCGCGATGAACTGGATCACGATCAGGAACTTCATCCGCGGCAGCACGATGTAGACCACCTTGTGCCAGAAGCCCGCCCCGTCGATCTCCGCCGCCTCGTACAGATCATCCGAGACCCCTTTGAGGGCCGCCAGATAGATGATGCACCCCGGCCCTGAAGCCGCCCACACCAGCGGAATCACCACGCACAGCATCGCCAGTTGCGGCGACTGAATCCAGCGAAGCGGCTCGACGGTGAAGCGACCGACGAGGTCGCCCAGGCTGGCCGGATTGGCCACCACCGGCCAGAGGGTCAGCGCCAGCAGGCCCGCCCCGATCACCGCCAGAAAGACCCGCGTCTTGGTCTTAAGCTCATCCAGACGCCAGGCGAGCCAGAAGAACAGCGCCACGAAGCTGAGCCACAGGATCAGCAGCACCCACTTGACGATCGTCGCCACCACCGGGCCCATATGGTTCAGCGACAGCAATAGCTGATTGAACGTGCCCCCGGAGGTCGGGTCATACATCTGCCGCCACAGGAACATCACAATGACGCCGCTGAGCACCGCCGGCAGGTAATAGATCGTCCGATAGACGTACTTGGCCGTGGCCGTGGGAATCTCCTGCAGCAGGATCGCCAGCAGGATCGGCGGCCAGAATCCCAGCCCGATCATCAACGCCACGTAATAGAGCGTCTTGCCCAGGGCCGTCCAGAACTTCTCGTCAAACAGCACGTTGGCGAAATTGTCCACGCCGACAAAGGTGCTGTGCTTGACCAGTTCATAGTCCGCCACGCTCATGGCGAACCCGCCCAGCAGCGGGATGTACTGCCACAGCAGCACCAGCCCCAAAGCGGGAGCGAGCAGCAGATACCCCCACATCAGCTTCTTGCGGTTGCGCTTCTCCTCCCCCTGCGGCCTGGCCACCTTGGTGAAATAGCGCCAGACATAAACCAGTCCGCCGACGAACGCCAGCACGATCATCGCCAGCACACCCCCGCCCATGATCCGGCGGTGGCGCATCTCGGCCGGGGGGATGTCGCCAAAAAGCTTGCGGTCGGCCTCGACGGTGGAGGCATGGAGCAACCGTTGAATCTGCTTAATGGCGGCGTCCTTGGGCACCCCCTCAAAATCCATCTCCAGAGCCGTATTGATCGGCTCGGACATATACAGATAGATGTTCTGGGTGTTCTTGCCGTAGGGCTCGGGCACGCCGTGCGACAGGGCCGCCTTGTAAGTCTTGAGCCAGTCGGTGTCCACGTGCTTGAGGATGTAGTCATACCCGAACTTGCTGAGCATGTTCGGATTGACGAACGGCCCCATCCCCGCCTGCACGAACATGCGCGTGGTCAGCTCGTTGGCCTGGTCGCCGGTGACGAACCAGATGTACTTCATGGCCGCCAGTTGCTTCTCCGGCGGCGATTGGCTGAAGACGCCCAGCATTGCGCAATTAAGCTCCCCGCCCTGGGTGCCACGCCAGCTGGCCGGCTCCGCCCCCAGCCCCACCAGGCGCGGGTTGAGGTTCGAGAGCATCTCATCGTCCAGATAGCTCTGCTGCATGGCGATCTGCCCGCGCTCCCACAGGATTTTCCCCTGCGTGGTCAGGGCGGCGGTCCCCCGCAGCACCTGCCCGTCGGGCGTCGTATACCGCCCCTTGCACAACTTCCAGAAGTAATAGACCGCCTCGGCCGCCTGCGGTGAGTCATACACCGCCTTGTAACGACCGTCGGGCAGCCGCTCCACCGCCCGCCCGCCGTTGGCCACGAACATGTCGTACATGTACCAACTGGTGTAATAGCCGATGCTGAAGGCGAAAGCATACTGGTTCCGCTGCGGAACCGTCAGCTTCTGGGCGTATTCCAGCATCTCATCCCAGGTCTTTGGCGGCTGGTCCGGGTCCAGTCCCGCCTGTACGAACAGGTCACGGCGGTAAAGCAGGGCACGCACCAGCACGCGCGTCGGCAAAGACCAGACATGCGGGCCAGGACCGAAGCGATTCTCATCCCCCGGCTGGCTGATGACCGGCCAGGCCGGGTCGGCGATGCGCGCTTTGAGGTCCTTCAGCGCCTGGGCCACTTCCTCCTTGGAGGGATCGGCCAGCCATTTCCCATGGGCATCCCACTCCCGCGCCTTGGGGTTTTTGCTGTGCAGGCGGGCCAGAAGCACTTCCAAAGGCGCCAGAAACGCCCGATCCACATAGGTGGAGCTCTTGCGGAAGTTGACGTACATGATGTCCGGCGCGTTGCCGGCCGCGATCGCCATCAGGGCCGAGGCGTCGGAGCTTTCGCCCACCTGCGGCATCATGCTCGGCTCGATTTCGATGTCGGGATTTCGATCCAGAAAGGCGCGCAGCACGGTCCGGTTCGCGTCCGCCGCCGGCCCGGAGGAGCCGGGCGTCGGCAGCGATTCAGCGCGGATCGTGACCGTGCCGCCGTTCGACTCGGCCGCCGATGCAGCCACAACGCCGCCGGCAAGCAGTCCCCAGACACATACGATTGAGGCAATCCAGCGTAAAGCCATGTTTTTGTGGGCGAGATTACATCCCGCGCTGAGTGTTTTTATGCCCATGCCGTTCACGACGGAGAAATACGGCAATAGAATAACCAGCTTCGTCCAATTGTCCACCTTGTCCTTTTACGCCTGACCCTCCTCCTCATCCGGATCGGGCGCCCCCGGAGGCAGTTGGATGCCAGGCTCCGCCTGAAGGGGCGGCGGCGTCCCCCGGCCAACACGGGCCCGCGCCACCGGCAGAACGCTGCGGTAATACCCGACCGCAAACAACCCCTGCTGCTGTTGATAGGGAAAATTGATCAGCCGGCAAAATTCGGCAATCAGCGACTGCGCCCCCGGATCACGCCGCTCGGCCTCCTGTACCGCCTGCTGGTGGTGCCGGTCCCGAAACCGCATGATCTGGACGAAACGCCCGGTGGGCTCCTGGGCCGACCAGTTCGCCTCCACCTGCTCAAATACTTCAAACTGCTCGCAGCCCAGGCGCGAAAAGACCTGCCGGAACCGGCGCACCAGGCGCTCGTGCTCCATGCGCCGATCCCGCGGAACAATGTAACTATTGGTCTGCAAAAGCATAAATGGCATCCGCGCGGACTGGTCCGCGCCCAAGGGGCTATTGTGCCATATTCGTCCCGGATGCACAAAATTCAGCCCGCCATCTCCACCGTGAAGCGCCGGACGGTGTGCCGATCCAGGGCGTCCCGGTCCAGCTCCACCCCCAGCCCCGGCCCCTTGGGCACGGCGATGAAGCCCCCCTCAGCCGCAAGCGGATTGGTGATCAGGTTGTGCCGACGGATGGTCCGCCCAAAGATGTCGCTGGGACGCGCCATCGCCTTCGAGGCGGCGGCCACATGCAAATGCAGCACCTCCGTGATCCCCAGGTCCACCCCCGAGCCGTGCCATGTGGGGATATTGGCCAGCCAGCAGACATCGGCGGCCTTGCGCACATCCCATGGCGTGCCGTCCAGGTTGCAGTAATCGACCGCATCCCGCCGGAGGGCCTCCAACAACTGAGGCGCGTACCCGGTGTGCAGGGCCACCGGGAAGAGCCCCTGGCTGCGCAGCAGGCGGAATCCCTCCAGGTCGTTCTTGTTGAACGGATCCTCCACGCATCCAATGTTCCCCACCTCCGCCAGCCGCCGGAGCATGCCGATCGCCTCGCCATAGCGGTAGAATCGCTGGTTCGGGTCAAATGTCAGCTTGAATTCGCCGCCGCACGCCTCCTTAATGGCGGCCGCCCGCTCGACGTTCCGATCCTCCAGCGTGCATTTCATCTTGGCCCCGCGGAACCCCTGCTCCTGCGCCTGCCGGCAGACGCGGGCCGAATCCTCCGGCGTCATGCGCCCCATC
>JBIQLO010000269.1:0-4463 GCA_044464175.1 Planctomycetaceae bacterium | reverse complement strand
CGGCCAGGCGATCCTGCTGTACTCCAACGAGAACAACGGAGCCTACCCGCGGACGATTGCAGACACGACCGGCGCTGTGCGCTACGGGACGGGCGGCAACACGGCGGCCGGCATCGCCACGGCCGATCCGTTCAGCACCGCTGCGAACTTCGGCGTCTCCACCAACGACGTGACGGCCGCCATCTACCTGATCCTGCGGACGCAGGAGATCGGGACCGAGGTCTTCACCTGCCCCAGCTCCAACGCCGAGAAGTTCGTCCCGTCCTCGGGCGTGACGGTGCAGTATTACTCCAATTTCTCCAACACCACCGCCACGGGCCTGCCCCAGGTGATCACGAACCTGAGCTACAGCTACGCCAATCCCTACCCGAACACGACTGCCATCAGCAGCGGGTACAAGATGAACAGCTCGCTGAGCCCCGAGTTCGCGGTGGCGGCCGACATCAACCCCGGTGCTGACACGACCGGCGCCGGCACCGGTGCGGCGGCCAACGGGACCATCACCTCCACTTCCTCCGGCGCCCAGATGCGCGGCGGCAACAGCGCCAATCACGGGCGTGACGGCCAGAACGTGCTGTACGGAGACGGCCACGTGGAGTGGACCAGCAACCCCTTTGTCGGCGCTCAGCGCGACAACATCTACACCGCCCGGGTCAGCGGCGCGGTGGCGGTGGACAGCGCCGGGCAGGCTCCGGCCAGCGGCAAGGTGACGCCGTGGGACCTCAACGACAGCGTGCTGCTGCCGGCCAACGCCAACGGCACCCTGGTCGGCCCCTAATCGCCGCCAGAACAGTGCAGGCAAAACAGGCCCGCCCCCCTCTGGGGCGGGCCTTTCTTTTTTTTGAGCGGAGATGCGCACCGGCGTTGGCGCGCATTCGGATGGATTCAGCGGTTTTTATGGGTTTGCGCTCAGGCCAGGCGCGATAAACTGCAGGCGTCTTCGGGCGGGGTGGTCTCGTCGGGAGTTCACATCCTTTGGGAAAGGCAGGTGTTTCCATGAATCGATTGGGTTATTACACATTGGCCGCGCTGGCGGGGCTTGCGGCGCCGGCGGGGGCCATGGCGGCGAGCGTGACACATTATCATGCGGACCTGGGGACGTTTTACACCAGCACAAGCGGATCGGCCGACTTTACGCTCGATGGCAACCTGTTGACGGTGCATCTCACGTTGAATGGCGTGGATGCGCTGCAGGACCATCTGGTGCATATCAACGGATTCGCCGGAACCGCGCAGGCCTCGGTCAATCCCGGCCCCGCCCAGGACACCGACAGCGGCGGCAACCTCTTCATTGAGGCGAATGAGGCCGAATCGGCGTATGGGCCAGCCATCCTGAACCTGGCCACGCTCTCCTCCCCGACTCATACGGTGGAATTCACCCAGGCGTATGACCTGGGCGACAATTCCATCTTCAACAACAGCTACACCCAGGCGGACCTGCTGCCGCTGGAGCTGCGGGAGATCGTCGTGGACGGCGGGACCACTTCCACAAACCCCGGCAATACCGGCAGCGGGCTGGTGCGCGGCTTTCAATCAGACCCGAACGACGGCACCTATGACGCAACGGTGCCGGTGGCGTGGGGGGAGATTGAACAAGTCCGTTCGGCCGCCGTGCCGCTTCCGGCAGCGTTCTGGCCGGGGGCGGGCATGCTGCTGGGGCTGGGAGGGCTGACATGCCTGCGGCGGCGGCGAACGCCGGCCGCCTGATTGAGGGCGAGCCATGCAGATGAGACAGGCCCGCCTCGTTTTGGGGCGGGCCTTTTCTTTTGGGACGAAGCCGAAACAAGAGGGCGGGCCCTCCTCCCTGCTAGGGTGACTTGCCGCTTGGCCGCCTTTTTGAACAATGATGAGATCGGGGCCATTCTCAACTATCGTTCTGCGAATGCGGAGCCCTACAGATTCAAATCAATCCATCGAATGGGTTACACCCCATTGGCCTCCCTGGGGTGTGGGATTACCGCCTGTTTTCTTGGCATGGCATCATGGCTATGCGTCGCGGAGGCTGGTGCCGGATATCCCGAGGGATGGGGAATTGTTGCAATTTTATCCCTGATTGCGTGTTGGCTCGTAGGAGCAATCGGCATATTGTTGGCCATCATTGGGCTTTTCGACCCTAAGCACCGCCGCTATGCGTGGCTATGCCTAGGGCTTTGCATTGGGATCGTAGTCTTGTCAACGGGCGGGAGCATTCTGATTGAATCCACAAAGTCGCATACCAGGAGCGCTCCTGGAGGATTCTAATCGTCGGGGCGGCTTCAGCCGCCGGGATGCGTAGAAAAAGCGATGTTGAATGATGACGAAAACCAAACACAAGCCGATTCGGGATGACTATCTGGAGTTGATATACGAGCTGCCGCTGCGGGAGCTCCGCTCGGACAGGGAGCATGATGCGGCAATCGCCCTGATTACGCGGCTGATGATGCGGCCAAGCCTCACTGCGGGCGAGCGGGATTATTTGGGCGCTTTGTCGGCCTTGGCCGGGCAGTATGAAAAAAAGCATGGCTCCGCCGACCGGATCCGCGCCGGCCGCACGAGAAGCTGACCGATCTAATGGAGGAATCCGGCATGACGCAGGCGAAACTGGCCAATCTGTTGGGGGTGAAACAGCCGATGGTATCGCTGCTGCTGCATGGCAAGCGGGAATTGACGCAGGCCCACATCCTCACCCTGGCCCGGCATTTTGCGATGTAGCCGGGGTATTTCATGCGGGGGTAGCTGAGTGGTCGCCAAAGAGCGAGAACGGTTCTGCTGGAGACCATGAAAAAGAAGATGCGTAAAATTCTGTTGGTGTTCCTCGCATTGATTGCGGCAGGATGCATTGGACTGTTCCTGACTGTGGTGTTTCGGATGGAGAAAAGGACGGCCGAGCAATGGCAATGGTGGCGGAGTGGCCGTAGGGTTCATTGGGGGGTTTAGCACGCAATAGCGTGCCCTACGAACGTCGACGGTGCGAATGGTCCGCAGAGTATTGCGGACCTGGCAAGTTCACAGGTCTTGAATTCGCCAGACCCCCTCCCTGCCCTCCTCCGGAATACCGGGGGAGGAAATCTGCTCGCCCGACGCGGGCATCGGCGGCACGTTTACACCTCCGACCAATCCAGCACGACCTTGCCTGACTCGCCGCTGAGCATGGCGTCGAAGCCTTTTTGGAATTCGGCGGCGGGGTAGCGGTGGGTGATGACGGGGTGGAGGTCCAGGCCGGACTGGATCATGACGGTCATTTTGTACCAGGTTTCGTACATTTCGCGGCCGTAGATGCCCTTGATGGTGAGCATGTTGAAGATGACGGCGTTCCAGTCGATGGCCATGGGTTCGGCGGGGATGCCGAGCATGGCGATTTTGCCGCCGTGGCAGAGATTGGCGATCATGTCGCGGAAGGCGGAGGGGTTGCCGGACATTTCCAGGCCGACGTCGAACCCTTCGTGCATGCCCAGTTCCTTCTGCACATCCGCCAGTTTTTGCGTGCGCACGTCGACGGCGCGGGTCGCCCCCATTTTGCGGGCCAGCTCCAGACGGTAGGGGTTCACATCGGTGACGACGACGAAGCGGGCGCCCGCGTGTCGAGCGACGGCGGCGGCCATGACGCCGATCGGGCCGGCGCCGGTCACCAGCACATCCTCCCCCAGCAGGTCGAACTGCAGGGCGGTGTGGACGGCATTGCCGAAGGGGTCGAAGATGGCGGCGATGTCGGGGTCGATGCCGCGGGCGTGTTCCCAGACGTTGGCGTTGGGGATGGAGATGTATTCGGCGAAGGCGCCGGGGCGGTTGACGCCGACGCCGCTGGTGTGGGCGCACAGGTGCCGCCGGCCGGCCATGCAGTTGCGGCAACGTCCGCAGACGACGTGGCCTTCTCCCGAGACGATCATGCCGGGGCGGTAGTCGTTGACGTTGGAGCCGACTTCGACGATCTCGCCGACGAATTCATGGCCGACGACCATGGGGACGGGAATGGTTTTTTTCGCCCACTCATCCCATTTGTAGATGTGGACATCCGTGCCGCAGATGCCCGTCTTATGGACGCGGATCAATACGTCGTTGATGCCGACCTTCGGTTCGGGCACATCCTGGAGCCACAGCCCCGGTTCCCGGCTCGCCTTGACCAATGCTTTCATGGCTGTTCCTGTCGTAAGTTAAGTTGTCTGGCGATTGTAACGGCCGGGCGGGACCGATGCCATGGGAGGGCGGACTCCCGATTAGAGGGCTGGGCCGCGCTGCTGCGGATGTCAGTTTTGTCACTTTTCTCGGGTCGGATTGAACTGCGAATTTTATTGACAATCGAAGAGGACCATGAGCATAATGCTAACGGCATGGGACCTTCCGGGCCGGGCCTGCCAAGGCCATGAATTTGAAACCAAGGGGAGCGATTGGCCGAGCGATGTTCGCCGGCAATGCGTTCCCGCGAAGCGTCTCCCCGGGCGTTGGATGGAAGTGGATTCGGCGAGCGGATCGGTTGTACCCCCCCG
>JBIQLO010000268.1:0-4481 GCA_044464175.1 Planctomycetaceae bacterium | reverse complement strand
ATCCGACAAGATCTCCGCCACGTACTCCTTGATCCGGTTGTCGTTGAGCAACTGACTCATCAAGACCCGCCGATAGCTGGTGTTGCGCAGCGACTCTTTCAACGCATCGGTCCGCTCCTGCTTCAGCTTCTCGTTCTGGCTGTAGAGCGCCTCTTCCAAGGATTCATTCTCCAGCAGCAGCGCATACATCGCATCCGCCCGTTTCCCCCCGGAATTGAACAATCCCCCCAGTCCCGCGGCCTTCTTGCGGTACTCCTCCACCCGGTCGCTCAGCACCTGCACCTGCTCCTTGAGCTTCTGATTCTCCGCCTTCAGCCCGCCCACTTCCTGCTCATAAAGGTTCTTAAATCCCTTCTGCGCCGTAAACAGGTCCTGCTCCTTGGCCGCGATCAACTTCGTGCTGGCCAGCGTCCCGATCGCCCGTCCGACCCGATATCCGATCACCAGCAGCAACACCGCCGCGATGATCGCCAGAATCAAATCCACCGTTGAGTTTCCCGTCGTAGGCATCGCCTCATATTATACGCCAACCGGCCTAAGGAAAGCCTTCGCGCCCGCTGATCGCTTGTGAGGTCCGCTTCAGCGGACCCGGTTATCCCCTCACGCCCGCGCTGTCTCCCGCCGGGCATGCACCATCGACGCCACCACCCCCACCCCCAGGATCAGCGCGATCACCCCCAGCGTGTAAAAGCTGATCCCCTCGATCTCATCCAGCCAGTGATGCAGCAGCATTTTCGCCCCCACCACCAGCAAAATCACCGCCAGCGCCGTCCCCAGATAGCGGAATTTGTCCATGATCCCGGCCAGCGCGAAGTAGAGCGACCGCAAACCCAGAATCGCGCAGATATTGCTGCTGAAGACCAGGAACGGGTCCCGCGTCACCGCGAAAACCGCCGGGATCGAGTCGACCGCGAAGATCAAATCCGTCGCCTCCACCACCACCAGCGACAGCATCAGCGGCGTCAGCATCCATTTCCCCTCCCGCCGCACTGCCAAATGATGCCCGTGCAGCTCCTCGGTCACGGGAAAGAACCTGCGCACCAGCTTCACCGCCCAGGACTGATTCGGGTCCCGTTCCCCCTCCTTGCTCCAGAGCATCCGGATCGCCGTGAAGACCAGGAACGCCCCGAACACATACAAAATGAACGAGAACTTGGCCACCAGGTACGCCCCGATCCCGATCATCACCCCCCGCAGCACCAGCGCCCCCAGAATCCCCCAGAACAGCACCCGGTGCTGGTATTTGCTCGGAATCTGGAAGAACCGGAAGATCAGGGCGATGACAAAGATGTTGTCCATGCTCAGCGACTCTTCCAGCACATATCCCGTGAAGAACATGGTCGCCGCCTGCTTGCCGCTCAGCCCCCTGGGATAGATTGTCCCCGGCGCCCCCAGCCCAAACCAGTGATGCCCGTAGGCGAAATAGACAAATACCCCAAACAGCAGCGACAGGAAGATCCAGAACCCCGTCCACCCCAGCGCCTCGCGCAGCGGAATGACGTGATCCTTTCGGTGAAAGACCCCCAGATCCAACGCCAACAGAAACAGCACGACCCCCAGAAAGATTACCCAGATCAACCAAGTCACGCGCCGTTAAATATCCGCCCCCTCTTTCCCCCGCAAGTGGAAGAAAAAACCAATTTTATAACGGCTGTATCCCTGTGGGCGACATCGCCAACCCCGCCGCTTGCTGAGGACTGAGGAAAAGGCCCAATGGGTGCCACAGGTCGGCGTACTCGCAGACTGTGCTTCCGGCGTGGCAGCCGCACAAGGTCTGAGAGTACCGCGACCTGTACACCCGGCTCCTGGCGGAGGTCTTTTCCCCTGGTCCTTAACGGCGCCGCTCCAAAATTGCCGCGCTTCAAGCCGCCCCCCCTCACGCTAGACTGCCTTCATGGCCTCCGGCGCCAAGCTCACCGTCTTCGCCGCCATGGGCGGCAACCTGGCCATCGCGGTGCTGAAATTCGTCGCCGCCGCCTTCACCGGCAGCTCCGCCATGCTCTCCGAGGGGATCCACTCCATTGTGGACACCGGCAACGCCGGCCTGCTCCTGCTGGGAATGCGCCTCAGCAAACGCCCCCCCGACAAGCTCCACCCCTTCGGCCACGGCAAGGAGCTCTACTTCTGGTCCCTCGTCGTCGCCATCATGATTTTCGGCGTCGGCGGCGGCGTCTCCGCCTACGAAGGCATTCTTCACCTGATCCGTCCCGCCCCCCTGGAAGACCCGGCCTGGGCCTATTGGGTCCTGGGGCTCGCCGTCGTCTTCGAAGGCATCGTCCTCTGGATCGCCCTGCGCCAATTCTTCGCCACCAAATCCCCCGGCCAGAGCGTCTGGGGCGCCATCCGCACCGCCAAGGACCCCACCGTCTTCACCGTCCTTCTGGAGGACACGGCCGCCTTGCTCGGCCTGCTTATCGCTTTCCTGGGCGTCTGGCTGGGCCATTACTTCGCCAACCCTTACTTCGACGGCGCTGCCTCCGTCGTCATCGGCCTCATCCTGGGGGGAATCGCGGCCATCCTCGCCTGGGAGAGCAAAGGCCTCCTGATCGGCGAGAGCGCAGATGCCCGCGTCGTCCAATCCATCCAGCGCCTGGTCGAGTCCGACCCCGCCGTCCAACACGCCCGCCCGCCCCTGACCATGCACCTGGGCCCCGACCACGTCCTGGTGAATCTGGACATCCGCTTCGCCGAAAACCTCTCCGCCGCCGACATCGAGTCAGCCATCGTCCGTCTGGAACAGGCCGTGCGCCAGGCCCACCCCGAGGTCCGGCAAATCTTCATCGAAGCCGCCTCCCTCGCCCCCCGGCGCCCTGAGCGGACTACCCCCTGAACCACCCATCTCCCGCCCCCAACCGTCAACAGCCTCTTAGGGTCCGCTTCAGCGGACCCGGTTACTCCCCCGAATTACGAATCCCAACGCCCTCCCATTTTCCATTTCCCCTTTTCCCCTTACCATCACCTCCCATGGCAAACGATAAATCTTGGCAGGCAAGAATCTCCGAACCGGCCGACGCCCTGGCCCAGTCCTTCGTCGAGTCGATCTCCTACGACAAGCGTCTCTACAAACACGACATCGCCGGCTCCATCGCCCACGCCACCATGCTCGCCAAGGTCGGCCTCCTCACCGACGCTGAACGCGACGCCATCATCAATGGGCTGAAATCCATCGAAAGCGACATCGAATCGGGCAATTTTGAGTTTGATGAGTCGCTCGAAGACATCCACATGGTCGTCGAAAAAGCGCTTATCGACCGCATCGGCGAGCCGGGGCGGAAGCTGCATACGGGACGGAGCCGGAATGACCAGGTGGCGACTGATCTTCTATTGTGGTTGGCCACTGCTGGCAAAGAATTGGGCGAAGCTATCGATCTCCTCTGCAATGCGTTCCTCCAACTTGCAAATAGATCGAAGGATGTGGTAATGCCTTCGTATACACACATGCAGCGTGCTCAACCAATTTCTGCTGGTGCTGAAGCGTTTGCGTGGTATTGGATGTTCGAAACCGATAAATATTCGCTCACATCGCAGTCCGATACAGACAATGACTATATTCCACTTGGAAGCGGCGCAATCGCCGGGACATCTCTGCCACTTGATTCCAAGATTACTGCAGCGGAATTACATTTTTTAGGTGAGTCTCAAAGTGCAATCTGTTCAACTGCAACGCGCGATACCGCAGCGCGTTTTCTATTCAACTGCGCCATGATCGCCCAGCACCTTTCCCGTTGGGCCGAGCAGTGGATCATCTATTCCTCCACCGAATTCAGCTTCATCAAAATCGCCGACCGCTACACCACCGGTTCTTCCATGATGCCGCAGAAGCGCAACCCGGACATGCTCGAGCTGATCCGCGGCCGCTGCGGCAATGTTTACGGCAATCTCTTCGCCCTGATGACGATCCTCAAGGGCCTGCCCATCGGCTACAACCGCGACCTGCAGGAGGACAAACGCCACGTTTTCGCGGCCTACGACACCGTCTCGGCCTGCCTCACCATGGCCGCCGCCATCGTCGCCTCGGCCAACTTTATTCCGGAAAACATCGAACCCACCCTCGAACGCGGGTTTCTCGACGCCACCAGCTTGGCCGAGTATCTCGTCACCAAGGGCGTCCCCTTCCGCACCGCCCACCAGATCGTCGGCGGCCTGGTCGCCCAGTGCGAAAAAGAGGGCAAACACGCCCTGGCCCAGCTCACCCTGGAAGAATTCCAAAAAGCCTCCCCCGCGATCGAAAAAGATGTCTACGACGCCCTGGGCGCCAAAAATGTCGTCAACCGCTACAGGAGCGCCGGTGCCGCCGGCGGCCAACCCTTCAAAGAGCAGCTGGCCGCCTGGAAAAAGCGCCTCAACATGTAACCGATTCCCCCCAACAGAGCCGCGAGTGTCAGCGAGCGGGACTCCCTGAACGGGCATCCATCTCTTATAGGCCAACCCCCTGATTCCATCTGTGTTCATCTGTCCCCCCTCCGTGGCTAAAATAAGCG
>JBIQLO010000267.1:0-4630 GCA_044464175.1 Planctomycetaceae bacterium | reverse complement strand
AGCATGGCGACTATCCGGAAAACGAGATCGCGCAGCAGCTTTATCCGCGCAAGGAGCTGTTTGACCAGATCGTGGAGGTCTTCAAGTCCACGGGGCGGTCGGTGCCGGTCTTCTGCGACAAGCACTATTCCTGGAACTTTGACTGGGCCAGGGAGATGGTGCAGACGGCCAGGGAGATGGGGTTTCTGCTCTTTGGCGGCTCGTCGATCCCGCACTGCCGGCGCAGGCCGGGGTTGGGGGACATCCGGGGGCGGAAAATTGAGGAGGTGATGGCGGTCTATTATGGCCCGTGGGAGCGGTATGGGTTTCACAGCCTGGAATACATCCAGGCGATGATTGAGCAGCGGGCAGGGGGGGAGAGCGGCATCCGGTCGGTGACGGCGTACAAGGGGGATGCGGTGTGGAAGGAGCTGGATGCGGGGCGCTGGCCGGCGAAGTGGATTGACGCGGCGCTGGGAGTGGCGGCGGAGGTGCAGCCCGGCTCGATGCGCGACAACTGCAAAAAGCAGCCGCCGGCGGCGCATGTGGTGGAGCACATGGACGGTTTGAAGGTGACGCACCTGAATCTGACGGGGCACATGAAGGAGTTCGCCTCCGCGTTCAAGCTGGCCGGCCAGGAGGAGATCCTGCTGGATGCGCCGGTGATCGGATACAAGGATGTGCACCATGCCCATTTTGCCACGCTGGGGCGGCTGGTGGAGGATGCGTTTTTGACGAATGTGCCGCCGTTTCCGGTGGAGCGGACGCTCTTGACGACCGGGGCGACGGCCGCGTTTATGAAGTCGCTGGCCCAGCCAGGCAAGCCGCTGGCGACGCCGGAACTGGCAATCGGCTATCCGGCCGGGCGGTGCGCCAGCGTGTGGGAGAGGGCGTCCGGGGTGCGATAGGGGCTTTTTAGGGGATTGGGAACCTTCGCCAGGGGGCGGAGCCCAATTGGGCCGGCTCGCGCCCCGAAGGCCGCGGCCGGGAAATGGGCCCAGGGCGCGGGGGGAGGCCGCCTCCGGATGCCGTATTTTCCTTGACATTTCCGTTTGGCGGGGGATAAAATTCGTAGGTTCCGAAACGTTTCGGACATTGCTTCAGGATGGCCGCACACCTGCCCAATTTCGCCCGTGGCTCCGGATGCCGTGCCGGCCGTCGTCCCTTTGGTTCTGTTTCCCAAGGAAATTTTATGAAAAGCGCGCGGGGTTTCACCCTCGTTGAGTTGCTGGTCGTCATCGGGATCATCAGCCTTCTGATCGCAATGCTGTTGCCGGCGTTGAACAAGGCCCGCCAGCAGGCCAAGCAGGTGCAATGCGCCTCGAACATGCGGCAGATCGGGCAGGCGTTGATGATGTACGCGACTCAGAATAAGGGGAATCTGCCGCCCAGCCAGATGTACATTCCGGGTGACCCCGACCCGGGTTCAGGGCAGTGGCAGGTCACTCTCTGCAACCAGCACTACCTGCCGGCCAAGGCCTATCAGCCCACGTTGGGTTCCAATGTGCTGGTCTGTCCCTCCTCGACGGTCATCGTCTCGGACAAGCATGATCCCCTGCAGGGCAATTACAGCGCCAATCAGTATCTGTTCGGCTACTACAACGGCGCGTTGGCGCCTTACGATGGCTCGGGCGGCGCGCCCAACTGGCGCAACAAGATGACGGGCGTCAAGCCCGCCCGCGTGAAGGACCCGGCCAGTCGGATCATGGTGGTGGAGGGGGGCTACTATTACCTGATCGCCGCTTACGTCACCGCGCCGCAGACCAACTTCTACTACGTTTCGGGCGTCAGCACGAACAAGGCGGTTGCCTGGCCGGGCACGTTCGGCGGGGATGCCATTCTCGGTCGGCATCCGAATAAGACGATCAACATTCTTTTCGTGGATGGGCATGTGGCCAACACGCCGGCGGAGCAGGTGCTCCAGAGCTACAACGCCAACACGAAGAACAACATGTGGTTGGAAGACTGGTGGCCCCGCTGATCGAGCGCGGCGGAGGGGGGGAGAAGCGCATTGGCGGAGACCCAGTCTTTGTGCGTCCGGAATTCCTTGCAGAAGGAGAGGCCATGCGTCACAAGAAGGGTTTCACGCTGGTGGAGCTGCTGGTCGTCATCGGGATCATCAGCCTTCTGATCGCAATGCTGCTGCCGGCGTTGAACAAGGCCCGCCAGCAGGCCAAGCAGGTGCAGTGCGCCTCGAACATGCGACAGATCGGGCAGGCGGTCTTTATGTATGCCAACCAGAACGGCGGGCGGCCGCCGCCGACGCAGTACGTTTGGACGGATCCGGCCACCAATAAACTGCTCGACCTCCGATGGCAGGAATACTTGTGCGATCAGAAGTATCTGCCGGAAGATGCCAAGACGCCCGGAAACCTCAAATCGGTGCTGCTCTGTCCTTCTTCGTCCGTCCTTTTCAGCGACCAGCACAGCCCCTATTACGGCAACTATACGGCCAACCAGCACCTGTTGGGTTATTACAACCCCGGTGCCAGCTGGCGGAACAACTATCACGGCATCAAGCTGCAGCAGGTCAGCAATCCCAGCAGCCGCATCATGTTCTTGGAAGGGGGGTATTACTACCTCATCAGCTTGCGTGCCAAATCGCCGGCCACGGCCAACTATTACATAGCCGGCGCGAGCGTCAATACAACGGTCAGCTGGGGCGGCACCTACGGCGGGGACGCCATCCTGGGGCGTCATCCGAACAAGACCATCAACATCCTCTTCGCCGACGGCCACGTCGCCAATACACCGGCCGAGCTGCTGGTGAAGGATTACGCGGCCAATTCGAAGAACAACATGTGGGGGGATGAGTGGTGGATTCAGTAGCGTCTGGCCTTCCCGGTGAGGGTTGGCCCCTCCGAGGGCAGGAACCTGTTCCGAAGGCCGGTGGGGCAAGGCTCCACATCGACAAGAGCAACATGACCAAATTCATTCTCGCGCTTGTGGGCCTTGGGTTGATCGCAGCCTCGGCCCCGGCGGTGGACAGATCGGGCATCGGGCCCAATTCGCCATCCTTCCAACCGGCGAACGACGAATTGCAGCTTACCGCTCATTTGGTTCGGGGGCGTGTCGAGCCGGCAGAACCGGTGGTCATCCAACTGAAGATTCGGAATGTGAGCAAGCATGAGGTGAAGTACATGCAAGCCGCGGTTCCCGAGTATAACTTCATATTCAATGTGAAGAACGAATCCGGGCGGCCGATGCCGCTGACCCTTTATGGGGGGAGCGAAGGGACGGGAGTCATTTTTGGATTGTGTTGATGAGGCGGTCTCGATAACCTCGCTTTTATGCCCCGTCGAGCCCGGCTTGTCTCCGGCGGATTGATTTATCACGTTCTCAGTCGCGGCAACGCCCGCGCGGCCCTTTTTGAGGATGAAGGCGATTATGCCGCCTTCGAGCGGGTGCTGGGCGAAGCGCAGGGGCGCACGCCGATGGAGTTGTTCGCCTGGTGCCTGATGCCCAATCACTGGCACATGGTGCTGCGGCCGCGAATCGGGGCTGACCTGTCGCAATTCATGGGCTGGTTGAGCGTCACGCATACCCAGCGCTGGCACGCCCATCACCACACCTCGGGCACGGGCCACTTGTATCAGGGTCGGTACAAAAGCTTCGCCGTGCAGGACGACCCGCATTTTCTGATTGTCTGCCGGTATGTGGAACGCAACGCCCTGCGGGCGGGACTGGTGGATCGGGCCGAACGATGGCGCTGGTCGAGCCTGTGGGCCGGAGCGACGCAAGTGGGTCGCCGGCCCAGCCCGTGGCCTGTCGAACGCCCGCGGGATTGGCTTGCGTTTGTCAACGAGGCGCAGACGGACGCGGAATTGGAGGTCCTGCGGCAATCGGTGGCCAAGGGTCGTCCCTTTGGCCAGGAGGATTGGGAAAACGGGATCGTCGCCGCCTTGGCCTTAAACCACACGAGACGCGAACCGGGCCGGCCGCCCAAGGCCGCTGCGCCCTTTCAGGAGACCTCAAAATGACTCCCGTCCCCCTTTGGTTTCTATTTTGGATTTTTATTTCGAAAATCCCAATGGTCAACATCTGGACAACTGGAATGATCGCTATTCCATTCTAGCTTACCTCAGTCAAGCGGTGACAACTCCATTAGGCATGACGGCCAATGTGGGTGGTTCATTCGACCAATCAACTGCGTGCCCCCTATTGGGAAAAATTGATTGAAACAATGGAGGTAGCATGAACATTCTCAATTATCATTCCGCCGGTTCAGGATCGCATAGGTCCACCTTGGCCAGAAAAATGGGTGGCCCTGCTTTATCTTCCTTTTGTTGCGGCATTTTGGCGATCATTATTGGTTTGGCTTCGTGGATATGCGCCATTCCTGCCCAATTGGAATTTTTCAATGTATGGAAAATCGTTTCGGCATTGCTGGTATTTTTGTGTTGTTTACTTTGTTTGATTGGCACTATATCGGCGCTTGTTGGTTTTTTTAAACTTAAAAATCGGCGTTACGTGTTATACTCATTGTTGCTTTGCATTATCGTAAGTGTAGTGGTAGTTCTGGGAGCTACGATTATTTTTTCTGCTAAGACTCCTAGAGGCGGTGCTCCTGGAGGATTTTGAGGAATGAAACCGGACGGGTGTACTACTCCCCAAAATCTGGGCGCGCGAATAAGGTGGATTCGGCTCTTAA
>JBIQLO010000266.1:0-4678 GCA_044464175.1 Planctomycetaceae bacterium | reverse complement strand
ACGGCACTGACGGGCACGATCAACCGATATGCCGAGAAAGCGGGCTGGATCAAGGACACCAAGCCCAGCGGCGACGACGTGCGCGAGGGGTTGATCGCGGTGTTGAGCGTGAAGCTGGCCGAGCCGCAGTTCGAGGGGCAGACCAAGACGAAGCTGGGCAACTCGGAGGTGGAGGGGTTCGTCAGCTCGACGCTGGGCGAGCAGCTCAGCGCGTATTTCGAGGAGAATCCCAAGCAGGCCAAGATCATCTTCGAGAAGGGGATGCTGGCGGCGCAGGCGCGCGAGGCGGCCAAGAAGGCCAGGGAACTGACCCGGCGCAAGAACAGCCTGGAGGGGAACAGCCTGCCGGGCAAGCTGGCCGACTGCCGCTCGCGCAGCAAGGATGAGACGGAGCTGTTCCTGGTGGAGGGCGACTCGGCCGGCGGGTCGGCCAAGCAGGGGCGGGATTCCAACATCCAGGCGATCCTGGCGCTGAAGGGTAAAATCCTCAACGTCGAGAAGGCGAACCTGGTGAAGATGCTGGGGCATGAGGAAATCCGCACGATCATCAGCGCGCTGGGGTGCGGCATCCGGGATGACTTCGACATCGAGAAGCGGCGCTACGGCAAGATCATCATCATGACCGACGCCGACGTGGACGGCTCGCACATCCGTACGCTGCTGCTGACTTTCTTCTTCCGCCACATGCCGGAATTGATCAAGGCGGGGCGGATTTACGTGGCCCAGCCGCCGCTGTACCAGGTGACGCGCAAGAAAAAGAGCGAGTACGTCCTGAACGAGCGGGCGATGCGGCAGATTTACACCGACCTGGGGCTGGAGGCGACGGTGCTGGCGATCCGCGACACCGAGACCGGCGCGGAGCTGCGCCGGCTGGAGGGGGCGGAACTGCGCCGGGTGGTGGAGCTGCTGGGCAAGCTGGAGGAGTCGGTGCGCGTGCTGGGGCGGCGGGGGATCGATTTCGCCGATTTCCTGGCCAAGCGGGACTCGGCCGGGCGGCTGCCGCTGTACCGGGTGATCGCCGAGGGGCAGGATCACTTTTTCCACAGCGCCGAGCAGCGGGATCAGTTCCTGAAGCAGGAGCGGCTCTGGATCGACGATGCCGAGCTGTCGGAGGTGCAGGGGGACGGGCAGACGGCCGCCCCGTCGCAGGAGGAGACGGCCCGGCGGCTCCAGAGCAGCCATGAGCTGCATGAGGTGAAGGAGATGGAGAAGCTGCTGGTGCAGCTGGAGCAGTACGGGCTGAGCATCGACGATTACTTCCTGACGCAGGAGGAGTCGGTCAGCGGCGAAAAGCTGCGGACCAAGTACGCCCTGATCAACGATGAAAAGACGATCGATGTGGCGGGAGTGGCGCAGATCCTGCCGGAGGTGCATGGGCTGGCCAAGCACGGAATGGAAATCAAGCGCTTCAAGGGGCTGGGCGAGATGAACAGCGAGGAGCTGTGGGAGACGACGCTGGACCCGGCCAAGCGGGTGCTGCTGCGGGTGACGCTGGAGGAGGCGGGGGAGGCCGAGCGGCTGTTCAGCGTGCTGATGGGGGAGGATGTGGAGCGCCGGCGGCAGTTCATCGAGGATCATGCGCTGGAAGTGAAGAATCTGGATGTCTAAAAGGCGTAGGAGGCGGCCTCAGCCGCCGATCCCCGCGCGCCGGACGAGCCCCGACGAGGACGCCCGCCATGGAAATAGCGTCCTCGGATGGGTAGGATGTGGTTTTTAATGCCGGGAGCAACCGGCATGGGAGTGTAATCTCGTGGCCAAATCGGAGCCAATTGAAGTGGAAGCGACGGTGACCACCGCGCTGCCCAACGCGATGTTCAAGCTGCGCCTCGACCAGGGGGGCCAGTCGCACGAAATCCTGGGGGTGGTGTCGGGGAAGATGCGCAAGCACTTCATCCGCATCCTGCCCGGCGACAAGGTGAAGGTGCAGCTTTCACCCTACGACCTGACCAAGGGGCGCATTGTTTTCCGGCAAAAGTGACAGCTCCCGCATCATGTGGATGCCGTGGCGTCCCGGGCCGTAGTAGTCGGGCAGATCGCCGATGATCTGGAAGCCGTGGCGCTCGTAGAGGCGCAGGGCGCTGTCGTTGTCGCCCTCCACCTCCAGAAACGCCCGCTTGACGCCGCGGGCGATCAACCCCTCAACCATTGTCTCCAGCAGGCGGGCGCCGATTTTCCGGCCCCGGCACTGGTCACTGACGGCCAGTGAGTAGATGCGCCCGGTGAGGCAGCCGGATTTGTGTCGGCGGATCAGGGCGATCCCCTCCCCCACCACCCGCCGTTCCAGCTCGGCCACGACAAACAGCGCGGTGGGGGCCTTTTGAAGGTATTGCAGGCGTTTGAGGCTCAGGCGGTAGTTCTTGAAGCAGGTCTGCTCCAGCGTGGCCGCCGCGGCCAGATCGTCGCGCGTGGCGGCGCGGACGCGGGAATCCCCGGCCGAATCCGCCCCGGCCATCGAGACCGCCGCGGGGCGGTGGAGACGCAGGATGTATTTGTTCAGCATCTTCACGGGGCGGTAGCTGCGCTTGGTCCAGGCCAGCGTCTCCAGGCCCCAGTCATCCCCGGCATTGACCAGCGGGCGGTCGGCCCAGTGGTTGCGGCAAAACTCGCTGAAAATGAACTGGGCCAGCCCTCTGGTCTCCAGGTCGGTCTTTTCAATCGTGATGCTGGACTGGTCCTCGCCCAGGTACTCGCCGAAAGTGAAGCCGCGGAGGGATTCGGGTTCCGGGATTCGGGATTCGGGATTCGGGTTCTGGGGATCAGGATTCGATCGCGCGTAAACCACCATGCCCTTGAGGCCCAGTTCGCCGGCGGCGCGAAGGCTTAATTCGCACGCGAGCGCCTCCTTCTGGCGTTTAACGCCGTTGGTGGAGGGGTCGGCGGCGTGGTGGGCATCCTGCCGGGTTTTCCATTGGTCGAGCAGGGCCAGGCAGTCATCGAGGTGACGGGCCGGATCGTAGGTCTCCACGCGATGGGCATAGAGGCGCATGAAGCGGTTTTTGGCCTGACGCTTGGAGGCCAGGTCGCCGCCGGTCAGGTCGATCATCTGGCGGACGTCATAGACGTAATCGGCGCCCATCGGCTCGACCGACAGCCCGGCGGGATTGAACCGCGCCAGCAGCTCGTCGCTGGCATATTCAACGCGGGCGGCGTCGATCACGCCATGGTCGGCGTTGTAGGCGTCCATGATCTCGTGGGCCTGGCGCAGGACGGCATCCCCGCCCCCCTCCCCGATGGGGGGGAGCAGGAGGGTCAGGTCGCCGGTGCCGTTGGCGAAGACGCACAGGTGCCCGCCGATCTGTTTCCACAGAATGCGGAGGCTGTTGCGCCAGGTATAGAGCTGGGAGAAGGTGTAATCCGATAGCGGATGACAGAGGGACTGAAAATACGGCTGGAACACGGCCCGGTCGGACAGATTCACCGGACGCAGGCCGTAACCCGAAAAAGGGTCTTCGACCATAAAATTGACGGTTTCCTCCAAACTGGAGCAACGGTCGTCGCACGGCATCGGCCGTCAACCAAGGCGACCTGATTCTGATATCGTCACTTTAGAAACATTAAGTGAAGTAAGTCAATGGGCGGTCTCGGTTTTATACGGCATTTTTGTTCAGGGGCCCGTCCGGCCTCAGCGCCGCCGCCTACAGCCGCCGCTCGGGGTGGTCCGGGTGCAGGGCGTGCCATTCGGGGATCGCCTCGGGGGCGGGATAGGCGTCGGCCGGGTCGGCCATGGGGTAGGTCCCGGCCTTCACGGCGCGGTAGTACTGGCCCAGAGTCATCGGCTCGGCCTGGCCGGTGTCGAGGATGCGCTTGAACAGCTTTTCGTGGATGCGGTAGCCGCTGTCGTTGTTGATTTCCATCTGGCTGGTGTGGCAGACGGTGAGGAAGGGCCACTCCTTTTCCACGCATTTGTGCCAGTGGGTCCACCCCAGTTCGACGAATTGGTCGATTTTTTCAAACGGGGCCTTGAAGGCCACATCATCCAGGATGGGAAATTCCATGACCCCTTCGGTGACCGTGGGGCGGACGGGGCCTTCCCAGGAGGCGGGGTAGCTTTCGTTGCCGAAAACCCATTGCCAGCCGGTGAGGCTGACCAGGCGGCTGGAGGTCCAATTGAATCCCAGGTTGCTCAAGGCCTTGTACATATTCCCGCAGAAGGCGCCGCAGCCGGGACGGAATCCCTCCGAGGGCGCGCCGAAGGCGTCGGTCCAGACGCGGCGGCCCCAGGCGATCTGGGCTTCCAGGGCGTCCACCTGCCACAATCGCTCCAGCACGAATCGGTGGGAGGAATGAAAGGCCTTGGCATCCATGCCCATCAGGTCATACATGCGCAGGTCGGCCGTGCCGTTTTCGGGGCAGGCATGCGTGGTGGAATGCTGGTGGGCCTCGTGTCCATTGGCGATGGCGGCTTTAATGTCGGCGATCAGGCCGGGATCGTCGGTCAGCCGCTTTTTGCCGCCGTTGGGGCAGGGGACGACGAAGAAGGTGCCCCGCAGGCCCAGTGATTCGGCCAGGGGGACCAGCCGGTTGAGATAACGCTGGCCGCCGACGGAAATATCGTCGTTGGTCCAGAGGAGGGGGATTTTTTTGCTCATAATCAGTCCATTCCAGGAACAGGCGGGAAGCCTGCCTTATACACGTGCCAAATGCTCCATCAGCCGTCGATGCCCTTGCATCGTATCGG
>JBIQLO010000265.1:0-4687 GCA_044464175.1 Planctomycetaceae bacterium | reverse complement strand
CGCCATACCCGAATCAAACCCTGGCCTTCTGCGGTGCTCTGGCGATGCAGGCGTTTTTGGCCGGTCAGCGGATAACTGATGATTCGGACAGCCGCACCAACCTGTACATCGTCGCACTGGCTAATTCCGGTACGGGCAAGGATCACCCCCGCAAGGTCAATCAGCGCATCGCACGCGCCGCCGGCATTGACAAGTGCCTCGGGGACCAATTTGCGTCCGGTCAGGGCCTAGAGGATCGGATGCTGGTCAATTCGTCCATGCTCTATCAGGTCGATGAGATGGACGCGCTGCTGTCATCCATCAACAGCGCCAAAGACGCGCGACATGAGGTGATCGTGCAAACCCTTCTGAAATTCTACACCAGCAGCAATGGCGAATACGGCATCCGTGACAAGTCGGGCATGGAGGCATCCGTCAAGATCGAGCAACCGTCCCTCTGCCTGTTTGGCACGGCAGTTCCCAGATTTTATTATCAGGCCATGTCGTCCAAAATGCTCAACAACGGCTTTTTCGCCCGCCTGATGATCTTCGAGGCTGGCCGACGCGGCAAAGGACAAACTCCCGCGCAACTGGACGTGCCCGAGCGGATCATCAAAACCGCTGAATGGTGGGGGAGATCCGTTGAGAGCAATCTGGCGCAGTGGTATCCACAGCCCAAACTGATCGAGCAGACTGCCTCCGCGGTTAAAATTCTGGCCGACGTTCGAAAGGCGGCGGATGAGCGATACGAGAAGGCCGAGGGGGCGGATGACCCCACCGCGATGGCAATCTGGGCAAGAGCGTACGAGAAAACCCGCAAGCTGGCGCTGATCTATGCCGCTAGCGCAGACCATGAACACATGGAGATCGGAGAGGCGGCCGTGCGGTGGGCATGGGCCATCGTCGAACAACTAACCATGAAGATGCTGTTCCAGGCCGGCTCCTACGTCGCGGACAATCCGTTTGACGCCGACTGTCTCAAGGTTCTGGAAAAGCTACGCGGGGCTAAAGGGAGCCTGCCCCATTCCATCCTGCTCAAACGCATGAAAATCGACACCAAGAAATTCACCACCCTGATCGACACACTCAAGGAACGGGGCAGCGTCCAGGAAAGCGTCGAGACCACCGCCACCAACCCCCGCCGCATCTACCGACTAGCAGAATAAGACATCCAAATCTTTCACCGAATCTTTCACAATCTTTCACCCTGCGGGGAAAGATTTAAGGGTAATCTTTCACCTTGGGGTGAAAAATAGTGAAAGATTTGGTGAAAGATTCAAAAAGGTGTTTTGCACGTATTTCAATATAAATATATATATTTTTATTATATATTTTAATCTTTCTCTCTTTCCACCCTGTTTAGCCTCATGTCTATTTTGTTAGGTCTTTACCCCTAACAAAGCACCAGAAATCTCAAGCGAGACTAAAAGGGGGTGAAATGGGGAAAGATTCAGCGGTGCAGCAGAATCAGACATTTTCCTAGACCCCTCCCCTCCATCCCGCTATACTCCCCAACCAGACGCGGCTTATCCATGCGTGGATGACCAATCAATTCGATCCCCATTGGGCTGAGGGCATCGTCCGCCGCGCCGTCAATCGCAAGCTGCACCTGTTTTCCGCCTGGCCAGAAATGGAGGTGGAGGACCTGGTGCAAGAGGGCGTTATTGCCGCGATGCGAGCACATAAAACGTTCAACCCATCCAAAGCGAAATACACCACCTGGATTTACCGGGCCGTCTCCTGTCGCCTGATCGACCTGTGGCGCGTGCGCGGGCGCCGAGCCGACCGGGAACTCACCCAGGCCAAGCCTGGATGGATCATTGGGAATGAGCCTGGAGGGCACGCGGAATGGCTTGGGAACGTCTACAGGGCGTTGAAGGCCCGGTTGGAGGGGTATGGGGTGTCTCAACGGCTTGGACGCCCTGCGTTGCTGACAGCGGCCCAGGCGACCGCCCTGGACCTGCTGAGGGGAAGAATGAACCTGGGGGTAAGGAAATTTGCGATTCAACTCCGCACTCATCCCGAATGGCTGGCTGCCGTCGAGATGACAACTCAGGCCCCCAACTGGCGAACGATCTACCGGTCGGGAAAAAGTGTGTCAAAAGTCAAAAATTATTTTTTGGGGAGTGAAAAAGTCGGCGTCGAATAAAGAGACGTGGTGAAAGACAACACTCCAAAAAAGGCTTTAACGCGCCGCAAGCGGTGGCGGAAGGTTTTTTTGCGCGAACTGGCCAGGCGTGGCATCGTGCGGGACGCCGCCCGAGCCGCCGGCGTCAGCACGCAGCACCCCTACAAAGAGCGAGAGCGCCATCCCGAATTTGCCGCAGCATGGGAGCGGTCACTGAATCGCGCCGCTGATCGCCTGGAGCGGGAGGCGTGGCGTCGGTCCACCGAGGGGCTGGTCCGCAAAAAATTCACTAAAGACGGCGATCCGGTGATCGACCCGGAGACGGGTCAGCAGTATTTCGAGCGCGAGTATTCCGACACGCTGCTGATTTTCATGCTCAAAGGGATTCGCCCCCAGAAATACCGTGATAATCATCACTTGACCGGCGACGGCACTGCTACCGCCCCTTCCATGGTGATCTTTAATGTCCCGGCCATCCCCAACGATTGATTGCGGCAACGCCTATGTTCGGCTTCTGAGTGAGATGCGAGACCCGTTCGTCTTGATCGAAGGCCCCCGAGGCACCGGCAAGACGCGGGCCATCCTCTCCATCCTCCTCTCCCGCGCCATCCAATATCCGGGCGCTCGCATCATGCTGGCGCGATCCACGCGCACCAGACTGTCCCAAAGCGTGCTGGTGACGTTGGAGCAACAGGTGTTCCCGGCGTTCGGCATGCAGGTTCCCGGCGGCGCCGGCCGCGACAATCGCTCCGAGTACACCCTGCCCGGCGGATCGGTCCTGGTGCCCGTGGGGCTGGATGACCTGCAACGCAGCCAGTCGGCCGAGTATGCGTGGATTTATGTCGCCGAGGGGGTGGAAATCCCCACCGAGGACACCGTGTTGTCGCTGGCCGGCAGCCTGCGACAAGCGGGCATCCAAGGCCATCAGTGTATCGTGGACTGCAATCCCGGCCCGCCCGGGCATTGGCTCAACCAAATCGCCGAAACCATCCCGACACACCGCATCGAGACCCCAGGCGACTACCGCAGCCTCCAGCGCCACAACCGCGCAGCGCCGCCCCCAGGACGATGGAAGCGCATCGTCACCCGGCACCAGGACAATCCCGCCTATTTCAGCGTGCCGGACTGGCGATGGACCCCCGAGGGCGAGCGGTATATGGCGACCCTCTCGCATCTCAAGGGGCACCTGCGCCGGCGCTGGCTGGACGGCGAATGGGTCAGCGCCGAGGGCACGGTCTTTCCCGAGTTTTCCGCCTCCCGCCACGTCATGGCGCCATTCGCCGTCCCGCCCGACTGGCCCATCTTCGTTGGTCTGGACCCCGGCTATGACCATCCTTGCGCCATCCTCTGGCTGGCCATGGCTCCAAATGGCTGCTACTACGTCATCGACGAGTTGTACCGCGGGGGCCTGACCATCCCCCAGCACGCCGCCGACATCAAGGCGCGCAACGCTGGCCGAACCGTTCATCGCTACTACGCTGACCCCCAGCACGCATTTAGCCGCACGGCCCAATCGCCCAAGAGCATCGCCCAGCAGTTACGCGAGTGCGGCCTGTCGTTCTCCCCCTGGCCACGCAGCACGAACAAGGAGGCGATGGTCGAGGCCGTGCGCCAGCGCCTGCGCAGTGACCGCCTTAAAGTCTTTTCGACCTGCATCAACACGATAAACGAGTTTCAAAGCTGGAGTTACAAGCGGACGGCCAAGGGGGAACTGCCCGCCGGCGACGATCAGTACGAGGACAAGGACAATCACGCCATGGACGTGATCTGTGGACTGGTCGCCGCGCCCTTGGCTGGCAGCGGGCAGCGGGTCAAGGTGATCACCTGAGTCGAATAACTGGCCGGTGAGCCGTTCGAGCCAAGGCCAGGAGCGCATATCCTCCATCCGCCAGTCCGCCCGCTGCTGGTGGCCGCATCGACGGCGCGGGTGTTTTTTTGCGTCGAATAACAGGGCGTGGACACGGCAATCCTGACGTTCGCGCTGCTAGTCGCCCCGGCCTGCCTGCTCGTGGGAGTGGGGGCCGGGGCCTGGCTGGCTTTTCGCCTGGGGCGGGGGCAATCCCCCATCCCCACACTCCGACGCGCTCAGGTTGTCGAGCCGAAACCGGACGCCCCCAAGCGCAATTACCCCCGAATTCAAACCTAAGGAGACCCCATGGAGCGCGACGTACGTAAAATTGACGAAAGCCACAGCGAGATCACGTTCAAAATGCAGGGCACGACCGAGCGCGATGCGTGGCTCCGCACGTTTCCCCGTCCCCTGCCCTCAACGCACAAGCTGCATCACGAGTGGATCAACGACATGACGCTGGTGGTGCGGCCCGAGCCGATTGCCGCCCCACAGGCCGAGGGAGGGGACGCGCATGACCCCTCCCCGGCCAACGGGCTGGCAGATAAGTCCGATGCCGATTTGCAGACGCTGGCGGCCGAGAAGGGGGTCAAGCTCAAAAAGGGGATGAGCCGGGCACAGATTGTCGCCGCCATTGGTGACGCCGTTGGGAGGGGGTAATGAGCCTGCCGCCGCTGGGACAGATCGGAGAGTACGACCACGCCGAGACGACTTCGTACCTGGGTGGACTG
>JBIQLO010000264.1:0-4737 GCA_044464175.1 Planctomycetaceae bacterium | reverse complement strand
GTATGCCGGGGGGGGGCCTTGGCGCTGCAGGGGGGGGTGCGCGGGGGGCGGGGGGAGTGGATGCTGCGGGGGGGGGCGAGGGGGCGGGGGGCCTTGGTGGGGGGGCGATGGGGGCGGGTGGCCAGTGCCTGCCTGATGGTGGGGCTGTGGGCGTGCGGCGTGGCACTGGGGCAGGTGGAGTCCTTTTACTATTCGAATAGCGAAATCGGATTGTTCACCTCGGCCGAGCGATCGCTGGCCGAGGTGGAGTTGCAGGTGGATCGGGCGCCGGTGCGGTCGATCCAGCGGGATGGGACGGTGTCGGCCCGCCTGGCGTGCCGGGTGTTGAAGGTGCGGACGTGGCGGGGGTGGCGGCGGGCAGGGGGGGAGCTGGGGGTGCTGGTGGGGCAGGATCACCCCGGGCTGGGGGTGGGCAGCCGCTTCCGGGCGATCGGGTGGCTGTCGCGTCCGGCGGCGGCGGCCAATCCGGGGCAGTTTGACTGGAGCGCCTACGCCCGACGGCAGCGGGTGCTGGCATCCTTTCGGATCGAGGGGCCGGGGCAGATCGCGCCGCTGGGACGGGAACCGGCCTCCGCGCTGCAATGGGTGCGTCATCAGGCCCGGCGCTGGCTGGATGCGGGATTTGTTCCTGGACCGGATCGGACGTTGCTACGGGCGCTGCTGCTGGGTGAGCATGGGCCGGAGTTGGCGCCGATTCGGGAGGATTTCCAGCGGACGGGGACCGCGCATCACCTGGCGACCAGCGGCATGCACGTGGCGGTGGTGGCGCTGCTGGTCTATGGGCTGGCGCGGCTGCTGCGCTGGGCGCCGCGCCGGTCGGCGGTGGCGGGGCTGGGGGTGATGTTGGTGTACGGGTTGATGGTGGTGCCGTCGCCGCCGATTGTGCGCTCGATTCTGCTGGCCGGGGCGATCGGAGGCGGGATTCTTCTGCGGCGGCGGGCCGATGCGCTGCAACTGCTGGCGCTGGCGATGATCGCGATGCTGATTTACCGGCCGCTGGACCTGTACAGTGCGGGATTTCAGCTCAGCTTCGCGGCGGTGGCGGCGTTGATGCTGTTTACGCGTCCGCTGAGTGAATATCTGCGGGGGGAGTCGAAGCCGGCCTGGATGAATGGCGGGCCGCCCACGAATGGGATCAGGGCGTGGGGGAAGGAGCGGCTGGGGACGATCGTGGCGACGGGCCTGGCGGCGTGGCTCGTTTGCGCGCCGCTGGTGGCGTGGCACTTCCGCCAGTTCAATCCGTTTGCCATCGCGGCCGGGGCGGCGCTGGAGCCGGCGGTCTTCTTTTCGATCATTGGCGGGGCGTTGAAGATCGTCCTGACAGCGGTGATGCCGTATCTGGCGTGGCACTGGGCGACCTTGGCCGCGCTGCCGGCGGCGGCGCTGCGGGTGGGGGTCGACGCCCTGGCGCGCGTGCCGGGGATGAACCTGATCGCGGCCCGGCCGCCGGCGTGGGGGATGGCGGCGTGGTATGCGTTGCTGCTGCTGCCGCTGCTGGGGCGCGGGCGGCGGCGGCTCAAGCGCCTTGGGCCGGCGGCGGCGTGCGGCATGGGGCTGGTCTTTCTGTGGAGCGGCGGCGCGTCCGTGCCGGCGGGAGCGATGCGGCTGACGGTGTTGTCGGTGGGGGCGGGGCAGTGCGCGGTGGCGGAGTTGCCCAACGGGCACGCCGTGGTGTTTGACGCGGGATCGGAGACCCAGGAGCGGCTGGCCGACGGGTGCTTTGAACCGTTCGCGCGGCTGCGGAACATCCGGCACATCGACGCGATCTTCATCAGCCACCCGAACCGGGACCATTTCAGCGCGGTGGCGGAGATCGTGCGGCGATTCGGGGCGGACCGGGTGTATGTGACGCGGCAGTTCATCGAGGAGGCCCGGCACAACGCCTCGGCCGCCCAGTTGCTGAAGGAACTGGACGGGCTGGGATGCCGGCCGCTGGTGGTGTCGGCGGGGCGGTTGATTCGGCTGGATGGGAGCACTTCGGTGGAGGTGCTGTGGCCGGGGGCGGGGTTGCATGACAATGAGGCCTCGCTGGTACTGGCGCTGTCGCATGGGGGGCATCGGGTGCTGTTGTGCGGGGACATCCAGTCGGCGGCCGAAGGGCGGCTGCTGGGGCGGCCATCGGAGCTGTCGGCCGAGGTTCTGATCGCGCCCCACCACGGCAGCGCGGAGACGACGACGGGGCGGTTCGTGCGGGCGGTCGATCCGAGCCTCATCATCAGTTCCAACGACCACACTCTGACCCAAAAACAGCGGATATTCGAGAAGCGGATCGGGGGCCGGCGGCTCCTGCGGACGGACCGGTGCGGCGCGGTGACGGTGCGCTTCGGGGCCGACGGGCGGATGGGGGTGGAGTCGTTTTTGGAAAGAAAATGAAGCGGGGGCGTTCCGGAATTCGGGGCATTGGGTTTGGTTCGTTTCGTAATTTGTCGCGGTGGCGACGGGGTGGAAAACCGCATTTTTGATAGCGCCAAGGGGGGATTGGGTTTGGTTCGTTTGGGTTTGGATGACATTTTGTCGTGGTCCGTGGTCCGTAGTCCGTGGTCCGTGGTTCGTGGTCTGTGGTCCGGGGGGCATGGGCAACGGACAGGAGAGGAAGCGGGGGAATGGGTTCGTTCGCAAAAGGAAGCGACGAAGCGCCCCGGCGACGAGGGGAGAAGGCAGAAGGCAGTATATAGAACCGAGTCGATCATTTTTTTACTCCTCTACCCTAACGGGGGGCGCTGCGCGGTTTGGCGCAAAAGCGCGCAGCGCGATTTTAAAAATCGCGGTTTTTGGAGCGGGAGGGGCGATAATTCTTTTTTTCACGAAGTTTTTTGGATTTTTCGCGCTGCGCGTTTTGGCGCCAAAGTGCGCAGCGCGGATGGATGGATGAAGGTTCCGCGCGGAACATTTTGCGGGGCCGGCGGGCCGGGGGCAGGATTTCCAGGAAGGATGAGCCGCTGGATCGGCGGATGTCCGCGCAGGGCCATGAAGCGCATGTGCTACCGAGAATCATTGGCCGGATTAAATAGGCGCCTGGCCCGAATTATTCCTGATGGTCACCACCGGTTTCTGCCCCCTGACTCCCTTGCGGTGTGCTTGCCAGACGTGGGGAAGGTCAACCCGTCAAGTCTTATGCTGATCGCCCTCTTTTTTGATTTTTCGCTCGTTAATTGTACTGCCACATTCCGGACATCGCTCGGTACTAGCTCGAATGTCGTACCCGCATCTTCTACACTTTCCAATTCTACGTCGGCTCAACAACACTCTGATTCTTCGCAACGAACGTGGATACGTTTTGAAAAGCCAGACTATAAAAATAATTCCGCATACTGCTCCTGGGGGGGCAATAATGTAGTGAAAAACCCGAACGGCATGGTGACTCCAGGAGATATGGATACCATACCATTGATAGCCGCTCGGATTTGGAGTGGTAGAATGGTAGTTGGGAGTAATATTGTCGATAATTACCGCCAGCAGCCATAGGACAGCACATACTATGGCTGTCAAGTCAAATATTCTTTTGCGCTTCATCAAAGGCCGCCGCAGAAATTAGGGACAATAGATCTCATAATGCGGGTGAGATAAGGGGACGGGAGTCGTTTAGGCTGCCGGTTCAACCCATCGGTCGGAAACAAACCCGGCTCGAGGGGGCAGGAAGGCGAATTTTACCCAAACCGCTGAGGCAGGGCAATCAGAAATGACTCCCATCCCCCTCTTCACCCCCAACTTAAATAGGTGCCTGTCCCGAATTATTGGCATAGCGGTAGGTGGTCGTATTGGCCGTGCGGTCGGTGACGGTTTTCAGATCGCCCGTGTCGGGATCATAGCCGTAAACGATGCTCTTGCCGGCCGGATCGGCGGCGGCGAATTCCTCCGGCGTTCGGCGGCCTGCAGTTGGATAGAGCATGCGCATCGGCGGCCCTCATACCAGATTCCATGAGTCTCTTTGGCGCAATTTATGATTGTTCCGCATCTTTGCTAAATGAGTAGCGGCCCTTTTTCTGTTCCTGAATCACTCTGTTGACTTCGCCGCCGCGCCAGTTCGGCGTGAATGGCCTTCGCGATGTCGGGGCGGTTCGTGGCGGTTGGCCCGCCAGCCAAGATTTCCAGTATATCGCTCGGAGTGGCTCCGCCGTCTTCCTGAAGCAATCGTTTTAAGGTTTCCACATCGGCCCGAAAGACGCCTGCAATGGCGGTCATCCGCGCGCCGTGCGCCAGAAGATACTGGATGGAAGATTCCAATTCCGGATGCGAGTAAACAAGCGCTCGGTCCAAAGGCGTCATCCCCAAATCTTCTTTAATGTTAGGATCGGCGCCGGCTTCAATCAGCATCTTTACAATCTCCAAAGATTGCGCATCGCCTTCATCCACGGCATGGTATAGAGGTGTCCTTCCTTGATACCCACGCACGTTGACCTCTGCGTGTTGTTGGAGAAGAAATTGAACAATTTCCGGTCTGCATTGCAAACAGGCATAATGCAATGGTTGATCGGGACTCAAATTGTCCAATGGCAACGAGAGTGCAGTAGGATTCAATTGAATGATTTGTCGAACGCGCCGTAAATCATTCTTTTCGATTGCCTCAATTAACTGCTGACCAATATCTAAGTAGTCCATAATTTCCTTCGCCAATGAAAGATCGTAACTTTTTATGGATTGGATAATCCGGGACAGCCACCTATTTTCTCACTTTTATTGGTGGTCTTCCGACGGGGGAGGGGCGCAGGCGCCGGCCGAGTTTGGTTTCGAGTTTGC
>JBIQLO010000263.1:0-4740 GCA_044464175.1 Planctomycetaceae bacterium | reverse complement strand
TTCACCTCGGCTTCATATTTCGTCGTCGCCAGATGCCCCGCCGGGGTCAGCGACAACACCGCCCGGTTGGATTGCTCCGGCCGCCCCAGGTTGAACAGCGCGATCCGGTACAGCCGCGCCAGTTGCGGCCCAATCTGCCGGATCGCCTCGGCCTGCTCGCCCCCCCACCCGCTTCGCGTCCCATCGCTCAGGATGTATAGCCGCCTGGTCGGCTCCTTCGACTGCTCCCCCAGCCGCACCGCCTCGGCCAATGCGCCGGCCATATCCGTGCCCGACCAAGCCTGCTCCACCCGCCCGATCGCACCCTGCGCCTGTGCTAAATCGAAGGTCGGCGGCGAAATGACCACCCTGGCCGGACGCCCGGCCGTGATCAGCGCCACCGATTCTCCGCCCGCGCTGAGTCGATCGATCAGTTGACCGGCCAATCGCTTGGCCTGGTCCAGGTGCGTCGGCGCATCGGGCCGGTCCGCCTCGTAGGCCATCGAATAGCTGTTGTCGATCACGATGACGTTCAGCCCCCGCCCCTGCCCCGCCCAGGAAGCCCAGATCGTCCGGTCACATCCCATCGGCCTGGCCAGCGCCAATCCCAGCAGGATCAGAACCCCACACCGCGCCGCCAGCAGCAGCCACTGCTCGAATTTCAGCCGCCGCCGGTTCCGCTTCATCGCCGCCAGCAGGAAGTCCATCGCGGCCCACCGCACCACCTTGAACCGCCGGCGGTTGAGCAGGTGAATCACAATCGGAATCGCCGCCAGCCCCACCCCGGCCCAGACCATCCAGGGGGTCACAAACGCCAGCGATAAAGCATCCATGGCCATCGTCCGCCGATTGTACCCGCTACTCGCCTGTGAACTACATCAGAAAATCGATATGACTAGGTGAGGCAGTGAGAGTGAAGCAATGGTTCACCCTGTCACCCCCTCACCTTCTCATCCTCCCTCTCTTCCCGCATCCCCTTCAGCGCCACCCCCCACTTGTGCAGTTCCGCCAGCATCTCCCGCCCCGACTTCTCATGCGCGGCCTCGGCCACGAATCGGCCGTTCTCCAGATGCCGGTTGACGAACGGAATCGCCACCGCCTCCACCAGCGGCACCATCTTGAGCGTCGTGGCCGTCAGTTTGGTCATCTGCACCGACCGGAGCCCGCCGGAAATCCCCCCGTAGCTGACAAACCCCACCGGCTTGTAATTCCATTCCTGATACACGTACGTCAGGGCGTTCAACAGCGACGGCGGCGGCCCGAAGTTGTATTCCGGCGTGACGATCACGAACGCATCGGCCGAATCCACGATCGCGCTCCACGCCTTCGTGTGCGCATTTTGATACCGCCGCAGTCGCGGATGCTCCGGCTCATCCATCAGTGGCAGGTTCATCTCCGCCAGATCGACCAGGCGCACCTCAAACACGCCTTCCGCTGCGGCAAAATCATGAAACCACCTCGACACCGCCTCCCCCGCCCTCCCGGGCCGCGTGCTGGCCAGAATCACGTGCAGTTTGAGCTTTGCGTTCGTCGCCGCAGTCATCAATTGATCCTCCAACCGGGACAAGAATGCCCGTGCCGTGTTAAACCAGAAAGTCGGTGTCCATCCGTGCCCCCTCTGTGGCAAATCTGCAAAATGGGCAAAGCCGCACTACACCCACCCCCGCCCCGCCAGAAACCCGCTCAGCGCCGCATCCAGCGGCCGCCCGCTGTCCATCCGCGCAAAGTCAATCCGCATCCCCCGGCACAGCCGCTGGAGCGACTCGGTGAACTGGGCCAGTTGCTGAAGATACCCCTCCCGCAGCGCCCGCGGCTCGGTCAACAGTTCCCCCTGTTCCTCCAGCCCCTGAAAAAGAGTGATCTGCTCAAACGGAAACTCGATCTCTGCCGGGTCCAGCACCTGAAAGACGATCAACTCATGCTTCCGGTGCCGCAGCCGTCGCAACCCCCGCTGAATATGCTCGATGGAATCAAACCAGTCCGACAGCACCACGACCAGGCTCCGGTGCGTCAGTTTCTCGGCCAGCTGCTCCAGCACCCGCCCCAGGTCCGTCTTCTGCAGCCGCGGCACCATCTGCAGCTCATGCACCACCAGCTTCCACTGCGCTGGCGCGTTGCTCGGCTTGAAATACTTGCGCAACTCGCTGTCAAAAATCGCCAGCCCCGCCGCATCCTGCTGCCCGATCGCCATGTATGACAGCGCCGCCGCGATGCTGGTAGCGTAGTCGTACTTGGTCCAGAGCCCCGTTGACCGTGGGCCGGCAGCCGTTGGCCGCCCTTCCTTGCTTCCCCCTTCCTGCCTTTGTGTCTTGGTATCTTCGTGCCTCGGTTCCCCAACCGTCCCAAACCCCATCGACTCACTGGCATCCACCACGCAGACCAGTTGCAGGTTCGTCTCCTCCAGATACTGCTTGAGATAGATCTTGTCCGTCTTGCCGTACACCTTCCAGTCCACGTGCCGGATGTCATCCCCCGCCACGTACGGCCGGTGCTGCGCGAACTCCACAGAAATCCCCTGATACGGCGAGCGGTGCATCCCCGCCATCAGCCCCTCCACGATCATCCGCGCGCGCAGCTCCAGCGAAGCCACCCGCGCCAGCACGCGCGGGTCCAGATACCGCCGCTCATCCACCACCGTCTGGGCCATTGTGTCTGCATTATACCCCCCACCCCACCTGCTCACCACGTCCCCTACCCATCCCGGCCAATTCATTCAATTGGACCCGACTGCAATAAGCAAGATGATCCACACCGCCACAACCAGAAACACATTCCATGCGGCCCCCTTTCAGGAAGGCCCCCATCTCGTTTTCCCCCCGGGCGGCATGGATCATGGCGAAGATGACGCCGAACGGCGCCATCGGCACCGTCACAAGGAAAGGACACGCAAGGCCCACGTTCCCGTTATCGACCTTGGATGTCATCATGTACCGAAGGCATATGATCATGGCAATGGTCACCGCGGCGGGCAAAAGCAAAAGGAAGATCTGTCGCGCATCGGCCTGCGGCCTCTCCGGCGGCAACGGCGGATCAAGCGGCGTGTATTCAACCATGTTAAATCTCGGCTGTTGGCCCTGCGCCCCAGTCTCCCCATACCCTCTTCGACGGCACCCCTCCCAGAATTGTTCGTCGGTATTTGTTGTAGGTTGCAAACAACAAATAACCCATAACAAACAACCTATTCATTGCCTCGGCACAATCTCAATCAGCCGCCCCACGATCACATCCGGCGTGATCCCCTCGGCCTCGGCGTTGAAATTGGTGACGATCCGGTGCCGCAGCACCGGCAGCGCCACCGCCCGGATGTCCTCCGTGCTGACGTGATACCGCCCCTCCAAAAGCGCCCGCGCCTTGGCCGCCAGGATTAAATACTGGCTGGCCCGCGGCCCCGCCCCCCACGCCACGTACTGCTCAATGAAATCCGGCGCTTCTTCCCCCTGGCCCCGCCGCGTCAGGCGGCTGAGGCGCAGCGCATAGCGGATCACATGCTCCGCCACCGGCACCTGCCGCACCACCCCCTGCAGCTTCAGCACCTCCTGCCCATCCAGCACCCGCTCCAGGTCCACCCGCCCCCCCGCCGTCGTCATCTGCACGATCCGCAGCTCCTCTTCTTCGCTGGGATACCCCACGCGGATGTTGAACATGAACCGGTCCAGCTGCGCCTCGGGCAGCGGGTAGGTCCCCTCCTGCTCGATCGGGTTCTGCGTCGCCAGCACGAAAAACGGCTCCGGCAGCGCGTGCCGCTGCCCCCCGGCCGTCACCTGGTGCTCCTGCATCGCCTCCAGCAGCGCTGACTGCGTCTTGGGGGGCGTCCGGTTGATCTCATCGGCCAGGATCACGTTGGCAAAGACCGGCCCCTTCACAAACCGCAACTGCCGCGCCCCCGTCGTCTTGTCCTCCTCGATCACCTCCGTCCCCGTGATGTCCGAGGGCATCAAATCCGGCGTAAACTGTATCCGGCTGAAGCTCAGCCCCAGCGTCTTGGCCAGCGTCGAAATCAGCAGCGTCTTGGCCAGCCCCGGCACCCCCACCAGCAGCGCGTGCCCCCGGCAAAAGAGGGCGATCAACAACTCGTCGATCACCGCCTCCTGCCCCACGATCACCTTCCCCAGCTCCCCCTTCATCCGCCCGTGCGCCTCCCGCAAGCGCTCCACCGCCGCCAGCTCCGCCTCGCCCAGCTCCACATTGGATTCCATCGCGTGCTCCGTAATAATCGTTGTCCGTGGTCCGTCGTCCGTCGTCCGTTTGCTCTCGGACCACGGACCACCGACAACGAACCACGGATTTACCATGCCCGAACTCCCCGAAGTCCAGACCATCGTCACCACCCTGGCCGCCCGCCTCACCGGCCGACGCCTGACCGCCGCGCGCCTGCTGCGCGCCGACATCATAACACCCCCCTCCATCGATGTCCCACAACAAATCACCGGCCACACCCTCACCGCCCTCACCCGGCGCGGCAAACGCATCTGCTTCACCCTCGACAACCACCACCGCTTCTACATCCACTTGGGCATGACCGGCCGACTCACCCTCCAATCCCCCGATGCCACCCCCGCCCCCCACACGCATCTGATCCTCACCTTCGACACCGGCCCCCATCTCCATTTCACCGACCCCCGCCGCTTCGGCGGCCTCTTTTGGCTTGGCGCCGACGCGCCCGACAAAGACATGGGCCCCGAGCCCCTCACCCTCACCCCCCGCCAACTCGCCCGCCAACTGGCCAACCTCTGCGGTGTGGTCAACGGGGGCGAGCGCCCG
>JBIQLO010000262.1:0-4799 GCA_044464175.1 Planctomycetaceae bacterium | reverse complement strand
TTTCAGCCGCAGAACCAGCGTCGCCTCCGAGGCCGGCTGGGCGGCGTACTTCTCCAGCGATTCCCTGAACCGGGTGACAAAATCATCCGCCTCCCGAACCACCACCACCTTGGTCCCGCCGAACATGGCGAAGCTGCGCAGCTCATCCAGCACCTCCGCCAGTTCCGCCCGCTCCCCCTCCACATTGATGCGCTGCGCATCGGGCGGGAGCGATTTAAGCAGGCTCAACAATGCCTCCGACTGGAGAAAGGCATCTTCGCCGATCATCGCTATGACGGGGGCGGGCATATCGCCTCGTTTTATGATCGGGCACGCCGGGCGTCAATTGCCGGCGCAGGGACGTCGATTTTGACGGAAAAATTGCCGCAGGAGCGAACCCACGGGGCGGTTGCGGCGTTTTACAGAAATCAACTGGAGTTGATTCGGGCTGTGTTGTCGATAGTTTATTGGGCACAACGCCCACGGAAGGGCCACGGGAATACGTATGTCCAATCCCTATTCATCGTTTTGTGAAGATTTCTACGTGAATATGCGCCTGGGTTCGCAGTTGGCACTGCCCAGTGAGCGCGATACCGTCGTGCATTTCTTCGACCGCCTCCAGCGGGCGTTTCCGCAGATGACGCGTTTCCGCCGGCACGACAATGGCGAATTGAACCTGGAAGAAGACCGCAATGAGGCCAGTTACCGCTGGGTGACGCTGGAAAACCGCCGCCTCTCCAGCGGGCACGTGAACCCCGAATCGCTGGCCGCGGCGCTGTGCCTGCACCGCTTCGTGCTGGAGCAGGCGCCCCACAACCTGGGCATCAGCCCGGTGGAGATCGATTATCTGGACATCCTTCTCGGCTTCGACCTGGCCTTCAGCGGCAACCATGATGAGATCGTGGCCGAGAGCCTGATGCCCACGTGCCCCCTGTTGGATATGACCGAGGAGGCCGGGGCGCGGCCGGTGGATGTGCAGCCGACCGTCACCATCGCCCTGAGCGAGGATTGCCGCCTGCAGGCGCGGCTGGATGTGATCACCCGCACCAACAGCTATCAGGTCCGCACCGGCGACTACGGGGACGACATGATCAGCGTCTATTTCGTCGTCCGCCGCTACTGGGGCGACCGCCCCAAGGTGGCGCTGGAACAGATGATCGGCGAACTGGCCGACCGCGCCGACACGCTCTGCGGGGAATATGTCCTGCCGCGCATCGTCCGCCCGCTCTCGGCGGCCATTGCATCCCGGTCGTAACACTCATTGTCCATCCGGCATCACCTTGATGATCAGGTCGCGCGTGCGCGGCCCGTCAAACTCGCACAGGTAAATCCCCTGCCAGCGCCCCAGCGCCAGTTCTCCCTGGTGCAACGGGATCGTGGCGCTGCTGCCCATCATCGCCGCCTTCAGGTGACTGTCGCTGTTTCCCTCGGCGTGCCGGTAAAACGACTCGCGGTGCGGGATGAGCTGCTCCAGCTTGGCCAGCAGGTCATGCTTCACATCCGGATCGGCGTTTTCATTGATGGTGACGCCCGCCGTGGTGTGGGGCACATAGACGACCACCACCCCGCTTTGAATCCCGGATTCGCGCACCACCTGCTCGACCGAATCGGTGACATCGATCATTTCACATCGACGGCGGCTGGAGATGGACTGGCGGCGGAACGCGGCGCTGGGCATGTTGGGGCTCCTTTGGTTTGAATGAACTTCCTCAACTGTAAAAGTAATGCACCGGCGGGCCCGGGTGAAGGCGGAATTCACCACGGTGGCAGAGCCGTCGCATGCCCACGGCAGGGGGGGACGCTGATCCCGCTGCGACCTCGGCGAGGCCGCACACACAACCTGAAGATCGCGCTGGGCTGGGGATAATCAACCGGCTTGAGCCATTGCCGCTATTTCGGCAATTCAGGCGGCCGGATGCGCCGATGCGGCTCCTCCAGCGATTCCAGAAAGGCCTGGAGGTCCGCCAGGTCCTGCCGGTTGAGCCCCAGCGGATGCAGCAGCGCGTCCTTGGTGGGAAAGAGCGGATCGTTCAACTGGGCGGGCTTGCGGCGCAGGGTGGCCATCCCCGCGTTGTACATGCGCAACACCCCTTCGAGATTGAACAGTCCGTTGTGCATATACGGCGCGGTGCGGCTGACGTTGCGGAGCGAAGGCGTCTTGAACCGCCCCACATCCTCCGGGCGGCGCGTGATGCGGTAGAGCCCCAGGTCTTCATACTTGCGCCCGTAGTAGCTCAGGCCCAGGTCGTGAAACTGATTGTCGGTGAAATTGGGCCCATTGTGGCAATTGAGGCAGCGGGCGCTGGTGCGGAACAGATGCAGCCCGCGAACGGCCGAGTCCGAGAGTGCCTCGGTTTGCCCCTTGAGAAAGGCGTCAAAGCGGCTGTGCCCGCCCCGGATGGTGCGCTCAAACGCGGCCAGCGCGCGGGCGATGTCCGGCAGCGTGATTTCATCCGCATCAAACACCTCTTTGAACGTCTGACGGTATCCCTCAATTCCATTGAGGCGCTGGACCATCTTCCGGGCGTCGGCGTTCATCTCCACGGGATCGGTAATTGGCTGGGTCGCCTGCTTTTCCAGCGTCGGGGCGCGGCCATCCCAGAAATGGGAAGTGTTGTAGGCGGCGTTGAGCAGGGAGGGCGTGTTCCGCCGGCCGGCGGCGCGGTCGTGCCCGAAAGCGACGGTCCGCCCGTCGGCCCACGCCAGGTCCGGCTCATGGCAGTTGGCGCAGGAAATCTGCCCGCTGGCTGAGAGACGCGGATCAAAAAACAGCTGCTTGCCCAATGCCTTTTTACCGGGCGAAGGGGGGTTGTCGGCCGGGTAGGGGGGCTCGGGCAAAAGCCCCAGTTCGTGCAGCGCCACCCCCGGATCAAGCGTCGGCGTCGGCCACTGCGCCGCCGGCTTGGCATAGTCGGCGCGCAACACCCGCGCAAGGTGGGCATACTCGGCCGGCGAAAGCATCGGGCGCGGCTCAAGACGTGCCGGCCGGGTGCTCTGGGCCAGCAGGGGCACCAGGGCCGATGCGATCAGCCCCAGCGCCACGAATAGCATCAGGGAACGTCGGTGCATGATGGCTTCCTAATTGGCCTTCAACATCGTCGAACCGTCGATCATCAGGAGCTGGTACGAGCGCGAGCTCGCACCATTTCGTCCCTTGACCGTGATCCGGTGGGGATAATTGCTGTTGGCCGGGCCCCCCAGCCGCGCCTGGCTGCCCGCGCCTTTGCCCTCCACGCCGGTGAAATAGGGATAAAAGCTGTAGTTGTCCCACAGCACCATCGTGTCCGGATTCTTGCTCCGGTCGATCGAGGTGCCGGAGACGACCGCCTTGGCCACCGAATAGCTGTAGGTGTTGCCCCATTCCTGGAAGCCAGAGGGCTGGGCGGGGCAGATCCACACCCGGCTGCCGCTGGGGATGTACCCCTTGAGGGCAAACAACGAAGGCAAACCGTATTTTTCCGGCCCGATCGATTTGCCGGCCGTGTCCCAGTTCGAACCCACCCCGTCGTACCCGAACCCGGCGCGGAACCCCACCTCGCCGATGGCCTCCTTGTCGGGCCAGTGGTCCCGGTGGTCCTGCGCATACGCGATAATGGAGGTGTACACCTGCCGCATGTTGCTGGCGCAGACCACCGCCCGCGCATGCGCCCGGACCTTCTGCGTCATGGGCATCAACATCGAGATAAGCACCGAAATAATGCCGATCACGACCAGCAGTTCAATCAGCGTGAATGCTGAAGACCGCACTCGGCTACCGACTTCACGATCCTGAAACATCGGGACTCCTCTGTTGCAGCGAGGCCGCCGACCCGCGGCGGACTCCCTCTCCTTCCCCGGAGGGCACTCTGTTGCCAGGCCACCCACGGCCATCCGCCCGGCCCCACCCGGGACGTGCGGCGACAACGAGTGCAGATGTTATTGAGACTCATTCTCAATTGCAACCCCGTTTGCAGGCGGAGTCGGTGACCCCCACTTGGCGTCTCCGCATCCGATGTTCCTTCAGGGTTGGTTTTGAACTGGAAGGGCCGGAAACATCAGGTAGGGCCGGAGATTTTCCACCGTCGCCGGTCCGATTCCCTTAACCTGCGCCAAATCCTCCGCCGAGCCAAACGCCGGGCGGTCCGGATGTATGGCCTGAACCTGATTTCGGTAGGCAATGATCGTTTTCGCCCGCTTTTCCCCGATGCCCGGCAACACCGCCAGGCGCTCCCACGAGGCGGTGTTGGGATCGATGCGGTTGTACAACTCGCCCGATCGGGCCCCCGCTTCCGGCAGTGGATCAGGAACGAACGTCGGGCGGTTCCACCAGCGAAATGCAACCACCCCCAGAATGATCGCCAGCAACAATCCCACTATCGGGCGCTGTCGGCGGGTCCAGACCTCCCCCCATCTCAGTCCAGGCTCGGATGGGGAGCCGCTCATGGCTTGGCATCGGCGCGCTTGCTCTCCCGCCGGCCCCACTGCTTGACGGCCTCACGCATGCTCTGAAGGCGCGCAAACACCGGCTTGGGCTGGAACATGTCGTCCAGCAGGCCGCCCCCGGGAAGCGTTTGGTTGACGTCCGCCAGGTTGCCCCAGGCGATGCTTTCGACATACGGCTTGCTCAGGGCGATCCGGTAGACGGCCTCCATCCAGTCCGCCTGCAACTGCGGGTCCCACGGTCGCCGCCACCGTCCGGCGGCCGACGGGTCCAGTCGGCCCTCGCTCGCGTCGCCCAGGTCGGGCGTCGACCGCCCCGGGCAGCAGATCGCGGTCAGGAATACCGGCTTGTTCAGCATGGAGAACTTGTCCAGAAGGCAGCTGATCTGGAACAGGTCGCG
>JBIQLO010000261.1:0-4862 GCA_044464175.1 Planctomycetaceae bacterium | reverse complement strand
AACCCAAATCCCCTCTGGCGCTCCAGAATCCACGATTTCCCGAGGCCAACCCAATGCGCGTATTTCCCAACGAACCCAACCCACCCCAATCCCAATCCCCCAGTCCCACCCATTGCGTTTCTTCCATTCCCTGCCGACAATTCTCCCCAAGGAGACACTTCCATGAATCAATTGCGCTTCCGCCGTTCCTGCGTCCTTCTGTTTGGCCTGGCCCTCATCTGGAGCACGGCCGCCCAGGCCGCCGACCCCGCCGCCACTTATCTCAAACAGTTGTCCGCCGCCATCGAACTGACCCGCGCCCGGATCCCCACCTTCACCACCAGCGCCCAAAAGGCCGCTGACCGAATCGTCAAGGGCGGTAAAATCTACCTCACCGGCCGCCAGCGCGACTTCATCTCCGAAGGCAGTGGCCGCGCCGGCGGACTGATGGGCATTCACGGCATCAACAAAAAAACCACCATCGCCGCCGGTGATGTCATCTTGGCCGCCTCCACCGACCAGTGGACGCCCGAGCAAATCGGACAGATGCAGCAATGGCTCGACACTGGCGCCCAGGTCGTCCTCTTCACCAACGATGTCCCTTCGGATGTCAAAGGCAAGGTTGATGCGTTTACCCCGGCGGCCGATCCCGGCGTGAAAGTCGATGGCAAACTTTGCCCCGCCGACGCCAATCTCAACCTGGTTGATCTGTGGGTCTGGACCGCCGAATTTGTCTCCGCCTGCACCCGCCAGGGGAAAATGCCCATTCTCTACCAGAGCGTCGGCGTCCCCGGTGGGCGCGACCGCGCTAACAAGTACAAGGGCCAGACCTTCCATACCGACCTGACGATCCAGCCCATCCCCCAGGGCAATCTGGCCAACGCCTACCTCGACTCCATTGCCCAGTCCCTTAAGGGGGTGGAGCAGGAAACCGACCAGCTCGCCCAGGCCGCCAAGTGGCTCACCCAGGCGGGACCCGCCAAATCCTGCCTCGCCGGCTTGGCGCATATCTTCCCGGTCCACTTCCAGGACCCCCGCGGGCCCGAACTGTTCGGCACCATCCTCAAGCGAAATCAACCCGCTCCCGACAGCGCCGCCTTCGTCCTCCACCTGAGCTACCAGTATCCCCCCGATGAATTGCTGGAGCAGGCCAAGGCCGGGAAGTTCAAGCTCGTCTACTGCAGCGTCCAACCCGGCCAGATCAAGGCGGACAACATCCTCCGCATCGATCCCCATTGGGCCCTGGCCGACGGAGCTGTCACCATCAAGGGATACGATGTCCCCGTCTTCCCCCCCAGCGGCGTTATACAGTCGGCCATCTACTGGAGCATTGCCGCCGATACGGCCCGACAGTAACCTCAAAGCTGATCTACCAAAGAATCGAAAATGTCTCTCAAAATCGCCATGATCGGTGCCGGGTCCATCGGATTTACCCGGCGTTTGATGTGTGACATCCTGGCGGTGCCGGAGCTGGCCGACACCACTTTCGCCTTCACCGACATATCCCAGCACAACCTGGAGATGGTGGCCCGGCTCTGCCGGCGGGACATCGAAGCCGCCGGGCTGCCCGCCCGGATCGAATCCACCACCGACCGCCGCCGCGCCATCGCAGACGCCGACTACGTCCTGAGCACCATCCGGCAAGGCGGCCTCGAAGCCTATGCGCATGACATCGACATCCCGCTGAAATACGGCGTCGATCAATGCGTCGGCGACACCATCTGCGCCGGCGGCATCATGTACGCCCAGCGCACCATTCCCGCCCTGCTGGAGTTCTGCCGCGACATCCGCCAGCTCGCCAAGCCCGGCGCCCTCTTCCTGAATTACTCCAACCCCATGGCGATGAACACCTGGGCCTGCAACAAATATGGCGGAGTGAAAGCCGTCGGGCTCTGTCACGGTGTGCAGCACGCCCACGGCCAGATCACCCGCGCCATCGAACAGTGGGCCAAAAAGGAAGGGCTCCTCAAGCCCCATGAGTCCCTCCATCGCCGCGATGTGGATGTCATCTGCGCCGGCATCAACCACCAGACCTGGTTCATCCGGATCCAATGGCGCGGCATGGACATGACGCCCCGCCTCCATGAAATGATGTCGGCCGTCGAGGATTTCCGGAAGACCGAGAAGGTGCGGCTCGATGTGCTCAAACGCTTCGGCTATTACAGCACCGAGTCCAACGGCCACCTGAGCGAATACCTCCCCTGGTACCGCAAACGCGCCGATGAAATCGAGCGCTGGATCGACACCTCCGTCTGGATCAACGGCGAAACCGGAGGCTATCTCCGCCATTGCACGGAACGCAACAACTGGTTCGAAACGGAATTCCCCAAGCTGCTCGACGCCGATCCCGAAAAAATCGGCCCCCACAACCGATCCGAGGAGCACGGCTCCTACATCATCGAGTCGCTCCAGACCGGCCGCCTCTATCGCGGCCACTTCAACATCCCCAACCGCGGCCACATCACCAACCTGCCCGAGGGTTGCATCATCGAAATTCCCGGGTATGTGGACGGCAATGGCATCAACATGCCGGTCGTGGGCGACCTGCCCCTGGCCTGCGCCGCCACCTGCAGCGCCAGCGAGCGCGTGCAGGAGATGGGCATGGAGGCCGCTGACCACGGCGATGTCACGCTCCTGAAACAGGCGATGCTCCATGACCCGCTGGTGGCCGCCGTCTGCGACCCGGAGGAGGTGTGGCAAATGACCGATGAGCTGCTGGTTGCCCAGGCCCAGTGGCTGCCGCAATACGCCGGGCAGATTCCCGACGCCCGCCGCCGCCTGGCCGAGCATGAGGCCGCCGGAACACGGGTGCATCTTTCCACCAGCCGGGGCGCCGCACGCCTGGCGGGGTGAAGAGGTTGCCATTCTGATTCTTCCCCCCTGCCCGCTTCGGCGATATAACACCGGCAGATGACCGCCTTTGTCGAATCATGCGTGGTGACGACGGCCGGATCGGCCAGCGCCGTGGCCAAACAGACCCGGGACAAACCCCGGGCTCGCCATCTCCTTCGCGCCTTGTCCGGCCGCAAAAACATCCTCGTCACCACCCACCGCCACCCTGATCCCGACGCCCTGGCCAGCTGCCTGGCCATGTCCACGCTCCTGAAGCTCAAGCTCCCCCAGGCCGCGGTGACGGTCTCCATCAAAGGCAACGTCGGCGGCGGCCTCAATGCCACCTTCGCCCAGCTCATGTCCCTGCCCCTGGTCCCATGGGATGAGGAGAAACTGGCCTCCTTCGATGCCATCGTTCTCTTGGACACCCAACCCCCCTTCGCCAACAACCCGCTCCCCACCGCCGCCGTCCCCGTCGCCGTCATCGACCATCACCGCTCGCGCGGCCGGCGTCCCAAATGTCCCTTCTGCGACATCCGCCCGGACGTCGGCGCTACCGCCTCCCTCATCTTCAGCTACTTCATGGAACTGGAGGCCCCCATCTCGGCCGACCTGGCGGCAACCCTGCTCTACGCCATCGAGTCCGACCTGGCCGGTGCCGCCGGCCAGCCCGGGGAACTGGACAACTTGGCCCTCTCCAGCCTCACCCTCATCGCCGACACGCGCAAGCTCTATCGCATGCGCTACGTGGACCTTCCCCAGAACTACTACATCGCCTACGCCAAGGCGCTGGCCAACGCGATGGTCTACGACACCGCCGTGATCTCCCACATCGACGTGATCGACACCCCCGAAAAGCCCGCCATCCTCGCCGACTTTCTCCTGCGCTATGACCAGGTGCAGTGGGCGCTGGTGACGGCCGTCATCGGCAATGCCCTGGTCCTGTCCCTCCGCACCAACAAGGGGAAGTTCTCGGCCGCCGACGTCATGCGCCGGCTCCTGCGCCAATTGGGAGAAGGGGGCGGACACCGCACCAAGGCCGGCGGCTATATCCCCCTGAGCAGCGGCTCGGCGGCCGAAATCGAACGCAACCGCGAAATCCTGCGCCGCCGGCTCCTGCGGGCGCTCAACATCACCGCCCGTGGCCAGCGTCTGGTGCCGGCGTGAACTGGCAACGGCGGGATCGCCATAACGCCTACGGGCGCTCCGGTTCCTGCTCCTGGCCGGCCATCACTTTCTGAATCAGTGACTTGAGCCGCTTAAAGTTGACCGGCTTGGTCAGATGGTCAATGAATCCCGCCTCCTTGCTCCGCTGGATGTCCTCCTCCATTCCGTAGCCGCTCAAGGCGATGCCGTCGATGGGCTGAATCTGGCGAATCTGACGGACTAGGTCCAGCCCCGTTCCATCCGGCAGACCAATGTCGCTGATCAACAGGTCAAACGTCTCCTGCCCGGCCACCTCCAGCGCAGTCTTCACCGAATGCGCGGTCTCCACCGAATATCCCATCTTCTCCAGCAGGCGCTTCATCGCGTGGCTGGTATCGTGATGATCATCCACCAGAAGAATCCTTCGCATGTGCGCCTCGTGCGAATGATCCGTGTCCGATGCCGGCGCGGCCGGTAATGGGGCCGCCATCGTCGGCAGCGTGACCCGGAAGGTTGCCCCCTGATTGCGCCCGGCACTGAACGCCTCCAGCCGGCCCCCGTGCGCCTCGACCAGCGCCCGTGAAATCGCCAACCCCAGCCCCAGTCCGCCCGTGCGCCGCAGCGCCGCCCCGCTCCCTTGCTCGAATGCGCTGAAAATTCGGCCCAGCGATTCGGAATCAATGCCGATGCCGCTGTCAACAATCTCCACCGAAAGCTCATCGCGGGCAGGATTCTCCGTCCGGATCGCGATGCTGCCCCCCTCCGCCGTGAACTTCACCGCGTTGCGGATCAGATTCCAGAAGACCTGCTGCAGCCGCCCGGGCTCCCCATGCACCATGTGATGCTCGGCCGCCATGTTCATCTTCCATTCAAAGCGCTTGCCTGCCGTATCGGCCTGCAAGATG
>JBIQLO010000260.1:0-4893 GCA_044464175.1 Planctomycetaceae bacterium | reverse complement strand
GGGGGGATCGCGGCGTACAAGGTGGCGGACCTGGTGAGCAAGCTGGCGCAGCGCGGGGCGGAGGTGACGGTCTGCATGACGCCCGAAGCGCGGCAGTTCGTCACGCCGCTGACGTTCGAAGCGCTGAGCGGGCGACCCGTGCGCACCGAGGCGTTTGACCTGCAGGATTCGGCCGACCCGCAGCACATCGCGCTGACTGAACGGGCGGATTTGATGGTGGTGGCCCCGGCGACGGCGAACCTGATCGCCAAGGTCGCCGCGGGGCTGTGCGATGACCTGGTGAGCCTGATGGTCTGCGCGGCGGCCTGCCCGGTGCTGATCGCCCCGGCGATGAACAACCGGATGTGGGCCAGCCCGATCACCCAGCGCAACGTGACGCTGCTGAAGGAAATCGGGCACCGATTCATCGGGCCGGACCAGGGGTGGCTGGCCTGCCGGAACGTGGGGGCGGGGCGGCTGAGCGAGCCGGGGGCGATTCTGGATGAGATCCAGAAGCTGCTGGCGTAGGGGCACAGGCGGGCGGGGTTTGCCTTCGCTTCGCTGATCCATTTCACCGCAAGGACACACAAAGCGCCCCGATGAAGGCGGGAACAGATGGATTCGGCGGGTTCTCCGGGCCTCCAGCGCAAATTTTATCGGGCGCACTGGAATGTTGCGCGCCCGTTGCCTTTGTGGGCGCGCCCCAAGCGATCCAGGGCGCGCCCGGGGGAATGCGTTGGGCGCGCTTAAGTCCAAAAGGCGCGCACAATTTTTTGTTTTGCGCGCGCCCCCGCCCCGGCCGCCAGCGCATCGGGCCCCTTTCAACCCGTCGGCGGATCGGGCCGATCCATTTCGGGCCGATCGATCACCCGCGCCCGTGCCCGCGCCCGCGCCCCATTTGCCGCCCGCAGGGCCCTCGCTTACGATCTGCGGCCATGGCGGCCGAGACACTGCGGGATTTTATTCAGTCCTTGGATCAGGCGGGGGAGTTGGCGCGGGTGCGCGCCCGGGTGAGTCCGATCCTGGAGATCGCCCAGATCGCCGACCGCGTGAGCAAGAGCCCCGCGCCCCACGGACATGGGGAGCTGGACCGCTCCCCGGCGGCGGGGCTGGGGGGCCGCGCGCTGCTGTTTGAGAACGTGGAGGGGTCGGACATCCCGGTGGCGATCAACACCTTCGGCAGCTACTGGCGGGTGAACCAGGCGCTGGGGAGCGAGAACCTGGAGGCGTTGGCCCAGCGGGTGGGGCAATTGGTCAAGCCGGAGATCCCCACCTCGCTGATGGAGAAGATGAAGAAGCTGCCGGATCTGATCAAGATGGGGTCCTATCCGCCGAAGCTGGTGCGCAGCGGAATCTGCCAGCAGGTGGTGCTGGAGGGGGAGCAGGCGGACTTGGGGCGGCTGCCGGTGATCCAGTGCTGGCCGCTGGATGGGAACTTGAGCAGCGGGCAGGTGTACGATGCGGCGGCGGCCGAACGGTTTGCGCAGCAGCGCAAAGGGAGCGGGCGGTACATCACGCTGGGGGGCGTGCATACGAAGAACCCGCAGACCGGCGAGCGGAACATCGGCCTCTACCGGGTGCAGCTCTTTGGCCCGCGTCTGTGCGCGATGCACTGGCATATGCACCACGACGGGGCGCGGCATTTCCGCCTCTACCAGAAGCGCGGGGAAAAGATGCCGCTGGCGGTGGTGCTGGGGGGCGAGAGCGTGCTGCCCTACGCGGCCACCGCCCCCCTGCCGCCGGGGATCGAGGAGCATCTGTTCGCCGGGTTCCTCAACGGGGCGGGGATTCCGATGGTGCGCTGCCGGACGATCGACCTGGAGGTCCCGGCCAACGCCGAGATCGTCATCGAGGGGTATGTCGATCCGAATGAGACGTTGATGGAGGGGCCGTTCGGGGACCACACCGGCTTTTACTCCCTGGCCGACTGGTATCCCGCCTTCCACGTCACGGCCATCACCCACCGCCGCGACCCGATCTACCCGACGACGATCGTCGGCAAGCCCCCGATGGAGGACTACTACCTGGGCAAGGCGACGGAGCGGATTTTCCTGCCGCTGTTGAAGATGCTGATTCCGGACATCCTCGACTACGCCCTGCCGATCAGCGGCGTCTTCCATAACTGCGCCTTCATCAAAATCCGCAAGGAATACCCCTTCCAGGCGCGGCGGGTGATGCACGCGGTCTGGGGGGCGGGGCAGATGGCCTTCACCAAGTTCATCATCGTGGTGGATGAGCAGGTGGATGTGCACGATGAGCAGAATGTGCTGTTTCACCTCTTCAGCAATTGCGACCCGGCGCGCGACAGCGAGGTCGTACGCGGGCCGGTGGACATCCTGGACCACGCAGCGCCCCACCGGGGGGTGGGAAGCAAAATCGGGTTTGACGCGACGGTGAAATGGGCCGAGGAGGGAACGGTGCGCACCTGGCCGCTGGAGCTGGAGATGGATGCGGCGACGAAGGCGCTGGTGGAGCGGCGATGGAAGGAGTATGGATTGTAATCGCCACCGGCGGTCGCTGTACGATCCCGATCCGATGCGGTAATCTGGCGGCTGGGCCGAATTGGACTGATCTAGAGGGCGCGCGACGGTGAAAAGGACGCTTAGGATTCATCTGCTGGTGCTGGCGGCGGCGGCCTGCCCTTGGTCCGCGCCGGCGCTGGGGGCGGCCACCGCCCCGGCCAGCGCTCCGGTCCCCTCCCTCCCGGAGGCGATCGAGCAGAGCCGCCAGCATCTGTTGGCGCTGCTCAACGATCCCCAGACCCGCCAGGAGGATCGGGATGAGGCGGCCCAGCGGCTGACCGCGCTGCGCGATCAGCCGGCCCGGCGCATGCTGCTGCGCGTGCTGATGAACGAGGGAAACCCGCGGGGGCAGCTGGCGGTGGCGCGGGCCCTGGCGGCCGATCCGATCGCCGATGCCACCTTCATCAATCCGCTCTTCAGCCTCCTGGGCGCGGACCGGGCCCTCTCGGAGGCGGCGGCCGCCGCCCTGGGGGCCTTCCAGGGGGACGCCTCGGTGCTCAACCGCCTGATCGAGCGGGCGCAGGATGCCCGCGAGGCGATGGCGGCCCGGCTGGCGGCGATCAAGGGGATGGCGCTGTTTCCCCAGAAACGGTCGGCCGAGGCGCTGGTGGGCCTGTTGACGGCGAACCAGCCGGGGCCAGTCGTCCAGGGCGCCGCCGCCGCGCTGGAGCATCTCAGCGGCGAGTCGGGCAAGAGCCCCGAGCAGTGGCGGCAGTGGTGGCAGGCGAAGGCCGCCCTGTCGGAGACGGCGTTCCAGGCCTCCCTGGTGGCGGGGCGCAGCGGGCATTACGACCGCCTGGGCCATGAGCATGAGCAGCTTCTGGCAAACCTGCAGAAGCTGCTGCGGGACCAGTACCGGCTCAGCCCCGACAAGGGGCAGATGCTGCTTCGCTACCTCGGCAGCCCGGCCCCGGCGGTGCGCCAGACCGGCGCGCAGCTGGTGGTGGATGACCTGAAAAACGCCGTCCCCCCTGCCGCCGCGGTCAAGGCGCAGCTCCGGACGATGATCGGGGACAGCGCCCCGGCGGTGCGGCTGCAGGTGGCCGAAACCTTCGCCGCCATCAACGACCGCCAAGCGCTGGAGCCGCTGCTGGTGCAGTTGGCGCAGGAGCCCGAAGCGCCCGTGCGGGCAGCGCTCACGGCCGCCCTGGCGCCGATCCGGGATGTGCGGGCGGTGCCGACCTTTTTGAAACTCCTGGAGGATCCCGACCCGGCGGTGGCCGAGGCGGCCTGTAGGGCGCTGCGGGAGGTGGGGCCGGAGCTGCGCCGACAGCAGCCGGCCATGGCCGACCACGCGGCCGAGGCGCTGATCGACCTGCTGACGACGCGGACCCGGCCCGGCTCCAGCGGGCTGCGCGAGGTGGCGGTGGAGGCGCTGGGGGCGATGAAGTACCCCCCCAGCCTCAAGCCGCTGGCCCTGATGCTGCGGGATGTGGAGACGGTGTCGGTCCGCCGGGCCACGCTGCGGGCCCTGGGGGAACTGGGCGATCCGCGGGCGCAGGACCTGATCATTCAAAACGCTCTGGACGATCCGGACCGGGAGATTCGCCTGGCGGCGGTCGAGGCGCTGGGGTCCACCGCCACCTTCGCCGCGGCCGAGGCGCTCTACCGGCACCTGCAGCCGGCCAATGAAAAGGATGAGCGCGTCCGGGCGGCGGCCTGGCGGGTGCTGGAGGGGCTCTTCCCCACGGCCTCCAAGGAGCAGCTGGCGCTGTGGCCGGACCGGTTCAACACCCAGCCGCAGCGGCAGCTGGTGGTGCTCAAGGCGCTGGCGGGGCTCTATACCGACAGCGCCGACGCCGACCGCCTGGCGTTCGTCCAGCAGAACCTGGGGGCGGTGCTGATGAAGCTCAACCAGCCGGCGGAGGCGGCGGGGTACTTCAACCAGGCGCTGCGGCACTGGATCGAGGAGGGGAACAACATGCTGACGCAGGGGCTGATCCGCCAGAACATCGAGGCCCTGCTGCGCGGCGGGCAGTACGACCAGGCGATCGCCTTCGCCTCGGACATGATCCAGCGCCACCTGAGCGACCTGCAGACCATGGGCATCGCCATCCGCGACCAGGCGCAGCGCCTGGCGGATGCCGGCGACCAGGCCAACCTCCAGCGCCTCATCGCCAGCACGAAGAAGATGGAGCCGCCGCTGGACACCAACTACACCTCGCAGCTTCAGGTGATCCAGGAGCGGGCGGGGAAGTAGGGAAACCGGCTGTGCCTGAAGGCACGCACAAGAGCCTGTCTCCGCGCTTGCCACGCCTCTTGATGAAGTCCGCCGGTTTTCAATTGCCCCGCCCATGTAATTTATAGGATACACCCTGGCGATGGACATCTTCCACTACATCTCTCCAGCCGGAAAGAACATTTTTTTCTTGAGTGGCTGGAGACGCTGCAG
>JBIQLO010000259.1:0-4938 GCA_044464175.1 Planctomycetaceae bacterium | reverse complement strand
GGATGCCCTGGCCCATCCGTTGGAGACGTTTGAGGAGCGCCCATATCTGTCGACTGGGGGGCTGGTGGCGCTGGTGGTGGGGGTGGGGCTGTTCATCTGGCTCTTTCCGGAGTTGCGGCGGTATATCCGGATGGAGCGGATGTGAGGGGCGCGGTGTCCGGATTCGGTCCGAAGCCCAGGTCAGCCGGCAGGCTGACCTGTGGCGTCCCATGCGGCGCATTCAGAAGCGGGATCCGCGGCGCGGATGCATGCCATGCATGAACTTTCGATAGCCTTGAGCATTCTGGATCTGGCATCGGAGGAGGCGGATCGGCAAGGGGTGCGGGTGGTGGCGGTGCGGTTGAAGCTGGGGCCCTTGAGCGGCGTGGTGAAGGAGGCGCTGCTCTCATCGTGGGAGCTGGCACGGGAGATGTCGCCCCTGGCCGGGGCGCGGCTGGTGATTGAACCGACCCCGTTGCTGATCCGCTGTCCGGCCTGCGGGCAGGAGCGCCCGGCGGTGTCGATTCAGGAATTGTGCTGCCGAGACTGCGGCGCGCCGGCGGCGGAGGTGGTCAGCGGACGGGAACTGGAAGTCACAGGTCTGGAGGTCATCGATGATCCCGCAAACCCGGCTGGTGGAAGTCCGCCAGAAAGTGCTCAAACAGAATGACGTGGTCGCCCGGGCGCTGCGCCAGCGGTTTAAGGCGGCGGGCGTCTATGTCGTCAGCCTGGTCTCCAGCCCCGGCGCGGGCAAGACCGCCTTTCTGGAACGGACGCTGACGCTGCTGAGGGAGCGCTGCCGCTGCGCAGCGCTGGTGGGGGACCTGGCGACCGACAACGACGCCGATCGCCTGGCCCGCAGCGGAGCGCCGGTCCGCCAGATCACCACCGGCACGGTCTGCCACCTGGAAGCGCAGATGGTGAGCGATGCCCTGGGGGACTGGGACCTGGAGGGGCTGGACCTGCTCTTTATCGAGAACGTGGGCAACCTGGTCTGCCCGGCCAGCTACGACCTGGGCGAAGCGATGCGCCTGGTCCTCTTTTCCGTCACCGAGGGGGAGGACAAGCCGCTGAAGTATCCCACGATCTTCAACACCGCCGATGTGGCGATCATCACCAAGCGGGACCTGGCGGCGGCCGTGGAATTCGACGGGCGGGCGGCGCATGAGCACATCCACCGCGTCCGCCCCGGCATGCCGATCCTGGAGCTGTCGGCCAAGACGGGGGAAGGGATGGAGCAGTGGATGGAATTTTTGGGGGAGCGGGCATTTCCAGGTGGCGATGCGAGGTCAATGACGAGCGCCTGCTGAAGGCTCGACAATGGCGGGGATTGTGAGAGACTGGCCTCCATGACTTATGTCCCATTTACCGGGCGGATCGGCGCGGCCCGGCGCGACATTACGCCGCCGGTGGGGATTTATGCGCGGATGTGGGGGGCGGCCAAACATGACACCGCCAAGGGGGTGCATCGCCCGCTGACGGCGACCGCGCTGGCGGTTTTTGGCGAACAGGACCCCGCGCCACTGGTGCTGATCGCGGTCGATCTGGGGTGGTTTCGCGCGCCCAGTGACGCCAGGCTGCTGCGCCGGCCGCTGCTGGAGCAACTGGAGCTTGATTCCTCGCGTTTGATGCTCTGTTTGTCGCACACGCATGCCGGGCCGTCGATTTCGCCGGCCGACGCGGACCAGCCCGGGGGGGCATTGATCGGCCCCTACCTTCAGCGGGTGGCGGATCAATTGGTGGCGGCGGCCCGGGAGGCGGTTGATTCGGCCCGGCCGGCCAGGCTGGACTGGCGCTACGGGCGGTGCGATCTGGCGACGAACCGGGACTTGCCCGATCCGGGCGATCCCGGGCGGTTTCTGGTGGGATTCAATCCGGATGGGCAGGCGGATGACACGCTGCTGGTGGGGCGGGCGACGGGGGCCGATGGGCGGCCGCTGGCCACGATCGTCAACTACGCCTGCCATCCCACAACGCTGGCGTGGGAGAATGAATTGATCTCGCCCGACTACGTGGGGGCGATGCGCGAAGTGGTTGAATCGGCCACCGGCGGGGCGCTGTGCCTGTTTCTGCAGGGGGCCTCGGGGGAGCTGGCGCCGGCCGAGCAGTACACGGGAGACGCGGCCGTGGCCGACCGGCATGGGCGGCGACTGGGGCACGCGGCCGTGGCGACGCTGCAGGGGATGCCGCCGCCGGGGATGCAACTCAAGTTCGACGGGTGCGTTGAATCGGGGGCGCCGCTGGCGGTGTGGCGCAACCGGCCGGGGGAGGCGTCGGGGCATCTGTCGGCCGTTGAGATTCCCGTGCCGCTGCCCTTGAAACCGCAACCGCCGGTGGAGGAGTTGCAGCAGCAACTGGCGGGCTGCACCGACCGCGTGACGCAGGAGCGCCTCCGGCGCAAGCTGCGGATTCTGCGGGACATCGGCACGGGTCCGACGTGCGTGATGCCGGCATGGCTTTGGCGGATCGGCCAGACATGGCTGGTGGGACATCCGAACGAGGCGTATTCCCTGCTGCAGACGACGCTGCGGAAGGGAGCGGCCGGTCCGGTGGCGGTGATGAACGTGGTGAACACTTCGTGCGGGTATCTGACGCCACCGGGGCTGCATGGGGCGGGGTTGTATGCGGCGTGGCAGAGTCCTTTTGCGCCCGAAGCGCTGGGGGTGTTGATCGAGCGTTGCCTGGAGGGGATGGGGGGGAGACGGTGAAGAGTACCTGTAGACGGCCTCGTTGAGGCCGTTGCGGGGTCAAGACTCCCCCACAGAGGGGATGTATGGTGCGCTTCAGCCCACCAGCCGTTGATGTTCGGCCAAGGCCCACCCTACGGACTATAATCTTTCGACTCCACTCAGGAAGGGGTCAGATTCTGATGGCCATCCGAGCATTAAGCATAATGACAGTTGTATGGTTGTTGGTGGGATCCGGCACAGTTGTGTTTGTACTTAATACCCTCAGCGTGGTATCAAAGTTGCTATGTCGCAATGCGATGAACGTGTATGACGCAGCTTCGGGAATACTACTAGTATCGTCGATCATTTTTGCACTTGGGGCACGACACCATTTTGAGGCGACTGGCGTTTCCTTTTCGGAATACCCGAGAGTCAAGAAGACCATTGGTTTTCTGGTGGCTGGATTGTTTGCAATAACCATGATAAGTATCGTCACTCTCATTGCAGCATCGCGAATGGATGGTATTACTGCATCGACGGCCCCATTACTGAAGATACAGCAACAGTACCTCTTGGAATCACACAGTCGCCTGGCGGAAGTCACGCGATATCGCTATTTGATTGTCGGAATTAGCTGTTGGCTTGCAAAGCTATTCTTCGAGACTGCTTTTACTCTGGTGCTCGCCTTATCGGTATTGAACGGGGGAGGGGCGAAGGGCGTGGGAAAAAGGGCGGAACAGGGGACGGGAATCATTTCCAACGGATGACGGAGGGACATCTCAGCGAGTATGGAGGGCTTCAGTCCACCAGCCGTCAATGGTGGGCCAAGGCCCACCCTACGGACTGCGAGAGAGAGATATACAATGAGCAGGAAAATGAATGTTGTCTGGAGAGGTATGGTAATCTTAGTGGCCATACTTGCATTTCAAGTTGCCTGGCATGTCGCGTTGGATTTGGATAATCCCACAAGCAGCTTTTTACGGCATGTCTATATGGACTATATTAATAAGAGTCCCAATCCTGGAGGTCCTCTACTAGACTGGATAATACCTGCCGTAGCGGTGGGAGCAGTTTTCGGAAAATTCGGTCATGTTCGATCGGAGTGGGGCTTAATTATATTCAGCTTGGTCACGGGCATCATTCTGGTATCGGCGCAATTCTTGTACCAGTGGCTTGTAAGCTATGATATGTGGTGGCTGACATCCGACGTAGGAAATCATTTTAGAATGTGGTGGACGATCCCTTTTTCAAGTTTCGCCTGTTGGATTGGAACACGGAACTATTACCAATAATACAATTGCTGGTGCCAAATTGGTTTGCTCTCCAAAAATCAGTCCAGCGAGCAGGGTGGGCTTCAGCCCACCAAGCGTCAATGGTGGGCCAAGGCCCACCCTACGGACTGGAGACGGCCTCGCCGAGGCCGTCGCGGGGTCAACGACCCCGCCTACAGGGAGGGAGGGTCAGCGCCCTGGTCGCAATAGTTCCTGCACGGCGGCGCGCAGGTCTTCGGTGATGCGGTGGATGGAGGGGTGATTGGGTTTGAGTTCCGCGTATTGGCGGGGTGGGCCGATGAGGAGGCGCAGCGGTCGGGGGCGGGGGAAAAGGGTTCCCTTGGGCCAGGCCGCGAACGCGCCTTGAAGGGCGCAGGGGACGACCGGGGCCTCCAGTCCGGCGGCCAGTGCGCCGATGCCGGGACGAAATTCGCCCAGGTCGCCGGTCGTGGAGCGCGTGCCTTCGGGGAAGAGGATGAGGATGTTGCCGCGGTTTTCCAGCAGGCGGCGGCACAGGTCCAGGCTTTGGCGGGGGTGGGTTTTGCGCGAAAAGGGGAGGGCGTTGATCAGGATCGCCGCCAGGAGCGTGCGGCGAAGGTTCACGAAGAAATAGTCCTGCGCCGCGGCCGGGAAGGCGCGGTGCAGCTTCCCCAGCGGGAGCGCTGACAGAAGGCACAAGGCATCCAGATGGCTGGTGTGGTTGCAGACCAGGATGAACGACCCGTCGGCGGGGAGATGTTCCGCGCCTTCGATTTTCAGGCGGTGAAAGACCCGAAGCCAGCCGCGCACCATCAGGGCGGCCAGGGAGCGCAGGGCGTAAACGAGCATGTCCGGCTCGCGGGGAATCTGTTGCAGCCGCCGGATGAGCGACTGGTCCAGGTCGGATGCCGGTTGGTAATGCCACGGGGCTGGGTCCATAGGTATCTGCTTAAGGAAACTCCAGCATAAAGATATAGTCATCGGAGCTGTGAGCGTCAGCGAGCGGAAATTTCCCACACAATATCCCCTGCGCAAAGAAC
>JBIQLO010000258.1:0-5012 GCA_044464175.1 Planctomycetaceae bacterium | reverse complement strand
AGCCACAGGCGGCCTGGCGGCTGCGGCGGGCCCAGTCACCGTACTGGGTGGGGGCGCGGACGGCATACTGGTGCATCTCGCGGATGGTGAAGACCGGCTGATCGACCGTTCGCCCGGCGGCCAGTTGAATGGGACCGGGCGCGGGAACGACCTCACCCCACTGGCCCGGAAAGAGCCAGCGCACGCCCATGCGTTCCAGCAGCTCATAAACGCCGTAGCGGGTGCCGAAATCTCCGGCCCCGAGGATGCGGATCTGTTGATCGGTGATGTCGAGGACGAACCCCTGGTCGCTCAGGCGGCGCTGGTCGATCACCTTTTGCAATTCGGCGTCGGGGAGACCCACCTGGATCGCCATCCGCCCGGCGGGGGCGGTCTGGACGATCTGGATCGTCCGGCCCGTCATCCGCTCCAGGTAGTGTTGGAGGTCGTCGATCGCCGGCGCCAGCACGGCCGAGGGGACGGCCGGCGCGACGATGACCGGCGCCGCCCTGTCGGGCGCGGCGAGGGTGACGGCCCCGGCCGCGAGGGATGCGATCCCTCCCCACGCCAAAAACACCCCCGCCACCAGGAACGGCCGAATCCATGGACGCTGCTTCATTGAGTTTGTTTCTCCGCAGGCGATTGTCCCGGGGGATCGACGCGAATGGACCCTAAAAATAAAGCCCGGTGATCGTGCCGGTGACGGCGATCGCGATAACGATGAGGCATCCGGCGGAGGAGCGGCGCCGGCGGCGCGTCTTGAGCAAGTCCTGCCAGCCGAAGGTGGTCCGGTGGTAGATCCGGTTGTAGGCGGCCTGCTTCGGGTTGGTCAACCACCCCCAGCCGCGCGGGGCCTTGAGACCCAGCGAATGGCGGAGGTAGCGCTTCACGGAGGTGCGGGCGGCGATGCTCCGGCGAAGCGACGGCTTGCGAAACCCGAACTTCATGGCTCATCCCTACACACTCAGTTCCCGGGCACGGGCGGTCTTGGCCCGCTCGACCGCGGGACGGCCGATGGGGTAGTACTGGAACCCGGTTTCCCGCATGACGTCATGATGAAGGCAGTTTCGCCCGTCGAAGATGATGGGCTGGTTCATCGTCGCGGCGATCTTGCGGAAGGGGAGGGTCGTGTACTGGGGCCAGTCGGTCAGGATCGCCACGGCGTCGGCCCCGGCGGCGGCCGAAACCGGGTCGTAGAACCACTGCACCTTGTCCTTGAAGATCTGCTTCATGTTCTCCAGGGCCTTGGGATCGGTGGCATGGACCTGCGCGCCCTTCTCCAGCAGGCGGGCGATGACGTCCAGGGCGGCCGACTCGCGGATGTCGTCGGTGTCGGCTTTGAAGGCCAGGCCCCAGACGGCGATGGTCGCGCCCTTGATGGGGCGGCCGAGCTTGGCCTCAATCCTGTCGGCGAATCGCCGTTTCTGGTTCTTGTTGATGGTCTGGATCGCGTGGACGAAGAGGCTTTCGTGGCCGGCGGCGCGCGAAATGTGCTCCATCGCCGCCACATCCTTGGGGAAGCAGCTCCCGCCGTATCCGCAGCCGGCGCGAAGGAAGGCCGGGCCGATGCGGCTATCGGTGCCGATCCCCTTGCGGATATCCTCGATGTCGGCATCGTAATGCTCGCAGAGGATGGTCATCTCGTTCATGAAGCTGATGCGGGCGGCCAGCATGGAGTTGGCCGCGTACTTGGTCAACTCGGCCGATTCCCAGCTCATGGTCAGGAAGTTCTCCTCCCGCTTGACCAGCGGATCATAGAGCCGACGCATGACGCGGAAGGCTTCGGGGCTCTGGCCGCCGATCACGATACGGTCGGGCTGGAGGCAGTCCTGGACGGCGGTTCCCTCCTTGAGAAACTCCGGATTGGAGACCACCTGGACGCTGGCCTTGGTCTGCGCCCGCAGGAAGTTGTAAAGCCTGCGGTTGGTGCCGGCGGGGACGGTGCTCTTGACGACGATCGTCACCAGGCAGTCGTTATTCTGGGCGGCCACGGCATCGCAGACCTCCTTGCCGGCGGATTCCAGATAGGTCATATCGACCGTTCCATCCGGCTTGGAGGGGGTGCCGACGCATAGATAGATCACCTCGGCGTTTTTGACCGCGGCTTTGACGTCATCGGTGAACTGGAGTTGTCCGGAGGCGAAGTTCTCCTGCATCAGTTCAACAAGCCCCGGTTCAAAGATGGGGCAATGGCCCTCCTGGAGCATTTTCAGTTTGCGCGCATCTTTTTCCACGCCGCGCACGGTGTGGCCGATGCTGGCCAGACAAGTGCCCGTCACCAATCCCACATAGCCGCAGCCAATCACCGTAACGTCCATGAAGCGTTCCTTTGTTGAACCTGACTTTCATTGATCCCGCGCGAAAGACGCCAGCGCGTTTCCCGCGGCGGATTCTAACATCCCAAGCTTCCGGCCGCCGCGAACGGTCACGGCGGTCCGGGCGCCTGCCGTGGCGCCCGTGTTTCCCTTATCAGACAATCCAAGCCGGCCTATGTTAGCCGGTCGAAGCGAATTATAGCTTATTTTCTCCCGGCGGGGAGAGCATCAGGAAACCGTTTCCTTCCAAACCGGCTCTTTCAGCGCCCCGGCCAGGGCGGGTGGCGGGGGCGGGTTTTGGATTTCCAGAACGGCCGCGCGTTGGGCCGCGGGGACCGGCTCCATGATATTTCCATCGCCGATGTCACTTGGGCGGGCCACGCCCGATCGCTCATGCACCATGCCCATCTTGAACGCGGCGACGAGGATGGAGCCGAACACCACCAGATAGACCGCCACGGCATACCGGGTCCGCATGAAGACGATGGCGGTTCCAAGCACCCCGAAACCAAGGGCCAGGGCGTAACTAAGAATGACGGTCTGCCGGACGGTGAAGCCGCGGGCCAGGAGCTGGTGGTGAAAGTGGAAACGGTCGGGGCTGAACAGCGGGCGTCCGTTCACCCACCGGCGGGCGAACGCCAGGGCGGTGTCCAGCACGGGAAGGGCGAAGATGACCATGGAGGCCAGGAACCACTTGGGATGCTGTCCCTGGGTCATGAGGATCATCTGGATCGCGCAGGCATAGCCCAGGAACATGCTGCCGGCGTCTCCCATGAAAATGGAGGCCGGATTGAAGTTGTAGGGCACGAATCCCAGAACCGCCCCGAGCAATGCCAGCCCCAGCACCACGCGCAGGCCGTCCCAGTTGGCGCTCAAACCGCTGCCGCTGGCGGCCAGATGAACGGCCAGAAAGAGGAACCCGGCGGCAATGATGGCGGTCACCCCGCCGCACAGGCCATCCAAACCGTCCATCAGATTGGTGGCGTTGCAGCAGCCCACCACCGTGCCCACGACCAGCAGGCCGCTGGTGAGGGAGATGAACCACCCCGGGAAGGCATTGGCGTGCGGCCACCCGAGATAGAGATTCATCCAGGTGGCGACGGGCTGGAACAGAGCGGCAGTTGCCTGGGTGCCGACCCCGTCATAGAGCAGGAATGCGGCCGCGAAGACCTGTCCGGCGATTTTCACCCAGGGATTGAGCTTGTGGATGTCATCCCAAAGCCCCAGCAGCACAATAATTGAGCCGCCGGCGATCAGGCTGAAGTTGACGCGCAGATAAGGACTTAATCCCAGATCCTGGCGATGCAAATGCAGGAACTGGCTCACCGCCAGGCCGGCGATCCAAGCCAGAAAAACGGCGATGCCGCCAAGATAGGCGACGGCCGTCGTGTGCATTTTCCGCTTGCCGTCCGGACGGTCGATGATGCCATAGTACGTGGCGACCTGCCGCATGATCGGCGTGAATACGAAGGCGACGATGAACGCCACGTAAAATACGTAAATATAGGGGGACAGGACCTCGTTGGCCGTCAATGCTCGACCCGGAATTTGTCCAAGAATAAGAGACATAACACCCTATGCCGGATCAAGCGCCCCGGTGGCGGGGGTCTTCCGGAACGGCCCATTATCCCGTCGCCCGGGATGAGTTCGGCTGGAAAACGCCGAACAGTCTCAATATACCCCCGATTTTGGGGAAGGCAAAAACCATCCGGGCAGGTCCAGTAACGCGGGCGGGGTGTCAGTGCCCCTTGCCGAAGAAGGTTTTGATTGAGTCGTAGATGTCATCCTTGGAGTTGACACGGCTGGTGAGCACCTTTTCGTGGTTGCGCAGGTGTTCGTGGAGGACATTGATGAAATTGCCCGAGCCGTAGGCCGAGGCCACCTGGCAATAGCCGAACATGTTCGCGGCCGGCAGGAGGTGCTCCTTGAGCATCTTGACGCATTCCCGCGAGTCGATTTCCGAGGAATTGTCACCGTCGGAGAAGTGAAAGAGATAGATGTTCCACTCCTCGGGGGAATAGTGGGAATCGAGCAGTTGCTTGCAGCAGCGGAAGGCGGAGCTGATCTTGGTGCCCCCGTCCTCGCGCAGATGATAAAAGGTGTGCTTGTCCACTTCACGCGCACTCACATCATGGACGATGTAACGGCTTTCGATCCCTTCATAGTTCTTGCGCAGCCAGGTGTCGATCCAGAAGCTCTCCAGGCGCACCAGCTCCTTCTGTTCCTCGCCCATTGACCCCGAGACGTCCATCATGAAGACGATAACGGCGTTGGACTGAGGGTTTTTGACCTCTTTCCAGGAGCGGTAGCGGATGTCCTTCTTCTGGGGAATGATGACCGGATTATCCGGATCGTAGTCGCCCAGCATAATCTGCCGCTTCAGCGCCTCCTTGAAGCTGCGCTTGAAATGGCGGAGCGACTCCGGCCCGACCCGACGGATGCCGCTGTACTTGTCGCGCTGGGTGGTGATGCGGTGCTTTCCCTTGGGCTCAATGCGCGGCAGGTGCAGTTCCTCGGCCAGAATGTCGGCCAGTTCATCCAGCGTCAGATCCACTTCCATCAGGTGCTGGCCCGGCTCGGTGCCCCCCTGGCTCTTTCCCTGCCCCTGCCCAACCACATCTCCTTCCTTGCCATCGCCGGCCCCCACACCACCGGAGTTGTCGCCGTAGCGGAAATGAGGCAACTCGATTCCGCGGACGGGAATGCTGATCAGGTGCT
>JBIQLO010000257.1:0-5022 GCA_044464175.1 Planctomycetaceae bacterium | reverse complement strand
GATTTGCGAAATCGCGATGCGCGCTTTGGAACCAAACCGCGCAGCGCCCCCCGTATAGGTAGAGGAGCTAATAAGAGGAGCTTAATCAATGACCCGCTTCCGCCGTCCGCCTATCCCGATCCCCCTTGCCCGCACCACGGGTAGCCCTGTGCCTAAACCCGCCCCAGCCAACCCCTCTCCGTCTCCTGCCCCCTGTCTTCTCTCCGACATTTTGTCATCCAAACCCAAACGACCCAAACCCAATCCCCCCCTGGCGCTATCAAAAACGCGGTTTTCCACCCCAATCCCACCGCGACAAATTACGAAACGAACCAAACCCAATGCCCCAAATCCCACGCTCCCTCTCTCGAACCCGGCGGGCTATAATCCAAGGTGCCGGACGGCAGGAGCCCGGGCGGCCCTTCCTGAAATGCCCGCGCTCTGCCACCCCACTCCAAATCCCCGGAGGTGTGTCATGTTTCGATGGGCGTTTATGGCCGGAGTCGTCGCCGTGGCCTCGCTTGCCTCGGCCCAGACCTTCTATCAGCCGGTCCAATATCAATACCGCACCACGACCGGCCATACCTTCTATTATGGGGGCAACAACCCCCAACTGCTCCAGTGGGCCTCCAACCCCTGCTGCTATCGTCCGGCCCTCCGGGCCTTCGGCTTTATCCCGGTGCCCCGCTCCACCCACCCCTTCACCGCCATCCCCTACTTGCCGGTCGATCAACCGCCGCGCGTGATTTCCGACTGCGATCCACTGGGGGTCACCGGCCTGACCATCGCCGATGCCCGCAACCAGGCCTACGCCCGCGTCCCCCTTTATTTCCGAAAGGGCGGGCCTGCTGAACAGCTGCCGACGCCCGCCGAGCAAATGCCCGCCGAGCCGGCGCCCGCCACCGCGCCCCAAAACCCCCGGCCGCCTCAGGGGACCATCGATATTCGCCCCATGGGCGCAACCACCACCCGCCCGGCCGCCCGCCCCTTGAATAAAGCCCTGCTGGACCAAATGGCCCAGCCCGGCTCCATCATCATCCTCCCCAGCCCGAGGCGCTGAAGCCCGGAATCCTGCCCCCGGCTTGACGTCCGCCCGCCGATCAACCGATGATACCAGCAGACAAGGCGACCGATGATGACCATAAAACACCTGATTCCCTTCTGCTGTGCCGCGCTGCTGTTCCCGGCCATCGGCTGGTCCCAGACCACCCGCCCGGCCACCCAGCCTTCGCCCGATCAACTGCTCAACCGCCTCCTTACCCCCGACAAGAACACCCCCCAGCCCCTGCCCCCCGCCCCGGGCGGCGCAGTGGACAAGACCAGCAACGGCGGGGCCGTCGCCCCGGGCGCGCCGGCCCAGACCGTCCTGCGCGAGGGAACCTATCTCGTGGACCGCACCGGCCGGATCCGCCAGACCACCGACGGCCAGACCGAGTTTCTTTTCGACGCTGATGGCAAGGCGATGCGCGACCCCCCCGTCATCCTCCTGCCCAATCTCATGCTCATGTCGATCCAGACCGCCGCCGCCAACAGCTCGCGCGACCTGCATTTCCGCATCACCGGTTTCGTGACCGAATACCGCGGACGCAATTACCTGCTGTTGGACAAGGTCGTCGTCGTGCCCGAAGTGGTCCAGCCGCTCAAGTAGCACCGCGGAGTGAAAGCCGCTTTGCTCCTCCCTATCATGGGACCTATGGAGTTCGCCTCCCCCCTCTGGCTCTGGGGACTGCTGCCGTGGGCGGGATGGGTCCTTTGGATGCTCATCCGCCGCCCCCGCCCTGTGCCGGTGCCGTTCGCCCGGCTCTGGCAATTGCCCCACGCCCCACGCGCCCGCCGCCGGGGATGGAGCCGTCCCCCCGGGATGGTGCTGCTGCTGATGATGACCGCGCTGCTGGCGATCCTCGGCGCGGCCGGCCCGACCTTGCCGATGGCCCGGACCGATGCGCGGCCGGTGACCATTCTGGTCGATCGCGGCATCACTATGTCGGCCGGACGTCCGATCCCCCGCTATCTTGATCTTGCCCGGTGGCTTCAACCCGCGCTCCTGGAGAAACTCGGCCCCCGGCGGTCCGTCATTCTGTACCCGGTGCCCGGGGCGGCCCCGGTGCACACAAGCATCAACGAATTGACCGGCGCACTGGCTAACTTGGCGCCCACCGCCATCGACACTCACCCGCTACTGCCGTCGGTCATTGGGCCGATGCTGGCTCAAGCGACCGGCCCGATCCTGCTCCTGAGCGATCAGCCGCTGCAGATCGATAACCCGCGCCTCATCCAGCTTGCCCCGCATCGCCCGCTGGAAGCGGTGGGCATCGCCGCGCTGGGCGCGCGCCTGAAGCCCCATCCCCAGATCATGGTCCGCGTGCGCAACCAGTCCCGAGAGCGGCAAGCCACCCTGACCCTCCGTTCCGGCGATGTGGTGCGCCGAGAGCCCGTTGATCTGCCCCCCGCACCGGGCCAGCGCACTGTGTTTGTCGATCTCCCCGCCCTGGGAGAGACAGTCCATGCCGAACTGGAACCCAATGATTCCGGCTGGGCCGGCGCTCAGGCCTGGCTCGTCCGGCAGAACCGGCCGATCCGCGTCCAGGCCCACGGGATCACCTCTCCCGAGCTTGGGCGAATGATCACGGTCTATAACCAATCCCAACCCGCCTCCGACGAGCCGGCCACCGTGGCGGTGGTGGGGGAGGGGGTGCCCCCTCCGGCCGATCAACCCGCGGTTCTTGTGCCTTCTCATGTCCCGCAATCCGCGCAGGCCGCCCGCCCCGGCGCCCCCAGCGTCGCCGAGTCCCCGCTCACCGCTCATGTGGACTGGGCCCGCATCCTCCAATCCGCCCGGCTGGCCACCCTCCCTCCCGGCCATTGGCAGACGCTCATCTCCTCCGCCGGCCGGCCCGCCCTGGCCCTCGGCCACGAAACCCCGCGCCGCCTCTGGCTCGGAATCGACGCCCCTGACTGGCCCCAATATCCCGATTTCGTCATCTTCTGGAAAAACGTCTTTGATGCCCTGGGCGGCGGCCAACCGGTCTATGCCGCCGATATCGTGCAGACTCTGCCCCAGAGCCGCCCCGGCCTGTATGAACGCCCCAACGGGCCCCCCGTGGCCCTCAACGCCTCCGATGTCCTGATTCCCTCCCCGCCCGGATCCGCCGCGCTGGCTGCCCTGGCGCCGTCCCAAGCCCCCGGCCGCGATCTGGCCCCTTGGCTGTTCCTGATCGCCTTAGCCTGCGCCCTGGCCGCCATGGCAACAAAAATACCCCGCCTTTCCAGGGAAAAGCAGGGTACGCAACTGACCCCAAGGGGATTCGCAGTTTTTCGGAAACTCCCGGAAAAGCAACTGATTCCGTCGAAGGCGCTGCAAAAAGCGGTGCGCGCGATCTGGTCCAAGTAACGCGGGCGGGGCGGCTGTCGGGGGGCAAGCCGGACATTGACGCGGCATTTGAGAAGGTGCGCCGGTTGGTGCAGGGGGGTGGGGAATGACCTGGCGCCCCAAGAAAATCAAACGCGCCCATGCGGTTTACGAAAGGCCATCGCTGGCTGTCATTCAGCGGTTGCTGACCAAAATTCGCACAGAAGACCTTGGCCACGACACGCCGTGCTGGATTTGGACCGGATACTGCGACCCATATGGATATCCGCAAGTCCGCGCCTTGGGCAAAGTCATGTGGGCGCATCGGGTCGCCTATCTAATCTTCAATGGCGGCAGCCTCGAAGCCGGCCTCGAAATTGACCACTTGTGCCACAACCCAAGCTGCATAAACCCCGACCATCTTTCGGCTGCCACAGTATCTGAAAACCGATCCCGAACCCGAAAATCTGCCAAAGAGGAGGTGTCATTTTGAACCTCCGACCCTACCAAGCCGAAGCCGTCGCGGCCGTTTACGACCACCTGCGCACGCGGGATGACAACCCCTGCATCGTCATCCCCACGGCCGGGGGCAAAACACCGATCATCGGTCAGATTTGCACGGATACCATCGACTGGAACGGCCGGGCGCTGGTGCTGAGCCACGTCAAGGAACTAGTCGAGCAGGCGGTTGACACCCTGCGGAAACAATCCCCCAAGCTGGCGCTGTCGGTCGGCGCGTACTCGGCCAGCCTGGGCAGCCGGGATACCGACCACCCCATCATCTCGGCGCAAATCCAATCGGTCTACAAACGCGCGTGTGACCTGGGGCGGTTCGACCTGATCCTGATCGACGAAGCGCATCTGATCCCGCCGGACGGCGAGGGGATGTACCAGCAGTTTTTGAAGGATGCCCGAACGATCAACCCGAACGTGCGGCTGATCGGTCTGACCGCCACGCCGTACCGGATGACCAGCGGCAGCATTTGCGGGCCGGACAACCTACTGAATCATGTATGTTACGAAGTAGGTGTGAAGGAATTGATCGTTCAGGGGTGGCTCTGCCCGCTGAAAACACGGGCGGGCATGACCAAGGTTGACACCTCCAGCCTGCATATCCGCGCCGGTGAGTTTGTGGCCGGCGAGGTTGAAACCCTGTTTGACAATGACTGGCTGGTGAACGCCGCATGCCAGGAGTCGGTTGAACTGACGGCTGATCGTCACTCCGTGCTGGTTTTTGCCGGCGGCATCAAGCACGGTGAGCATATCGAGCAAAAATTGAAAGCGCTGGGGCAGGACGCGCATTTCATCTGTGGCGATTCCCTGCCGTTCGAGCGGGATTCGGTCGTCGAGCGGTTCAAGGCGGGCAAGCTCAAATACCTGGTCAACGTCAACGTCTTTACCACCGGCTTCGATGCCCCCAACGTCGATGCCGTCGTGCTGTTGCGGCCGACAAACTCGCCGGGGCTTTACTACCAGATGGTGGGTCGCGGGTTCCGGCTGCACCCCTCCAAAACCGACTGCCTGGTGCTGGACTATGGCGGCAACGTCATGCGGCATGGGCCGGTGGACATGCTCAAGCCTGCGGACAAGCCAAAGGGATCGGGCGAAGCGCCCACGAAGGAATGCGAGAAGTGCCATGCCCTGGTGGCGGCGGGGTACAGCGTCTGCCCGGAATGCGGCGAGCCGTTCCCCCC
>JBIQLO010000256.1:0-5057 GCA_044464175.1 Planctomycetaceae bacterium | reverse complement strand
CGACGGCGTGGTTTCGGCGGCCGCCTCCTGCGTCGCCTTGTCCTTTTCAAACGCCGCCAGGATCTGCTCGGCGTCGGCCGGCTTGTTCAGGTAGTCCATCGCCCCCCGCCGCACCGCCTCCATGGCGGTGGGGATGCTGCCGTAGCCGGTCAGCACGACGATCTGCATTTTCTCATCCAAGTCCGCGAGCGCCTTGATCACATCCAGCCCCCCGTGCCCGGGCATCTTCAGATCGACCACCGCCCGATGGGGATGGAATGTCCGGGCGGCCAGGAGGGCATCCTCCAGATTGCCCGCCCCGCGCGCTTCATACCCCCGCCCCACCAGCGCCCGCACCAGCCGATCCCGGAAGGGCGCATCATCATCCACCACGAGCATTCGAATCGCCGGTTTGGAATAGGGTGCAGTCATAATTGCCGGATTATAGGCCAAAACGGCATGCGGGTCATGAATGCGCCCCTCCCGCCCGGCTCATTCCACCCAATGCACCTGCGTCTGCGGCGCCTGCCCCTGCCCGTTTACCCCCGGGCGCATCACGTTCTCCAGCCGCACTTTCCCCTCCTGCCGCAACGCCGCCAGCAGCTCATAAATCGCGATCTCCCGCTCCCCGAGCGTGCCCGGCGGCCAGAGGTTCCGAATCGCCTCGCGCAGGGCGATGGTTGTCGTCGGATGGCCCACTTTCAGCAATGGGCGCACGCGCTCTTCAATCAATAGGGCCGAGGGGAACGGCCCCATTTCCAGCCCGCACGAGGCCAGCGGCTGAATCTCGATCCGCCCATCCCGATGGAACAGGGCGGCCGCCTGGGGCGGCATGCGCATCTGCCAGCGCACCTGCGAAGGGAAGCCGAGGGTGGTGGAGGCCAGATAGATCGCCCCGTCGGCATCCCGCCCGATCTCCAGGGGCTTGTTGTGCCGGGCCGCGGCAATTTCATCGGGATGAGCGGCATGGATGGACAGCCCCACGATCTCGCCGGGAAACCGTTCGTACGCCTGGGCCATCGCCCGCATCAGTCGGCCGGGCTGCCCCTGGAGCGACTGCCAGGCCGCCGCGATCACCTGGCAGAGGGCATCGCTCATATGGACCGACCGCCCATCGCTCAGCTGCGGATAATTCCCGACCGCCCCCGGCTGGGCGCTGCGAAAGCGATGGCCCGCGGCCATCAGTTCCTCGCTGGCGGCCGAAAGCTGTTTGAGGGAATCAAACTGTCCCCGCGCTCCATTGGCGATATAGGCCAGTTGCTCTGCCGTGTCGACGAACGGGTGGCCCCATTCGCGTCCGCCGCCGCTGTTGGTGCGCGAATGGATGATGCCGATGTTGCCCGGCAGGTCTTTCGCCGGCGTCTGCTCGATCAGGGCGGCCACATCGCCGACCACCTTTTCCCAGTGCAACCGCCCGTCATGAAGCGTGGCGATGCCGCTGTAGAAGCCGGCGTCGATCCCCTCCTGGCGCTGGAGCATCTCCAGCAGGATCGGGGCGGCCGGTTTGTTGCCGATGTAGCCGGCAATGACGCACATGGTTGCCTTTCATTCCCCGGCGGCCGGGGTGTGTTGAATCCGCAGGTTCTTGATCTGGCCCTTGAACCAGCTCTTGTCATATCCGCCGACGACGCTGAGCGTGTCGAAGAGGCCCGGCCCTTCCACGCTCAGCGGCGCGCCGGCCTTGCCGTCGACGCTGAAGATCAGTTGCTTCTGGTCGTAGCGGATCACCAGATGGGACCACTTCCCGGCCGGGAGGCTCACATCGGACTTGATTCCCCTCTCGGACCCGGCGGTTTCGTTCAGGAAGTCGGCCGTCAGCTTGCCATCGTTCACATAGACCACCAGCGACCCGAAGTAGTAGGTCCGGTTGCCGATGATGAACTGCCGCCCCTCCACAGTGTCGGGCTTGATGTCCATGCTGATGGTGAATCCTGCCCGGCGCGGGATAACGCCCTGGGGCAGGGTGACATAGGTCCCCTTGCCGTCAAATTGCAGGGCGTATTCGCCGTTGTCGGTCTTCACCCAGTCCGGGGCGCCCTTGGTGGCGTCGGCCGGATAGAACTGCGGCTTGAGGAACGGCGAGCCGTCATTGGACTCCCCGCCGCCGCGCTGGGTCACTTGCGTGAAATAGCCGCCCAGGATCCCCCAGAAGGGGCACCCGGCCTCGGCGACCAGCGCCGAGCCGTGTTCGGGGCTGAAGACATAACGGATGTCCGGCACGCGGCTGGACGCCACCTTTACCGTCACCGGCTTCTTCTGGGTTTCAGAATAGACCGCAACCGTCACCGGCTTGCCCGACGGGGCGTTGGCCAGCACCGGCTTACTGCGGTAGAGGTGGCCGGAGACGCCGATCGCCTGCAGGTGCAGGACCGAATTGGTCAGGTCCGGCAGCACCGGCACCTGGAACTGGGTGCTGGTGGCGTTGAGGTGATCGGGCATCTGGTCCTGCCGCAGATAGCGGCTGATGACCATGTTGAAGCCGTCGGGGCCGGGGATGCCATAGACCGAATCGGCGATGATCCGCTTGACCGGCAGCTCTCCGTCGAAGAGCCCCGGCATATGGATTTCCAGCACCGCCTGGTCGATCTGCGAGCGCGGGATGGCCAGGAAGATGTCCCCCCGCCAGTTGCTGGCCTTGAGCCCGGCAAGCGAGAGGGTCTGGCCGTTGAGCTTGGGCATCGGCCCGCGGCTCAATGGATCGCGAGCGTTGCTGCTGGGATCGCCCGGCAGCCGCCAGCGCGCCGTTCCATTCTTCAAGGCGATCGTCCCCTGCAGCCTGAACGGCTTTGCGGAGGAGTTGCGCGACTGCCAGTTGATGTCCAGAATCACCTGCTCGGCGTTTTCGCGCCACTGGCCTTCGGGATCGTTGGCCGGCGGCTGGATATAGACGATGTCGTCGTTGTCCAGCACTTCCACGTACGCCAGCGGTTCATTGGCGGCGAAGGTGGCCGTGACCATCTGCTTGCCGTCGGCCTCGGGCGGGCCCACCTGGAAATCAACCTTGGTCGGATGCATCAGGTCGCGCAGCGGCTGCTTGACCCATTTGTAGTCCCAGTTCCACGTGGGGCGCAGCTCGATGTAGTGCAGCCCATCCTCAATCGTGATGGTGCGCTGATCCGTCTTGATCTGGAGCCTGGGGCGCAGCAATTCATAGGCGGCCAGGGTCTCGCTGGGGAGTGTCAGCGTGTGGTCGGTGAGTTTATTGTCCTGGAATTTCTGCACATCGGAGGTGTAGACGGTTTTGCCGTCCAGGTCCTCCAGGGTCAGTTGCACGGTGTAGGCCGACCCCTTGTCGGTGGCCGGCACGTTGAGCAGTTCGATGTGCAGCTTTTCGCCCAGGGTCAGCAGCTTGCGATAGCTGATGATCAGATTGGGCAGGCTCGTGTCATCCCCCGGCAGGGGGGTGGGGGCCTGGCCGCGCAGCTTGGAGGTGTAATAGCGCATGATGCGCTCGGAGGAGGTGCCGTTGTAGACGGTGGGGCGCAGGCTGGTGTTTTCGTTTTCCTCATCCCACTCGGGGATGTCGATCAGGTCCGGCTGGGCGGACATCGAGGCCTCGAATGAGTGTCGCAGCGTCTTGGTGCCGTCGCTGCTGGTGGTGTACCCCACGCGGGTCACGTTCTCATGCCCCACGGCCGCGGCCAGGGCGAAATACTTGTCCTTGAATTCCGGCTCCGCCATGACGCTCTTGAGGATGCGCACGGCAAATTCACGGTAGACGACCGGATCAAAGGTCCGCTCGGGGGTTCTCATCCCGATGACGTAGTTGTAATAGAGCCCATCGGTGGCGCGGGCCCATTCCCGCAGGTAGGCCTTGATCGCCTCGATGTCCTGGGGCGTGATCGTGTTGGCGTAAAACTTCTCCTGCCACTGGGCCGGCGACTTGCCGGCGAAGCGATAGACCGCCGGGAGGAAGATGAATTTATCGCCGTATTGTTTGTGCAGCGCGCCCAGCGTCTTTTTCCAGTAGCTCAACGGCTTGGAGTCGGCGACGTACGAGACGATGACCACCTTCCCATCCAGGCGCATCGAGGCGGGGTTGTCCAGCGCCATCTTCACCACATCCATCTTGCTGGGGGTGGCGGGGCCGGGCTTCAGATCGCCGGGCGTGAATTCCGTCAGCAGATGGAATCCCTTCAATCCGCTGCGCTTGGCCCATTCATACGCCTGGGCGCGTCCGCTAGTTTCGGGGAAAAAGCCCAGTCCGTCCATGCCGTATTGCAGGACGACCTCCTGGATTTTGCGGAAGCTGGGGTAATAGATGCTCTGGCGCTCGGTGGTGTCGCCGCGCAGGGCCGGGTCGACAAACAGCGGCTGGTCGATCCAGCGGCTGAGGTAGTCGGTCCGCTCCAGCCCGTATTTGAACTGGGCGCGGGAAAAGACATAGGTGCGGTCCGCCTTGCGCGGGCGCACGGCGTCGGGCACCAGCTCCTTCATCCGCTGGGCGTCGGCCCGGGCCGCCTGGCCCGAAAACGCCAGGCCGACCAGCATCACCAGCGTCAGAAACCAACCGATCGTTCGCTTGCTCATCGTGTCATCCAACAGAAACCGCCCCCTCTGTACCAAGCTCCTATTCACTTTCCGTCCGAACCGTCGCCTCCAGCCAGACGCAGTCGCTGAGCGTATTGAGCGTGGGGTTTGGCATTCTTGCCGGCAGGAGGGCGGTTTCGCCGGGCTTGAGCCGCGTCGGCTCGGCCAGCCCCTCCACGCGCAGCTCCGCCTCTCCCTCCAGCATCATCCAGACCACCGGCTGGTCGTAGGGGACCGGCTCCTGCACCCCTTCTGTGAAGCGCACCTTTTCCAGCGTGAAGTAGGGGGTGGCGCAGAGTCGCGTGACGGTGGTGAAAAAGCCGGCGGTGTGCGACCGCGCCTGTTTTGTCGCGTTTTGCCCGGAGAAGTCAATGCACGCCATCGCCTGCTCAACGTGGAGTTGACGTGCCCGGCCGGTGGTGGGATCGACACGATTGAAGTCGTAGGCGCGGAAGGTGGTGTCGCTGGGCGTCTGCACCTCCGCCACCAGAATGCCCGCCCCCAGGGCGTGCAGGGTGCCGCTGGGGAGATAGTGGCAGTCTCCCGGC
>JBIQLO010000255.1:0-5093 GCA_044464175.1 Planctomycetaceae bacterium | reverse complement strand
AGGCCCAGCAGGTAATCGCTGCCGTATTCGATCATGTCGATGCCCCAGTCGTTGCCGGTGTAGATGCGGAAGTCGGGGCGAAGGCGGTCGCGCATCGCCAGCCGATCCAGTTCGATCAGCCGGTCGAGGCTGGAATGCTTGGCGCCCTTGAGTTCGGGGATCTCCAGCATGCCCCTGAATGTCTCCTCATCCCAGATCTCCCCGTTGGGGGCGAAGACCTTGCCCAGCTCAAAGCCGATTACCCGCTCGTAGCCGCGACAGATGTCGGCGTAGGTTTTCACCTTCTGCGCGGCCGTGAGGGGGTGAAGGCGGGCAGACTGAAAGAGGATGGGAGTGCCGCCGCGCTGGACGATGGCATCCATGCGCCGGCGGTAGAGCGCGACCACCTCCCCTTCCCGTCCCTCGATATAGGCCCCGGCCACAAAGGGGTGTTGTCCCAGCGCCGCCCGCGTCCAGTCGAGCACCTGGTCGGCCTCGGCGTCGGTGAGGTAGTTGGCGTAGCCGGTGTCCATGTTGACCGCGGGCGTCAGGCCCGCCTCGGCCGTGCGGCGGAGGCAATCCTGAAACGCCTCGACGGCGATGCGGCCGTCGGCCTGGAAGGGCAGGAGGAGCGCCGCCATCCCGTGGGGGCGGCGGCCGGGCTCCTTTCGGGCCAGGAGGTGTTCGATGCTCATGGGGGCATTGTATGGGAGAATCCGCCGGGGTCTGCTATTCTAGCCGGCCTCATCACAGGAGGTTTTGACATGACGCAGCGCCGCATCGGCATCATCCTGAACGGCGTCACCGGACGCATGGGCACCAACCAGCATCTGGCCCGCTCGATCCTGGCCATCATGAAACAGGGCGGGATTCGGGTCAACGATGACCTGACGCTCATGCCCGATCCGATTCTCACCGGGCGAAATGAAAGCAAGCTCAAGGCGCTGGCGGAGCAGTATGGGCCGCCGCTGCTGGGACGTCCGCTGAAGTACACAACCGACGTACAGGGAGCGCTGGACGGCAGGCACGGCGATTATGAGGTTTTCTTCGACGCCTCGGGCACGCTGCAGCGGATTGAGTTCGTGGAGATGGCCATCAACGCGGGCAAGGCGATCTACTGCGAGAAGCCGACGGCCACCACCAGCCTGGCGGCGTTTTCCCTGGCGGAAAAGGCGGAGCGGGCGGGATTGAAAAACGGCGTGGTTCAGGACAAGCTCTGGCTGCCGGGATTTCGCAAGCTCAAGATGCTTCAACAGCAGGGGTTCTTCGGCAAAATCCTGTCGGTGCGCGGGGAATTCGGCTACTGGGTCTTCGCCGGGGACGTGGCCGACCAGCCGGCCCAGCGCCCCAGCTGGAACTACCGTGCGCAGGAAGGGGGCGGGATCATGATCGACATGTTCTGCCACTGGCACTACCTGATCGGCAACGTCTTCGGGCCGATCAAGTCGCTGGTGGCGCATGGCGAGGTCGGTCTGCCACAGCGCGTGGATGAGCGGGGGAAGCCGTACGCCGCCACGGCGGATGATTCGGCCTATGCGATCTTCCTTCTGGAAAACGGCATCACCTGCCAGTTCAATTCAAGCTGGTGCACGCGCGTGCGGCGGGATGACCTGCTGACGGTGCAGGTGGACGGCACACATGGCAGCGCGGTGGCGGGGCTGCGCGAGGTGTACGTGCAGCATCTTTCGGAGACGCCCCGGCCGGTCTGGAACCCGGATGTGGAGCAGCCGATCGACTTCTTCGGGGGCTGGCAGAAGGTGCCCAGCGCGGTGACGTACGACAATGCGTTCAAGATTCAGTGGGAATTGTTTCTGCGGCACGTGGCGCTGGATGAGCCGTGGGCCCACACCTTGCGCGAGGGGGCCCGGGGCGTGCAACTGGCGGAGCTGGGGATGAAAAGCTGGCGCGAGAAGCGGTGGATGGAGGTGGAGGGATGAAGCGACGCAGCGACGCGGCAGCGCAGCGCCGAAGCGGAGCGAATGGGGTCGCCCTGGACCGGTGCGCGATTCATACGCAGACGAACCGGCCCTGGTCGCTGCAGCAGTGCGTCGAGGCGTATTCGGCGGCGGGGGTGGGAGGGATTTGCGTCTGGCGGCACCTGATCGCCGAGACGGGCCTGGAGGCGTCGGCGCGGCTGCTGCGGGCCTCGGGGCTGAAGGTGCCGTCGCTGGTGCGCGGCGGGTTCTTTGTCTCCAGCGATGCCGCGCAGCGCGCGGCGGCGCTGGAGGAGAATCGACGCTGCCTGGACGAGGCGGCGGCGATCGGGGCGGAGATGGTGGTGCTGGTGGTGGGGGCGGAGCCGGGCCTGCCCCTGGGCAAAGCGCGTTGGCAGGTGGAGGGGGCGATCGCGGCGTTGCTGCCGGCGGCGGAGGGATGCGGGGTGAAGCTGGCGATCGAGCCGCTGCATCCGATGTACGCGGGCGATAAGAGCTGCATCAACCGGATGCGGGAGGCGCGGACTCTCTGGCAGGCGCTGGACCACCCCCTGGTGGGGGTTGCGGTGGATGTGTATCACGACTGGTGGGATGCGGATTTGGAACAGGAGATCGCGCTGGCCGGGCGAGACAATCGCCTGTTCGGATTCCATGTATGCGACTGGCGGGTGAACACGCGGCACCTGCTGACGGACCGGGGACTGATGGGGGATGGGTGCATCGACATCCAGCAAATTCGCCGGTGGATGGAGGCGGGCGGGTTCGCGGGGCTCAACGAGGTGGAGATTTTCAGCGAGGAATACTGGGGAATGGATCAGGAGGCGTATCTAAAAAAGATCGTCTCGGCCTGCGGGCGGTTTGTTTGAATTGAATGGATTGGAGATTCGGCGACGGATAGACGCGCATGTCGCGGGAGGCGCATAAGGATATCCCGCATCCTTGCCGACCCGGATCCACCGGTGCGTCCCCTCCATCACTGAAGGTAATCTGCGTTGAAGCGCGTCCACGGGCCTCGACGCGGCCGTCCAAAGCGCCCGATGCTAGAGCTGCGCCCCGGCCAGTTGGACGCGGAGCAGAAGCAGCGCGGCGGCGAGTTGGGGGTCGGTTTGCAGGGGGCCCTTGGTCGGGCGGGTGGTCGGTTCGGCGTCGGCCTGGTCGTGCAGGATGTCCAGTTGCTGGCGGGCTTCGATGGCGGCGCCCATCTGCTCGGGGGTCAGTTCGATGCTCACGTCAGGATCGACGCCCCAGGTGGTGGAGTTCTCTTCGCGGTGGATGCAGGTGCCGTTGGGCAGGTAATAGTGGCTGGTCGTCAGCTTGAGATAGGCCTGGCGCCCGTCCAGCGGGAAGAGCATCTGCACGCTCCCCTTGCCGAAGGTGCGCTGGCCGACGATCAGGGCCCGCTGGTCATCCTTGAGCGCGCCGGAGACGATCTCGCTGGCGCTGGCCGAATACTGGTTGACCAGCACGACGATCGGGGCGGTGAACTCATCGCCGTCGTTCTTGGCGCTGATCTGGGTGCGCATGTTGGGCGAATCGGCCCGATCCGGCCGGGTGGAGACGATGACTCCCTTCCTGAGGAACTTGTCGCAGACATCCGTGGCGGCCGACAGAAGCCCGCCGGGGTTGTAGCGCAGGTCCAGGATCAACCCCTGAGCGCCGTCGGCCTTCATCTGGTCGACGGCCTTGGCCAGGTCGTCGCCGGTGGAGCGGCTGAAGCTGGTGATGCGCAGGTAACCGATCTTGCGCTGGGGATCGACATAATAATCCCACCCGCCGCCGGGCAGGTGACGCCACCCTTTCACCGAGGCGACCTTGATCGTCTTGCGCACGATGCTGTAATCCTGCACCGCGCCGTCCGAGTGGCGGATGGTCAGGATGACGGGCGTCCCTTCCGGCCCGGTGATGGTGTGGACCGCCTGATTCAGCGAGATGCCCCGGGCGCTCTTGCCGTCGATGCGGGTGATGATGTCGCCGGCCTGGATCCCGGCCTTGAAGGCGGGGGTGTCCTCCAGCGGGCTGACCACCTTCAGCGACCCATCCTTGTCCATTTGAATCTGAATCCCCACCCCGCTGAATTCCCCCTGGGTCGTCTTGTTGAATTCCTCAATCTCGTTGGGCCAGATCATGTTGCTGAAGGGGTCCAGCTCGGCGAACGCGCCGTCGGCGAACTCGCTGACCCAGACCTCCTCCGGCAGCTTCACGGTGCGCCCGTTGGCGCTTTTCATCTGCGAAAGAACCGAACGTACCAGGGCCGGATCGTTGGGAGAAGCGGCCTTCTGCACGCTGTCGGCGGCCTGGTCCAGGGCGCTCAGGAAGTCGGCCTTCTGGCGGGAATCGGCCAGACCCGGAAAGCTCTTTTCCAGCCCGTTGGTGGTGGCAATGGTGCGCAGCCCCTTAATGCCCCCCAGCAGCAGGTCCCGGTAATTGACCGGGCGCCAGTAGTTGCGCTGGGCATCGACCAGGGCATCCCAGAGCATGTCCAGCTGGATGCCCTTGAGGGTTTCGTGCCAGTCGGTGTGGAAGCCTTCATCGGCCTCTTCCGCGGCCGGCTGGGTGGTGGCGGCGTCGGCCGGGCGGGTGGCCGGGTGAAGCAGGGCATCGACTTCCTTGCGTTCCCCGGCGTCGGCTTTCTGAAGCGCCTTGAGCTCATCGGGCACATAGGTCGCCAGCAGGCGGATGCGCCGGGTGACCAGCTTGAGCTGGTCCTTCCACTGCGCGTTGGCCGGTTCCAGAGCGGCCAAGTCCGAGTAGAGACGCAGGGCCCGCAGCCAATGCTCCTGCTTCTCATCCTGCTGGGCGCGTTCGATGGCCTGGTCAATCAACTGCTTGACCCACGTCTCGGCGTGAAACTGGTCCTTGTTGTCAGCCAGAAGAAAGGCGCGGGCGGCGACGTCCAGGGCGTAGTCGAGCTTCTGGTGCTTGAGCAATAATTGCACGTCATCGACGGCCTTTTGATACTCCTTGTGGCGCTGCTGGGTGAAAACCTGGCGCTGCTGCTCGAACTGGGTGGTCCAGGTGGCGATCTGCGAGAGGGCCGGATCGTTGGTCAGCGAAGCGGCCTTGACCAGGAGCGCGTTGCTGCGATCAAAATCACCACCGCGCAAGGCCTTGAATGCCTCGGTCTTAAGTTCTTCCACAGCCGCCAGTTGCGGCTCGGCGGCGCGCAAAACGGGAGCGGCC